>NZ_DATCRY010000048.1:0-13304 GCF_036568765.1 Dyella sp. | reverse complement strand
CGCTTGGCTGGACGCGGGACGGTGGCGATGCTTTCCTGTTCCATGTCGATGTTCCCGCCGACACTTACACCATCGATGTCGACTTTGACTATGTTTCTCCATCGGTGTCTTTTGGGACCGGGTTCGGGAAGTCGCCGAATGTCACACCGCATCTATTGGAGATTCTTTTCGGCCAGCTGCTGCTTTATCCGGCCGATGCCCGTGCTGACTCGTTGCTTGTACATGCCAGCGTGCAGTTTCCGCGTGGATGGACCTATGACGGAGCCCTGATCGGAACGCGAAATACGGATGGGACAGTGACCCTGCCGATCGTGCCGCTTTCTCGGTTGGTCGATTCTCCACTGCTCGCCGGCGAGCACACCCGGTCGGTGGCTATTCCTAGTCGGGCGATGCATGCGAGGCTATGGATCGCCGCGGACGATAAAGCGAGTCCCGGCGCAGATCGAAAGGCGGTGGACGCACTTGGTCGCTTGATCGACGAAACGGTTGCGGTCGTCGGCAAGCCAGAACGCGCCGATTATGTCTGGCTGCTCGCTTTGAGCGATGTGCTGACCCATGACGGAACGGAGCATCGCGAAAGCTCCGATGTGCGCGAGGCCGCGGATTTTTTTCGAGACGGGTCGAGAGCGTACCGTTGGACGGTATTGCCGCACGAACTATTTCACGCCTGGAATGGCAAGTTCCGGCGTCCCGCCGGCTTGGTGACAGCGAATTTCCAGCAGCCGATGAACGACGAGCTGCTGTGGATCTACGAAGGTCTGACGCGATACTACGGCGACGTCGTGCTTCCGACGCGGAGCGGATTGGCAACTAAGGAACAGACCCTCGACTATCTGGCCTACGTTGCGGCGCAAGTTCAATACGGCCGGCCGGGAAGGAGCTGGCGCAGCGTGGCCGATACCGCTGTGGCGATCCCGGGCTTTGCGGATGCGCCATTCGAAGGCAGCGCGGACCGGCGAGGTGCCGATTACTACAACGAGGGCATGCTGATATGGCTTGAGGCAGACGTACTCATCCGTCAATCGACCCATGGTGCTCGATCGCTCGATGATTTCTGCCGGGCCTTCTTTGCCCAGCGAGATGTTCCGGGTGGCGTTCTGGCGTATCGGAGATCGGATGTCATGCAAGCGCTCCACGCCGTCGCGGATATCGATTGGGAGACGTTCTTCGCATCGCGTATCGACCGTGCGGGTGCGCCTGTTCCCTTGAACGGTCTGCATGAAGCGGGCTGGTCCGTTACCTACGACGATACGCCCAATCGTTTCGCCGACAGTGTTCAGAAGGACGGCGGTGCCTTCAACTTCTCCACGACGCTGGGCTTCTGGATCGCTCAGGATGGAACCATCCAGGATGTCGCATCCGGCTCTCCTGCTGCCCAGCACGCCATGGCAAGCGGCTGGCGCATTACCGCGGTAAACGGCGGGCCGTGGTCCTTGGAATCCCTGCGGGAAGCGCTCCGTCCAGCCCGGCATGCGAAAGCACCGATACGGCTGAAGCTTGCTTATATGGATATCGTTCGGACCCTCGAAATCGATTGGCACGAAGGCCTGCGTGTGCCGCATTTGTATCGCCAGCCTTCTTCGCCTGACGTTCTCGGACGCATTTTCGCACCGCGCCGCGCATCCGATAGCACACCTCACCCATAGACGCAGGAGACCGCTCCATGACTTATAAAAAGATGGCTCATGACAAGAGCCGCCGAACTTTCCTGGCGTGTGCCGCGACAGGCATGGCGGTCGGACTCGTCGGCATGGGCGAGGCTTCCAAGGCCGGGCCGGTGCCGCGTGCGGCTAACCCATCGCTGGATTCGCTCGCCAAGGCCGAGCGGGCGGCAATCGTCGAAGCGATGACGACCCACGGGATTGAAGGGACGTCTGTTTGTTTGCTGGAGAACGGCAAGCCTGTTTGGGTGGAAGGCTTCGGAACGACCGGGGGGAAAGAGGCGCGGCCGGTCGACCAGGAGACGATCTTCAGTATTCAATCCACGTCCAAGAATTTCACCTCCGTAGGGGTCTTGCTGGCTGTGCAAGAAGGGCTGCTCGATCTGGACGTTCCCATCTCCAAATATCTTCCCTGGTTTCGGGTGAACAGCCGCTTCGAAGCCAAGGCCCAGGACAGGATTACCTTGCGATTGCTGCTCAGCCACCGTGCGGGATTTACGCACGAGGCGCCCGTAGGCAATAACTACGATCCCGGCGCCGCGGGCTTTGCGAAGCACGTGCATAGCATTTGTGACACATGGCTTCGTTACCCGGTCGGCGATCGGTATCGTTACTCGAATCTTGGATACGACCTGGCGGGATTCATTCTTCAAGAGCGCACAGGCGTGAGCTACGCCGAATGGTTGCGGAAAAAGCTGTTCGAACCGTTGGGGATGCGCGATAGCACCGCTGACGCCGACGTCTACACCGCGCGCAAGAACAGGGCGGTGGGACATGTCGAGGGGTACGAGACCGTACCCCTGGTGACGCCGCTGGTCGCATCCGGCGGCGTGTATATCAGCGCGCGCGACATGGCGACATACGCTGCATTCCATCTGGACCAAGGTCGCGGGAGCGGTAAGCTCCTCGATGAGAACCTTTGGAAGGAAATGCACGGATTCGGGCTTGGAGGCGATTACGGGTTGGGTGTGATCCGCAACGAAGTGCGTTACGGGGATACGCCTGTTCGTGTTCTGAGCCACAAGGGCGGGGGGTTCGGGTTCGGGTGCGTATTCATCTATTGCCCTGAGGCCCAAGTGGCCTGGGCGGCCATGTTCAATCGCCCTGTGTCCGCACCGTACCGGTTCGGCAAGAAGCTGGTCGACGGGATCCTCGCCGCACGCTTCGGAGCGCCGCGCCCGAGGTTGGCCGCGAACGATATAGGCGCTATTCGCCCTACGCCTGCGTTAAAGAAGGCAATCTCCGGAAGCTACGTCGGTCGCAATCTTGTTGTGACTATTCGCGAGGATGGCGACGGCCTGCGGTTCAAATCCGAGGCCATAGAAACCGATGCGCCGCTCATCGTCGCCGCCCCGGACATCTACTACACGGCTGACGCGTCAGGCGACCTTGTCCAATGGCGCCTCAGCCCGGCCGCAGGCAGTTTGCCGGCGCATCTGGAGTGCAGTGAAGGCGAAGCCGGCGTGGACTACAACGAAGGGCCTGCCGATCCGAAAGGCCCCGATTCCAGTCATTGGACGGCCTACGAAGGCAAATACACCGCTTATCAATGGGGCAAGCCCGCGCTGGACGTATCTATCGAAAGGCGCAACGGTTACCTCTTCATCAACGGCGTGAAGCTGATCGTCGAGCACGAAAAGGGGCTGTTCTTTACCAGCGACGGCGAGGCAGTCGATTTCCGGGATGGCAAAAGCAACTGGAGAAACGTGGTTCTGAGACGGGTGTGAGCATGGATCGCGCGAACAACTCGTTCCAGGCTCGTTACATGCCGCTTACCCGCATGATCGCCCAAATTATCGGCCGATGCCGGGGGATGGCGTCCGCATCCCGGTCGATGCGCACCTGCGGGCATCGGCCAGAGCGAGCCCAGCCAACGAGCGAACGCGATTCGGCAGTAGGGGCGCGGCCAACGTCAGGCTAGGCGTTCCTGTTAATATTCGATGCAATCGGCCGGGCATTTTGTGCCCTGGCCGTTGTTTCCATGCCGCCGAACCTTAGGATTTCCATGGCTATTTCGTTGATCGCCGCGCTGGATGAAAATTCCGCCATCGGCCGCCAAGGCCAGCTCCCCTGGCATCTCCCGGACGATCTGCGCTGGTTCAAGCAGCTCACGCTCGGCAAGTACGTGCTGATGGGTTACAACACAGCTATTTCCGTGGGGCGGACCCTGCCGGATCGACAGAACCTCGTACTGACCCGCAAGCACGAAGCGCCGTTTCCAGGTCAGATCACCGTGCGGTCCGTACAAGAGGCACAGGCGCGTTGTGGCGATACCGGTCTGATGGTGATCGGCGGTGCCCAGGTTTACGCCGAAGCTCTGCCATTGGCGCGCCGCATGTACCTCACCTGGGTCAATGCAGCCACCGACGGCGCCGATACTTTCTTCCCTGGCGTGCATTTCAGCGATTGGACCGAAGTCTCCCGCGTGCACCACAAGAAAGATGCCGACCATAAGTACGACTTCGATATGGTCGAATACATCCGTAGCGCCTGACCGCGCGCTTCGGCATGGCGCCGCCCATCCATGTCATGGCCGGCGTCCTGCGTGACGCCGAAGGCCGCGTGCTGCTGGCGCAGCGGCCGCCCGGCAAGCATCTGGCCGGGCTATGGGAATTTCCAGGGGGCAAGTGCGAGCCGGGCGAGGCGCCGGAAGCGGCGCTGGCTCGAGAGCTGCGCGAAGAACTGGGCATTTCCATCGAAAGCAGTATTCCGCTGATTCGTGTGCCGTGGCGTTACGAACGCGGTGCCTTGTGCCTGGATACGCGCATCGTGGAGTGTTGGCAGGGCGAGCCGGCCTCGTTGGAGGGGCAAGCGCTGCGTTGGCAGGAGCCGGGCGCCATAGATCTTGCCGAACTCGCACCGGCCGACCGGCCCATCCTGCAGGCGCTGCGCTTGCCCGAGCGCTATGTCATTACGCCGGCAGACGCCGTGGTCGGTGAGCGCGACGCCTGGCGTGCCCGGATCGAGGCAGCGCTGGAGCAGGGGACGCGGCTTTTGCAACTGCGGTTTCCGGTGTGGCCGGTGGAGGCCGTGCGGGAGCTTGCCGCAGCATTATTGCCGGCAGCGCGCGCCGCCGGTGCGAGTTTGCTGCTTAATGGCGATATTGACGGGGCGCGCGAGCTTGGCATTGGCGTGCAGTTGAAGCGTAAGCAATTGCGAGCATGCGGGGACGAGCGGCCTCTGCCGCTTGGGCAACTGATCGCAGTGAGCTGCCACGATGCCGACGAGCTGACATGTGCGGTCGCGATAGGTGCAGATTTCGCGACTTTGTCGCCCGTCTTGCCGACGGCGAGCCATCCTGGCACGGAGCCGTTGGGATGGGAGCATTTTGCAGTCTTGGCGGAATCGGCTTCGTTACCGGTTTATGCGCTTGGCGGTTTGGCCACTGGCCACGTGGCGATGGCCAAAGAGCACGGCGCACAAGGTGTCGCTGGCATCCGGGGCTTCTGGGGCTAAGCGGCCTGGAGGCCGTCGAAACCTGTGCGATAGCGCTTCGAATTGTCGCGACTGAAGTCGCTCCTACAGGGATAGGAAGGCCAGCCTGGTGATGTGGGAGCGACTTTAGTCGCGACATAAGCGTTGCAGAGAAAGCGGCTGCCTCTCGGGGCGGGGCGGCCTGGAGGTCGTCGAAACCTGTGCGATAGCGCTTCGAACTGTCGCGACTGAAGTCGCTCCCACAGAGATAGGAAAGGCCAGCCTAGTGATGTGGGAGCGACTTCAGTCGCGACAATCGTGCCTCGCCGCTGGTCCTCGTCGAGACCATAGGACTTTCGAAAGCCTTCATCTGCGGCGGGCCAGTTCCGAATAGATCCCGTGCAATCGCTCGACTTCCGCAGCCAGGGCTGCTTCATCCTTGTCGTTCTCAATCACATCGTCAGCAATTGCCAGTCGCTGCTCGCGTGAGGCCTGCCGATCGAGCATGCGCTGTGCCAGCTCGGCATCGATCCCATCGCGGCGAACCAGACGCTCCAGCCGCACGGCATACGGTGCATCCACTACCAGCACGCGATCGACCCAGCGGTAATGCGCCATGTTTTCCGCCAGCAGCGGAATCGCCAGCAAGCAATACGGACCACGGTCGGCGAGAGCGCGATCGTGCAGCCACTGACGGATCCGTGGATGGGTAATGCCTTCCAGTGTGCGTCGCGCGAGATCGTCGGCGAAGACCAGCCTGCGCATCGCCGCCCGATCGAGCTGACCTTGCGCATCGAGCGCTTCCGGCCCGAAGGCTTCGGCAATTGCTTGCAGCCCTTCGCTGCCTGGCGCCACTACGGCACGAGCCGCGATATCGGCGTCATAGATCGCCACGCCGTGAGCTTCGAACAGGCGAGTTACCGCGCTTTTGCCAGCGGCAATCCCGCCGGTAAGCGCTACCACAAAGGGTTTGTGGGCCTTCATCTATATCCCGTAGACGCGCAGGTACCACTGGTACAGCTCGCCACCGGCCATGAACCAGACCCAGCCGGCCATCGCAATGAAAGGGCCGAACGGCATCGGTACTTCTCGGCCGAGCCGGCGCATCGCGATCAGCACCACGCCAAACAGCGCGCCGACAAGCGAGGACAGCAGTATGACCGGCAGCAGGGCAGAGGGACCCATCCAGGCTCCCATGGCGGCGAGCAGCTTGAAGTCGCCATAGCCCATGCCTTCCTTGCCAGTCAGCAGCTTGAACAGCCAGTAGACGCTCCACAGGCTGAGGTAGCCCACCGCTGCGCCGACGATAGAGAGATTCGGCGTCGTGAAGTACGTCCATAGGCTGAGCAGCAGGCCGAGCCATAGCAGCGGATAATTCAATTGATCGGGCAGCAACTGCGTGCGGAAATCGATGCCGGCCAGGGCGATCAGCAGCCAGGTAAAGACCAGACCGGCCAGGGTGGGCCAGTCGACACCGAACTTCGCCACCACCAGCGCGCTGAGCACGCCCGTCAGCAATTCCACCAGCGGGTACTGGATCGAAATCCTCGCCTTGCAATAACGGCAGCGGCCGCGCAGCAGCAGCCAGCCGAACAGCGGAATATTGTCGATGACCGCGAGCTTGTGTTTGCAATGCGGGCAGTGCGAAGACTCCACGACGATGCCGGGCGGCAGCGGGCTTTCGTCCGCGGGCAGTTCGAGTATCTCGCGTGCTTCGCGCTTCCACATCGCCTCGATGCGCGGCGGCATGCGCAGGATAACCACGTTCAAGAAGCTGCCGACCAGCAGGCCGAGGACGGCGGCGATAACGATCCAGATCCAGAGGTCGAGCACGAGCATGCGCATTCCCAGAGCGTAGATAAGACAAAGCCCCCCTCCCGGCGGGAGAGGGGCTCCGAGCGCGAAGCTTACACTGTACCGGCGAGCTTGAAGATCGGCAGGTAGAGGGCGACCACCATGCCGCCGACCAGGCCGCCCAGGATGACCATGATCATCGGCTCGAGCAGGGTGGATAGCGTATCCACGGCGTTGTTGACCTCTTCCTCGTAGAACTCGGCCACCTTGAACAGCATACTGTCCAGGGCGCCGGATTCTTCGCCGATGGCCGTCATCTGCACCACCATGTTGGGGAACAGGCCTGTCTGGCGCATGGATAGCTGCAACTGATGGCCGACGGCGACATCATCGCGCATCTGCAGGATGGCCTCACCGTAGACGATGCTGCCGGTGGCACCGGCCACGGCTTCCATTGCTTCCACCAGCGGCACACCGGCGCGGAAGGTGACACCCAATGTGCGGGCGAAACGCGCGATGGCGGAGTTGCGCATGATGTTGCCGATGACGGGGATCTTGAGCGACAGGCGATCGAGGAAGTGAGCAAATTTCACAGACCGCTTCTTCGCCATCACGAACACAACGATGCTGCCCACGACACCGACTAACAAGGCCCACCAATACGACTGCATGAATTTGGAAGCGGCGACTACGATCATAGTGGGTGCGGGCAGTTCAGCGCCCGCATCCTTGAAGGTCTGCTCGAATACCGGTACGACGAACAACAGCATGATCACACAGACCAGGAAGGCTACTGCCAGCACCATAATGGGGTAGAACATGGCCTTCTTGATCTTGCTCTTGATCGCTTCCATGCGCTCCTTATAGGTAGCGACCGTATCGAGCACCGTGTCGAGTACACCGGCCGATTCGCCAGCATGCACCAGGTTGCGATAGAGCTCGTCGAACTGCACTGGGTACTTGCCCAGCGCTTCGTGCAGGGCTGCGCCACCTTCGATGCTCTGCTTGACGTCGGTGAGGATGTTCTTGAAGCGGGGGTTCTTCTGGCCATCGGCGATGATGTCGAAGGACTGCACCATCGGTACGCCCGACGCCATCATGGTGGCGATCTGGCGGCTGAAGATCGCCACGTCGCGCGGCTTGACCGTGCTGCCGGTGGATCCGAACAGCGGCTTGGGCCGTTCGCGCACCGTCTGGGGATTCATGCCCTGGCGCCGCAGCTCCGCCTTGACCAGCGAGGCGTTCTTGGCCGGCATGTCGCCTTTCATGCGCTTGCCGCGCTTGTCCAGCGCCACCCATTCGTAGACGGTCAGCGCACTGACCTCCGCACGCTGAGCTCCGAGCGAGCGCGCCTTGTTTGCGGTTGTGGTAGCCGTGGCCATGCGCTTAGATTCCCCCGATGATTCGATCCGGCCCTTATTTACCATCCTAAGGGCACGATTTTTCACAGCTTATGCCATTTGCGCCGATCAATCCGTGGAGCCGAGCGCAAGTTAAACGTTAAAAGCATCCCAAATCGACCGGGGGATCAGTCCTTGGTCACACGGTCGATCTCGGCCAGGCTAGTCACGCCGTGCTTGACCTTCTCCAGGGCGGAGGCGCGCAGGTCGTTAACCCCGGCTTGGCGGGCGACCTCGGCGATCTGCAAGGCGTTGCCGCCCTGCAGGATGATCTTCTGGATATCTTCGATCATAGGCATGACCTGGTAGATACCCACGCGGCCCTTGTAGCCCTCGTTGCAGGCATCGCAGCCGACCGCCTCGTAGACCTTCAGCCCAGCGTCGATCTCGGCCTGGGTAAAGCCGGCGGCAATCAATTGTTCGGGCGGGATGGCCATTTCACGCTTGCAGTCGTGCAGGCGGCGGGCGAGGCGCTGGGCGATGACCAGGGTCACCGACGAGGTAATGTTGTAGGGCGCGATGCCCATGTTCATCAGGCGCGAGATGGTCTGCGGCGCATCGTTGGTATGCAGGGTGGACAGCACCATATGGCCGGTCTGCGCCGCCTTGATGGCGATTTCGGCGGTTTCCAGGTCGCGGATTTCGCCGACCATGATCACGTCCGGGTCCTGGCGCAGGAACGAGCGCAGCGCGGCGGCGAAGGTCATGCCGCGCTTGGTGTTCTGCTGGACCTGGTTGATGCCTTCGACGCGGATTTCGACCGGATCCTCGACCGTGGAGATATTGCGCTCGGCGGTGTTGAGGATATTGAGCGCCGTATACAGCGAGACCGTCTTACCCGAGCCAGTCGGGCCAGTGACGAGCACCATGCCGTAAGGCTTGTGGATCGCTTCGAGATAAAGCTTCTTCTGGACTTCCTCGTAACCGAGCTTGTCGATGCCCAGCTTGGCCGAAGAGCCGTCCAGGATACGCAGCACGATCTTTTCGCCGAACAGGGTCGGCAGGGTGCTGACGCGGAAGTCGACCGCGCGGCTCTTGGACAGGTTGAGCTTGATACGGCCGTCCTGCGGCACGCGGCGCTCGGCGATATCCAGGCCGGACATGACCTTCAGTCGCGAAGCGATGCGCGAGGCCAGCTTCATCGGCGGACTGGCGACCGCACGCAGCATGCCGTCCATGCGCAGGCGCACGCGATATTGCGTTTCGAAGGGCTCGAAGTGGATATCCGAGGCCCCACGGCGGATTGCATCGACCAGGATCTTGTTGACGAACTTCACCACCGGCGCGTCTTCGTTCGCGTTCGCGTCGATGCCGGTCTGCTCGGCCTCGTCGTCGCCGCCCTCCAGCGCCAGCTCATCGAGATCGCCGCCGCCCATATCGGGGACGGCGTTGCTCATCGCATTAAGTACGTTTTCGATCACCCGCAGCAGTTGGCTGCGTTCGACCAGGATCGGCTCCACCATGCAATTGGAGTTGAACTTGATCTCGTCCAAGGCATGCGATTGCATCGGGTCGGCGATGCCGATGAACAGGCGCTTGCCGCGCTTGAACAACGGCAGGGCCTGATGCTTGTTGATCAGCGCTTCGCTGATCAGGTTGAGCGGCATCAAGGCCGGGTTGATCGCCGACACATCCATCATCGGCATGCCGAATTCGAGCGAGGCCACTTGCGTCAGCTTGGCGCTATCGACCAGGTTGTGATCGAGCAGCCAGGCAGCGAGGCTGGTCTTCTGCTGGGTCGATTCGTTGACCGCTTTGCGTACATCGGTCTCGGGCAGTACCCCTTCGGAGACCAGACGCCTGGCCATGCCCGACAGGCCGGCCAGCGATGGTTGCAGTTGCGATGACATAATGTTCGTCCAGCCCCCTGATTGAAGAGGAATTTACCGCACTTGGGCCGACCGGTCATCTATTGCGCGAAGTTGACGTCCGGTCAGTGAACCGGCGCACAGACGACGCGGCGGGGCGCAAGTTCTTCACCTTTCCCGCACCGCAGCAGGCCGCATGGACGGCGCAGTGAGTTTTGCGATAGAACGGCGATCTTTGCGTGAAGTTCCCATGTCAGAAGCTATGCAAGCCCCATTCCTGATCTTCGGCGCCCCCTCGATCGGTGAGGAGGAGATTGCCGAAGTCGAGGCCTGCCTTCGTTCAGGCTGGCTGGGTACGGGGCCCCGGGTGGCACAGTTCGAACGGGACTTCGCCGCCTGGCGTGGGGTTGCGTCCAGTCAGGTAGCGGCCGTCAATTCCTGTACGGCCGCGCTGCACGTGAGCATGGTCGCAGCCGGCCTGGAGCCGGGCAGCGAGGTCATCACCACGCCGCTGACCTTTTGTGCGACTGTAAATGCGATCCTGCATGCGGGGCTGAAGCCCGTCCTGGCCGATGTGGACCCGGTCACCCAGAACATCGATCCGGACGCGATTGCCGCAGCCATTACGCCGCGTACCCGCGCCATCCTGCCGGTGCACTTTGCCGGCCGGCCCTGCGCCATGGACCGGATCATGGCGATCGCTGGCAAGCACGACCTGGTGGTGATCGAGGATTGTGCGCATGCGGTGGAAAGCGAGTTCCGTGGTCAGGCGGCCGGCACCTTCGGCGACTTTGGCTGCTATAGCTTTTACGCAACCAAGAATGTCGTCACCGGCGAAGGCGGCATGATCCTTGGGCGCGATGAGGAGCGTATTGCCCGGGCACGCATGTTGGCCTTGCATGGGATGAGCCGCGACGCCTGGCACCGTTTTGGCGACAAGGGCTACAAGCATTACCAAGTGATCGAATGCGGCTTCAAGTACAACATGATGGACTTGCAGGCGGCTATCGGCATACATCAGCTGGCCCGCGTGGAAGCCGGGTGGCAACGGCGCCAGGCGCTATGGGCCCGCTATGACGCCGCCTTCGCCGACCTGCCGATCGGCTTGTCGGCAGCGCCGGAGCCCGATACACGCCATGGCTATCATCTCTATACCTTGATGATCGATCCGGCACGCTGTGGGATCGAGCGCGACGAGTTCCTCGAAGCGATGAATCGGGCGCGCATCGGCACGGGCGTGCACTATCTTTCGATTCCGGAGCATCCGTACTACCAGGCGGAGCTTGGCTGGCAGCCCGAGGCCTGGCCGGTTGCGCAGCGCCTGGGGCGGCAGACGGTGAGCATTCCGCTGTCACCGGGCTTGTCCGATGACGACGCGGGGCGGGTGATCGATGCGGTGCGCACGATTGTTGTTGGAACGATGTAGGTGTCGGTGTGCTGAAAAGCCCCCCTCA
The DNA here is from genome assembly GCF_036568765.1 of Dyella sp. Lineage (GTDB taxonomy): Bacteria > Pseudomonadota > Gammaproteobacteria > Xanthomonadales > Rhodanobacteraceae > GSA-30. The sequence goes on along the minus strand of NZ_DATCRY010000048.1, from coordinate 1,773 downwards.
CCCCACCCCTCTCCCCCGGCGAAGCCAGGGGAGAGGGAGCAGTCCGCGCAAGTGCGATGTATTGAGGCTCGCCTCAGTCAGGCTCCCTCTCCCCTGGCTTCGCCGGGGGAGAGGGCTGGGGCGAGGGGGTAACGCCTCGGTGTTCCTAAATGATGGGGAGTGAGATATTTAAGGGGTACTGAGCGAGATAATTCCGAACCTAATCGGGCCTAACCGGACCTAATCGAACTCAGTCCTGCAACAACATTGCCACTGGTGAAATGTAGCCGGCGGCAACCTTCAGCGCACTTCTGCTGACTGGAACAGGTCGATCTGTGCCAGGGGCGTAGCTGGGGACACCGCCAGTCGAGCACGCCGGGCCTGGCTCAAGACGCGGTACACGTGTTGGACGGAGACCCCGAATCGGGCAGCTACTTGGGCGTGGTTGTTGCCCCTGACCGCCTCGACGATCTGCTTGTGCTGCTCCCCTATCAGCCAGGCCCTGCCCATAGGGACGTAAACCTGTTGACCGCCCCACTGGCGGGCGAACTCCATAGCGACCTGTCGGGCTGTCTGCTGGGCGGCTTCTGCCGAAACCCCTGGGACGATGTGAAGCTGCTCGGCCACGATGCGCTCCAGCTCGCGAAGCATCTCAGGAGCACGACTCTTCATAGTGGGTACGGAACTCATTTCCAGACTCTCCATAGGGATTGGGAGAAAGGATACGCCACTTCATTTACATGTCGAACGGCTAAGAGCTGACACAGCCATACAGGCGCGGGAACGCTACCCCCGCTTTGCCATGACTCGACTGCGCCACTTCTTAAGGTGCTCGATAACGTCGCTGGTCTGCTTGTTTGACAGCCATTGCAAGGCATCAACGCCGACCATCCGGCGCACGAATCCATTCAACGCAGCCTCTGTGCTATCTCGCACCGCGCCCAGGCTGTGTAATTCAATCCAAAGCTCGCGAACCATGCGCGAATGCCGGTCGACAGGCTGCTCAGGCTTATCGGCAGCGACCCTCTTCGCTGCTTTCTTGATGACAAACCCTCTGCTCTTGAGGGTCGAGAGCACTTGTTCAAGCTGGCGGACGCTCAGTTTGGCGACGGACGACGCACCGACCGCATGCTGGAGCATGTCGCGGTAGACGTCATCTGTAAGACACAGGTCGCGCTTGGCGACATGAATCAGCCGAATTAAATGGCTGCGTTGGCTCGCTGGCGTCATCGGGGAAGTGCTCATTCTTGTTAGGGCTGCTTCATCAGTACCGGGCCACCACGCCCGGTAGACCGCGTCCCTTGCAGGACGCGGTTTCGCATTAAGCCTCGGCGACGCCGTCTTTGAGCGCCTTCGCTGTGACGAACTTAACGACGCGCCTCGCCGGGATGGTCATCGGCTCGCCCGTCCCCGGGTTGCGCCCGGTGCGCTCGGGTTTTTGAGCGACCTTCAGCTTGCCAATGCCCGGCAGGGTTACCTCATCGCCCCCTTTGAGCGACTTGTGAATGTGCTCGGCCAGCTTATCCAGCAGGTCCGACGCGGCCTTCTTCGTCCCGATCTCGGTGGCGGCGACCAGGTGGTCAATCAGTCCAGACTTACTCATGGCATTGCTCCTTCGTTATATGCGCCTTAGCGACGCGCTGTAGGGCTGGTGGTGGTTGGAATGTGAGGGGGAGCCGTCAGGTCTTTCGTGGCGCTACGCCCCCTCTCTGGGTGACCCAGATGGTGATAAACGGAATCAGGTTGATACAGAGCCGGCGGTTGTAGCGGGAATAGTGCCAACCGACCCAGAAG
>NZ_DATCRY010000047.1:0-12000 GCF_036568765.1 Dyella sp. | reverse complement strand
ACACGAACACGCCCTTTCATCTGTGCGATCTTGGCGTCATAACCCGCCATTCGCCGCTCCATCTGCTGGGTGAGATTGTCGATTTCCTGTTGCTGCTTCTGGTCATTGGCTCGCAACTCGCTAATGGCCGAGTCGAAATCTGTTTTCTTGACGTAACCCTGACAACCGCTCATGGCAACTGCCAAGGTCGCAAGCGATAGAACCACAAATTGACGGTGGAAATGCATGGCTACTCCTCCGATTGGCCGCAGGCTAGCGCCGAAGCGGTCGCCCGCATCGCGGAGTACCCATGTAGATAAACGAGTGTCCGCAGCATTGATCTATGTCATATGAAGGGCACATAGCTGCCGCAAAGTCACATATGGTAGGCCGTCAGCTTGTACCAGAGCGTCCGCTCGCTCACGCCGAGTAAACGGGCGGCACCCGCCTTGCTGTTATCGGATTGCACTAACGCAGCCAAAATCAGTTGGCGCTCAGCGCCTCGACGCGCCCCTTCAAATCCAGCGACGCTCCCGTAGAATCAGACACATCTGGGGGCAGCTCGTCGATCGTTCCAATGACGATTCACCAGGCGTACTCGACGGTATCAACAATCGAAGCAAGAACCATTCTCTTATTGCGCCAGCAAGTTTGGGTACAGTAGCGTCGTTAGCGCCGCGGATCAGCGGCCGGATTCGCTTCAGGGATCATCGATGAATTCAACGATAACTGCTCGGTATACTCCCCTGCTGCGCCGGCTGCACTGGATAATCTTCGGCCTGGTTCTTGTTGCCTATATTGCGATCAACCTGCGAGAGATGCTGCCTCGGGGGAGCGGCCGCGGTGACGCATTAGCTCTGCATGCTCTTTCGGGCATTGTCGTTTTCTTGCTTGTGCTCCCTCGGCTGTTCGTGCGTCTCACGAACGCACATCCGCCCATCGTGCCAGGACTCGATCGCTTTAGCCTGATACTAAGCAAGGCTACCCATGCCGCGCTGTACCTGTTTCTGGTCGTGCAACCCATCATGGGCATCGTGACTGTGCAATTGGCAGGTAAACCTCTCGTCTTATTCGGCATGACGGTAGTGCCGCCGCTGTTTGGCCCAGGCAATCACGCATTGGCCAAGCAATGGGAGGATATCCACGGCACTGTAGGAACCGCGTTCTACTATGTGATTGGGCTGCATATTCTTGCCGCGCTCTGGCATCACTTCGGTCGCAAGGACAACACATTGCGGCGCATGCTCTGACCACTGAAGGCCTATCAAAATGCCTTATCGTCATCGCGAACGCCACTACACCGACCGCATGGGGTGGCTTCGGGCTGCGGTACTCGGCGCCAATGACGGCATTGTGTCGACGGCCAGCTTGGCGATGGGCGTTGCCGCCGCCCACGCCACTCAGTCTTCTATTCTGCTCGCCGGCACGGCAGGTCTGGTCGCCGGCGCAATGTCGATGGCGGCAGGCGAATATGTTTCCGTCCATTCGCAGGCAGATAGCGAGAAAGCCGATGTGGATCGCGAAGAAGAAGAGCTGGCTACCGACGCGGAAGGCGAACACAAGGAACTGGCAGCCATCTACGTAGGGCGCGGCCTCGATCCAGCGTTAGCCCGCAAAGTTGCGGAACAGTTGATGGCCCATGACGCCCTTGACGCTCACCTGCGCGACGAACTCGGCATTACCGAAGCGCTCAAAGCCCGCCCCCTCCAGGCTGCCGCCGCCTCAGCCATAAGCTTTGCCGCCGGAGCCTCACTGCCGCTCCTTGTCGTAATAGCGGCCCCTCCCAAAAGCCTCCTGGCCTGGATATTCGTGACTTCGCTGGTTTTTCTGGCAGCTCTGGGCGGAATCGCGGCCCACACGGGCGGCTCCAGCATACGCACAGGTTCCCTGCGCGTTACCCTTTGGGGCGCGCTGGCGATGGCCATCACGGCTGGCGTTGGCGCGTTGTTCGGAACCGGGGCCTAGACCTCAATGATTGCGGCAAACTGCCGTATTGCCCGACAAAGATCAAGCCGACTTGTCTCATTTTTGGATCGACATCTACGTCGAAAAACAACTTTCATAAGCGCCGGACGAACCGAACCGTCATTAATCGACTTGCACTCTGCCGGAGCGCAGCTTTTCATAGTCAACGCCAAGCGAGCCGGGTAAAGTAGCTCACTTCGGCATGGGCCACCGCAACGCGATCGGCACAGGCGTTACCGACTCCCCTGTTACTCATGCGGGGTGTCCATTCCCGAAACCGATTCATGGGTAGACACAAACCGAATCCATTGCGATGAATGCCAAACAGCGCCCGCGCTCAAAGTTGCCTCTTATTTGCCCGATTTAGCCGCCGCATCTGCATGGCATACCATCATCCTTGAAGGACCTCGGTTCTTCATCTAGAAAACTCCATCATGCAATGTACTCAAGCTCCACAGTATGTGGAAAGCCACCAGGATGTGGCGGCTGATATTCCAGTCGTTGCAACCTCGATACCTCGCCTTGCCGGGCTGGATGGTCTCCGCGCCATCGCGGTCCTGGCTGTCGTCCTGTTCCATGCCGATATCTACGAGGTTCGTGGCGGATACCTTGGCGTGGACCTGTTCTTTGTTATTTCAGGCTTTCTCATCACAAGCCTCATGGCGCGCGAGATCGAAAGTACAGGACGGCTAAATCTCTGGTCGTTCTTCGCGCGACGAGCCAAACGCTTATTGCCCGCCGCCTGGCTTATGATCGTGTGCGTCGTTACGGCTGCCGCATTCGTGGCACGCGATGCGCTTCCTCACCTGCGCCACGATGCCATCGCATCGCTGGCTTATGTCACCAACTGGGAGTTGCTTCGGAGCCAGACTTCTTATTTCGAAGCCATAGGCCGACCGCCACTTCTGCAACATCTGTGGTCGCTTGCAATCGAAGAGCAGTTTTACATTGTGTGGGCGCCACTCGCCTTCACCTTGCTACCGCGCCTTGGAAGACTCCGCATGGCGGTCGTAGTCGTAGCGTTTGCAATCGCCTCGGCAACATGGATGGCGTGGCTGGCACATGGCCTGGCCGGTTCCGAACAAAACGATACATCACGCCTATACTTCGGCACGGATACGCACGGATTCGCACTACTCTTCGGCGCCGCGCTCGGCCTGCTCTGGCGCCCCTTGTCGAGCGAAAACCGTATTGGCCCTTTTGGGCGTTTCATCGGATGGATGTCAGGTGGCGCAGCACTGATGATCTTGCTCGTGTTGTTCGCCACCATGGGCGAAAACACGAGCTTTCTCTATCCGTGGGGCTTCCTGGGCGCAACCGCTGCCAGCATTGTCTTGATTGCGGTAGTCACACATCCCGGACTTGCACTTGGTCGGCACCTCGACGTCGCCCCCATGCGCTGGATCGGTGAGCGCTCCTATGGAATCTACCTGTGGCACTGGCCCATCTTCATGTTAATGCGGCCAAGCATCGATCTACGCCTGGATAGAGGCGCGGCACTGACGCTTGCCGCCACCCTGACCCTCATCGTCTCCGCGTGGTCCTACCGTTACTTGGAGCTTCCAGTACGCCATGGTCTACTGGGACGCCTGCTCAGCCATGCACGCCATCGGGTGACCATCATTCTCACCGTGGTATTGGCTGTCAGCACTGTCGGCGCAATCCTCTGGCAAGCACCCATTGAAGCAAAGCCCGCCCAGGATGTCAGCGAAGCGCTTAGGATAGACTTGCCTACCGTTTCCATACCCGCGCAAGAGGTGACGCTGCCGGTTCCCGCTGCATCGTCGCCAGAATTGATAGAGCCCGTTATCGTCCCGGATATCGAACTGCCTTCGGACGAGTCGCACATCCTGCGGTTTACAGGGCACGATTTGACAGCCGTCGGTGACTCTGTCCTGCTTGGCACGAGTCAACTCCTGAAAGCTTCGCTGCCCGGCTCGGACGTCCACGCCACGATGGGTTGGCAGGCCGCCGATATCCTGCGCGAGCTAAAGACCCTTAAAGATGCTGGCGCACTGCGAACTGTCGCGCTAGTTCATCTCGGCACCAACGGATATGTGACGGAAAAGCAACTTCGGCAAATACTCACTTTGCTGGGCGACTGCCAGCGCGTAATCCTGATCAACTCGCGAGTGCCGCGACGTTGGATGGAGGCAAATAACGCGCTCATCGACAGCATCACCCCCGATTTCCCTAACGTCACGGTCGTGGATTGGAGCGACATCTCCGACAATCAGCCCGACTACTTCGTTTCCGATGGGGTGCATCTGACATCCATTGGTCAGCGCGCACTCGTTTCCGAGATCATGCGTGTTGGCCATCTGGCGCGCGATGACGATGAAGCGCTTGTCGCCGAGCTCGTATCGAATACGAGTGGCGATCTCTCAGACACTCTGGTACTTGCCCCGCAGGCTGCTGCCAGTGACGATTACTGGCGAAAACTGGCCCACTGCGAGACCGACACGAACTGGCAACAGCCCGGCCGCCGTTCCGGCGGCCTGGGGATCGTCCAGGAGGACTGGATCGCGTGGGGTGGTACTGCATTCGCGCCGATACCCGCTCAAGCATCGCCTGCGCAGCAGATCGACGTGGCTAATCGCATCTCCACGCAGGGTTGGACGAGTACAAACGGCGATTTCGTGAGGCCGGTCGGCTTTACGCGATGGCGCTGCGTTGCCGCGGTCGGCTATCCCCCGTCGAATGCCCCATATATGTACACTCGCGAAAGCGTACTGCTCCAGGACTTTCACTTAGGCGAGCGCGGCGCTGTTGTGCGTGACCTGCAACGAATCCTAGGTGTAACCCCAGATGGCATCTACAACAAAAAAACGCGCAAGAAGCACTTGGCCTATCTGCGACAGAATGAACTGCCTGAGAGCCGGGCGGGAACGAACCGTTAGAAGGCAGAGAACTTGGGATATGGCCCTGATGACACGTTGCCTGATTATCGGTATCTGCACAGGATGGCTAGCGTTGCTCGTCAGCTTCCCTGTATTCGGGCAGGTCGCGGCAGAGCGCCGCGAAGTCGGTGACCTCGTTTGCCCCAATGCATCGGCGGTTCGTAAACACTTACCCGAACACACGAGTGACAGTCAAAACACGGCCTCCGCTGAAATGCCCAGCGACGCCGAACTGGGCACATTGGCCAGAACGGTCATTCAGCCCCCACTGACCTTCGAAACGTCCACCATTGCCGGCTTGATCCCCAAGGCAGGCGCGCGACGCATCGCTTTTTGGGGCGACAGTCACCTGGCTGGCGGCCCGTTGGCCTCGACTCTGATTCAAGCACTTCGCGATCAAGGCCTGAGGGTAGCATCGGGCCTGCTGCCGCCGACAATGGGCCGCGCCAACGTCCGTCTTCCGGAATTGCGGGCGTATTGCATTGGATCGGGGTGGACAAGCGAGATCGCCTACACCGCTCAGTCGCCCAGGGATACGGGTCCCGCACTTGTCGATCGCGCAGCCGATGCCGGGCCCAACAGTTACCTGTGGCTCGACTTGCGCGACATCGCACGCCGGCCCGACGTGCGACAGGTCCAGCTGATCTACCGTACATCGTCGGGCGCATCGGTTCGCTATACGATCGACGATGGCGCACCACAGACGTCCACACTACCGGCAACCGCAGCCAGCCGAGCTTTGGCTTTGAGCTCATCTCAATTGCTGTCCACACTTAAACTTAGTGTATCGGCAGGCAAATTCACGCTGCTCGGAATCGTCCTCGACCGCGGGCAACAGCCGGACGTCACCATGGATGTCTTCGGTTTGCCGTCCGCAACAGTAAAAGGTTGGGCGAATGCCAACCCAAAAAGCCTTGCTCAGGCTTTGCATGGCATAACGTATGACGGCGTCGTGCTCGAATACGGCACCAACGAAGGCGCGGATCCGGATTTCGATATCGAAAAGTATACGGCCATGCTAACGCGTGCACTCGACAATCTTCGACAGGTATTTCCTGACGCTTCCTGCGTTCTGGTAGGGCCACCCGATCGCGGCGTGCTACGTCAGGGCAGCAATAAATCGCTGCCACTGCTCAACTATGCAAACATTCATCAAAAGATCAGCCAGACGCAATTCGAAGTTGGCCAACGCTTCGGCTGTATGGCGTGGAACTGGCAGTCCCTAATGGGCGGACCGGGCGGAAGCTACGGCTGGGCGCACGCGCAACCGCGCCTGATGGGGCGTGATCTGACGCATCTCAGCCCCAGTGGCTATCGACTCACCGGCCAGGCGTTGGCGCACAGTCTTCGCTGGACACCGTGACCGACGCCTAGTGGAGCGTTGCGAGCCATCGCAGCAATGCTTGCGAAAGTTCTATCCGCTTATCGGAATACGCATGATCGGTTGCCAGATGTAGTGCGGTCACCCGCGCATCGCCCGCTTGGCGAAGCGCGGTGACGAAGGCACCGTTGGCCGCCGCCAGCCCATCGTCCGAAGTGACGACGAGTACCGGCCGACTCTTGATCGCCTCCGCCTTCGAGCGAAATCCCCAGGCAGATGCATGATCCGACAGTTCCTGTGCCAGACCCGTCGGCGTACATCCGCTTAGTGGTGCCATGCCTTCATTGGCGAGCATCGTACCCATCTTCTTTATAGCGACTTCCCGCGAATCGTGCGCCTGCATCTGCTCCATCGTCCCGCTCATATCGGCGGCCGAGATCATCGCCACACCCTTGATGGCTGGATCGGCGGCGGCGGCCTGCACTGCCATAAAACCGCCCATACTGTGACCCACAAGTACGATCCTCGAAGGATCCAGCCTTAGGCGCTTGGCATTTTCCGGCTTGCGCAGATACTCAATCACCGCCCCCACGTCATCGATGCCGTGCGAGAAAGAGAAATCCCCAGGCGAGCCCCACGATCCACGATAATTAAAATACAGAACATCCCACCCGGTCCGCCGCATATCCTGCGCCAAATCCAGGTTTCGCTCATTTCCCGGAAACCCGTGTAACAAAATCACGGCCGGGTGCGCCTCAGCACCTGCCGCCACGTACACCAGGGCGTTCATCGGCGACCCACCGCTGCGAATCTGCATGGTTTCCATCGATGCCTTCGCTTCGCTGGAATGGACGACGTCACCTGCATAAGCGGAGGTAGATGTCGCGCACAGCAGCAAGCACATCACAAGCCACGCAGACTTCATACAGACATTCATGTTGTCCCCTCGATTGAGATTCCCAGGATCGGCAAAGCACGGATACCCACTGTATGGGGAAATCGGTCCTGCGGGAAGCCATAGCGTTTCACGATGTATTCAACGGTTACATTTGCATGGTAGGGCTTCGGGCGTCGAAACCGTCTAAGTAAAGGCAGACCAGGCCAACGACGTGCAAGACGTTGTCGGCCGGGGGACGTCATGCGATGTCATACAGGGGAAGGTTCGCTTGGAACTTGCGTCTTTGACGATGTTGGTGGCCATTCGCAGAGCTCTCAGCGCCTTGCCTCGGCACCTATATGTGTATCGCCTGCGTTACGCCGAAGCCCTGTCCTCGGCTCGACGCCTGTCGCAACTTCCCGCGTCGGTCTTCGCGTCTATCTGCACCGCCATCCTCGTAGGAAATCGCTCCCGGCCGCCATGCTGCAGGGAACGGATTCTTTCAATCATCTTCTGGAGATTCCGCATGAAAAGAGGACAACTGAGTCTGTACGCGTGCATCGTGGCGGCTATTGCCGCTCTGCCCGTGGCAGCCTTTGCGCAGACGACCACGACTGACGACGCCACGCTGGCGAGCCTAAACACGACCGAAGCGCCGCGCGTAACGCAAACAGTCAATAACCATGCCCTGTCGTCGATCCAGAATACGCACCTCTCCGCGGTCAACGCCATGACTGCGCAAGGTGCGGTAGCCGATTCGACTCCCCTGAATCATATGCAGCTGGTACTGCGCCCCAGCGATCGCCGTCGCGCCGCGCTGGAGTCGCTCATAGCAGCACAACACGACCCGTACTCGCCGCTATTTCATCACTGGCTGACTCCGCGGCAATATGGCAAGTACTTCGGCGCACTCGATACCGATGTCGCGGCGACCGTGGCCTGGTTGAAAGCCAACGGCTTTACTGTCAATGGCACCTATGCGAACAATACGCAGATCGATTTCAGCGGTAACGCGGGCCAGGTAAAACGCGCGTTCCATACCCAAATCAATCACTACATCGACTTCAATCAGGAAAGCCACATCGCCAATGCCGACGACATCAGTGTACCGTCAGCGCTGCAGGCGGTAGTAGCAGGCGTGGCTGGCTTGAACGATTTCCACCCGAAAGCCATGCATCTTCCAGCCAAGGTCGCTCAGTTCGACCCTGCGACGCAGCGATTCAAGATTCAAGCGCAAGATGCCGCCAGCCATGTGTCGACGGCAGCCAAACGCGCCGTGACGACCGATGCAATCACCTTTACTAATGGCGCACGCGGTCTGGTGCCCTACGATCTGGCCAAGATGTACGGCGCCGACAATCTGCATGCCCAAGGCATTACGGGAAAAAAAGTCACCATTGCCGTGGTTGAGGACTCCTCCATGGTGCCCGCCGACTGGACCAACTTCGTCAGCCAGTTCAGTCTAGGCAGCTATGGCGGCAGCTTCTCGCAGATCCAGCCGCAGGCAGCTGGTTTTACCAACTGCATCGACCCGACCATAGCCAATCCTGGCGAGGATGACGGCGAGACCTTGCTCGATGCCGAATGGTCCACGGCCTTGGCACCAGGCGCGCATATCGTGGTCGCCAGCTGCGACGACTCCAATAGCAACAACTTCTTCGGCGGCGTCACCACCGCTGCCACTAATCTGGTCAATGGCAATGACCGGCCCAACATCATCAGCGCAAGCTATGGTTTCGGCGAAACCGACGTCGATGCCGCGAGCAAGCTTGCCATTGACCTGCTATGGGCCCAGGCCGATGCAGAAGGTATTTCCGTATTCGTGTCTACAGGCGATTCAGGCGCCAATCCGAGCTTCAACGCAGGCGCCATTTTCAATCTTCCGATCAATGGCGAAGGCATCAGTGCCAATGCACTGGCCACGTCGCCCAACGTCACCGCCGTCGGTGGCACAGACACTGCGGATATGCTCGACGGCACTAGCAGTAATTACTTCAGTACCCAATTGAACTCTGCCTATGGATCGGCGCTTTCCTATATTCCGGAAATCCCGTGGAACCAATCGTGTGCCAACCCGGTAGCCGCGCAGGCCAACGGCTTCAAGAGCGCGCTGGACTTCTGCAAGGCAACGCTGGCTGCCGACCCCAATGGATTGACACTGACCTCCGAAAGCGGCAGCGGCGGCCCGTCGTCAGTCGATCGCAAACCGTTCTGGCAACGCCTGGTGCGTGGCGCGGCCAACGACAACTCGCGCGATCTGCCGGATGTCTCGCTCTTTGCCGGTTCCTATGGCGGCAATACTTGGGTCATCGTCTGTACTGCCGCTTTTCCCTGCAATCCTGGTTTTACCGGCTCCATTTCGATCAGCGGCGGCACATCGCTGTCCTCGCCGATGTTCGCCGGCATCCAGGCGTTGGTCGATCAGGGCCTGAGCCGCCGTGGGCAGATTGAGAATCAGGGTAACGCTGCGCCGACGTTGTATGCACTCGCTTCCGAAGAATACGGCTTGCCGTTCGGCTTCTCGCCGAGCAGTCTGGATGCGTGCAACTCCGATAACGGCGCCAAGGGTACGGGGCATTGCGTGTTTCACAACGTGACACGCGGCGGAATCTCTACGCAGTGCATCCAGCAGCTGCCGGATACGGTGACGCCCGATTGCTATTTCTACGCAACGATTACCGACTATGAGCTGGACGTGGAAGGCTCCCTGATTCCAGCAGGATCCATCCAGCTCGGCCTTACTTCGACCAGTACATCGCACTACGTCCCGGCGTATCAGGCACAGCGCGGCTGGAGCTTTGCCGCAGGCCTGGGCTCGGTGAATGCCAGCAACCTGCTCTCCGCATGGAAGTCGTTCAATCGTTCGTGGTGGTGAACGCGTTGAATAGCTATTCATGATCGGCTTTACGGCGCTGTTCCTTCGCCGATTCTCTCCGCGGCATAGCCAAGGGAGAGGAGCACGCTGAGCCAAGCCCCAAAGCTTTGCACTTGCTCAGCCTGCTCCCTCTTCCCTGGCTATGCCGGGGACGGGACACATACAAAAGGACACGTCTCATGCGAAAGCAGCTCGCTGCGAATGCATCCTGTCGCATCCAACGAAGGCCGGCGCAAGCCGGCCTTCTCGTTCCGGCCACAAGGTCGTCTTCTAGGCATTTTTCTTAGATGGTGCGACACCGCTTGACACCGGTGTCAATTACGTTACACCCTGATAACAGGCCAGCGCGGGGGGCGTGCTGGACGCGACCATTGACCATTCAAATCGACTGGCGGGGATTCCAGCGATGCCATTTCTGGCGGCCGATATCGGCGGCACACATGCGCGTGTTGCACTGATGCGCGCCTCGCGGGACGGCGCTCACGGAGTCGAGACGCTTGCCTATCGCGTATTCGCTTGCCGCGAGTTCGCAACGCTGTCCGAATTGTTAAAGGTCTTTGTCGAGGAAGACGCGCAAGTGCCTGTGAAGCATTGCGTACTTGCCTGCGCTGGCCAGATCATGGGCAACGAGGTCGTGAACGACAATCTCGCCTGGCCCATCCAGCTGACCCAGCTGCGCCATGCCCTGAGTCTGGACCACATCGCCGTGCTCAACGACTTTGAGGCGCTTGCATACGCGCTCGACGGCGCACTTACCGATGACGGCCGTCACCTGTGCGGCCCACGATCGTCGCCAGGCGGCACGACGCTGGTGATCGGGCCGGGCACTGGCCTTGGCGCAGCGGTACATGTTCCAGGCCCTGCAGGCGGTGTCGTTTTGGCGACGGAAGCCGGGCAGATGGATTTCGCTCCGAACTCGGTGCGCGAGCGCGAGCTTCTCGCACAGCTGGCGCCGAATGGCGGATACGTGCCCTTCGAGTACTTCGTGTCCGGCCCCGGCCTGCTGACGATCTACACGGCGCTTTGCACGCTGCGCCGGGAAACACCTGCGCTGGACACGCCGGAAGCCATTACCCGGGCAGCCGCAGCGAACGCCGACGCCATAGCCATCGAGGCAGTGGAGATTTTTTGTGCGTCGTTGGGCAGCTTCACCGGCAATCTGGCGATGGCTTTCATGGCCACAGGTGGCGTCTATCTAGCCGGCGGTTTTCTGTCCTCCATCTTCGAGCTACTCAAGCACAGCGCCTTCGAAGTGCGATTCCTGCACGAACGCAGCGCACGCGCCCTGCTGTTGCATGTGCCGGTGTGGGTTACGGAACACGGCCGCCATGGTGTGCAGGGGGCGGCTCAATGGTATCTCCGGCACGGCATGGCGGAGACCGGAGTGCCGCAGAGCGCGGCGACATGCGGAACCAGCGCATGAACCTATGCTCGACACAGACATTCTTCCGCGGCATGGTTATCGCGTGGCTGGCGACCATCGGCGTGGGAACCGCAACGCCTGTCGCTCCCCCATGGTCATTGCTACCGCAGCCGGCAAAGATCAGCCAAGCGGCATCGGGCGCAGTCGAAATCGCGAACGGCACCGTTGTCTCGGTGCGCGGCGCAGACCGCGCGCAAGTGCAGTCCTTGATAGAACGGTTCGTGCAACGTGTAGCCGACACCAACGGATTGCGCTTGAGCGTCGCCAACGATTCCCCGCATCCGATCATTATCTTCGAGGTAAATACCGCCGCCGACGTTGCGGATGAGTCGGGTTATCGGATCGTCATAAACAATGCTGGCATTCACATCATCGCCCGTACCCCACGTGGGGCGTTCTACGGAAGCGTCACGCTATCGCAATTGCTGACACAGCCGGGATGGTCGCACGGTACTCCGGTCAAGGTTGCCTATGGCTCGATTGACGATCGTCCCCGTTTCGTCTGGCGTGCGCTGCTGCTCGACTCCGGACGGCACTACCAGAATACGACGGATATCGAGAAGCTGATCGACTGGATGTCGCTCAACAAGCTGAACGTATTGCTCTGGCACCTGACCGAAGACCAGGGTTGGCGTCTTGAAATTCCCAAGTATCCCGAAC
>NZ_DATCRY010000046.1:0-19822 GCF_036568765.1 Dyella sp. | reverse complement strand
GCGATCTCGGGTGGGTGTACGTCGGAATCTTGGGTGAAGAGTTCGTTGAAGCCGTCTCAGTAATCGTGTCTGACAAAGATGGTGGGCCCTTGATTCGCGAGATCGAATGGGGGCGCCCTTGATGGAAGGCAGCGGCATGCCATGCGCGCCAGGCGCACTGGCAATCCCCGGTCACCAACGCGCCCCATCTTTTGGGACGGTCACATCGGAGTGACCCGCGGTCACTACGGGCGCGTTGACCTTTGATCATGATGTCACCGGATCGGTCGGCGAACTCAGCAGCTCAGGCTTCGGCCAACGCGGGTTTGAGTTGGGCACCGGCCGGGATCTCCCCGTCCTTGACGTATCGCCACAGTGCGATGGCTAGGCGCCTGGCCATGGCGATGATGCCCACCCGCCGCACCCGGCCGCCGGCGCTGGCAAAGCGCCGGTTGAACCAGAGCGTCAAGTCGCTGTCCGGCTGGAAGCGCAGCCAGCTCTAGGCGAGTTCGGTCAGCAATGCTCGGACGCGCCGGTTAACATCGGGAAAGCGCTAGGTTTCCCGTTCAATCCCACATCAGTCGGTCACGCGTGCATGCAGCATCAGCGCCTCAAACGGCCGCAATGCAAGCGTCTGAGACGCGTCTCGTGAGCGCTCCGGCCAGTTTCCGAGGACTCGCCGGTAGGCGCGCCCCACGATGTCCGAGGGCGTCGCGATCGTTGCTTCTCTCGCCCTGAAGTTGCAAATCACCAGCAACCGTTCATCTCCCAATGCACGCGCATAGACGTAGACGTCCGGATTCTCGGCATCCAGCAACGCGTATTGCCCATGGACGAGCACTGGCATTTCCCGCCGAAGTTCGATCAGGCTGCGGTAGTAGTGGTAGACGGATTCCTCGTCAGCGACGGCGGCCGCTGCGTTGATCTCGGTGAAGTTCGGATTCACGGCCAGCCAGGGGATGCCGGTGGAGAAGCCACCATGGGGTGCAGTGGTCCACTGCATGGGCGTACGCGAATTGTCTCGGCCCTTCGCACGCACAGCCTGCATGACTTCGGCTCTGTCGATGCCTCGGCCAGTCACGGCATCTGCGTACATGTTGAGCGTCTCGATGTCCTGGCACTCCTCGATGCTCTGGAACGGGAAGTTGGTCATTCCCAACTCCTCCCCCTGGTACACGTAAGGCGTTCCCTTCATGCCGTGAATGAGGGTGGCCAGCATCTTCGCGCTCTCGACCCTGTACTGTCCGTCACAACCAAAGCGAGACAGTGAGCGCGGCTGGTCGTGATTGTTCAGGTACAGGCTGTTCCACCCGGACTCGGCGAGGTCGTCCTGCCATCTCGACAGGGTGACCTTCAGGTCGGACAGGTCGAGCGCTTTCAGGTGCCACTTGCTCTGGCCAGGCTGCGCGTCGAGGTGCATGTGCTCGAACTGGAACAGCATGTCCAGCGCCCCCTGCTCCCGGTCCGTGATGACCCGCGCCAGCTCCGTCGTGGCGCCCGGAGCCTCGCCCACTGTGACGCAGTCGTAGTGGCGCAGCACCTCCTGCTTCATCTCCAGCAGGAAGTCTTGCAGGCGAGGGCCGTTGAGGCTCATGCCGAAGCCAGGTTGCAGGAAGCCCGGCCGCACTCTCGGCGCGTCGGGCAGCGTGCCGTCCGGCTGCCATGGCTTGGAGATCATGTTAATGACGTCCATCCGGAAACCGTCTACCCCCTTGTCCAGCCAGAAGCGCATCAGGTTGTGCACCTCGCGGCGCACCCGCGGGTTCTCCCAGTTCAAGTCGGGCTGTCGCTTCGAGAACATGTGCAGGAAGTATTCGCCTGTCGGCTCGTTCCACTCCCAGACCGAACCGTTGAATGCGGCCTCCCAGTTGGTGGGATGGTTCGGTTCACGCCCTTCGACTGGGTCCGCCCAGATGTAGAAGTCGTGGTACGGGTTGTCACGCGACAAGCGTGCCTGGCGGAACCACTCGTGCTCGTCGGAGGTGTGATTGACGACGAGATCCATCATCAGGCGAATGCCTCTGGCGTGCATCTGCTCCAACATGTGCTCGAAGTCCTGCATGGTGCCGAACTCCGGCATGATCGCCCGGTAGTCGCTGATGTCGTAGCCATTGTCGTCGTTGGGCGACTGGTAGATCGGCGAGAGCCACACGATGTCCACGCCCAGCGTCTTAAGATAGTCGAGCTTCGAGGTGATGCCCGGCAGGTCGCCGATGCCATCGCCGTTGCTGTCGCAAAAGCTGCGCGGGTAGATCTGGTAGACGACGCTCGATTGCCACCAGGGCGACGGGTTCAGGTTCACGGGATTCATTCAGGTCAATGGGGAAGCTGGGGCGTGCGGGGACAGGCGTTGCCGTGATCGTCGAAGACATGCAACGCTTCGCGAAGTAGCTGGATCTGTATCTGCTGGCCGACGGCGCGGCTCGCGTCGCCTTCCACCCGCACGGTGACGGCGAGGGCACCGCCGAGCGACAGGTAGAGCAGCGTGGCGTCGCCCAGCCGTTCGACATGGGTGACGCTGCCGCGCATGAGCGCGCCTTCGCCGGATTCGGCAACCACGACGTGCTCGGGCCGGATGCCGACCAGGACGTTGGCGCGCGCGGGCAGGTGCGTGGCATCGACTGCGGCCTCGACCTCTTGGCCCAGCACCTCGAACGTCGCGCTCGCCGGATTTGCACGCAGCAAGCGCGCCGGCAGCAGGTTGATGCGCGGAGATCCGATGAACTCCGCGACGAAGCGGCTGCGCGGGCGGTGGTAAAGATCCATTGGGGTGCCGACCTGCGCGATGCTCAGCTGCTCCTCGATTCGAGGCCCGGTGTTTAGCAGCACCACCTTCTGGGCCAACGTCATGGCTTCGACCTGGTCGTGCGTGACGTAGATCATGCTGCTCGAGGCCATTTCGCGGTGCAGCTTGGCAATCTCGAGACGGGTCTGCACACGCAACGAAGCATCGAGATTGGAAAGAGGCTCGTCGAACAGGAAGACGCGAGGCTGTTTGACGATCGCACGGCCGATCGCCACGCGCTGCCGCTGCCCCCCGGACAGCGCCTTCGGCAGCCGATCAAGCAGCGGCGTGAGTTGCAGGATCTGGGCTGCCTCGCGCACCTTCTTGTCGATCGCCACTTTGTCCGCGCCGATCGTCCGCAAGCCGAAGGCCATGTTCTCGTAGACCGTCATGTGCGGGTACAGAGCGTAGCTCTGGAAGACCATCGCGACGCCGCGCTTCGCGGGCGCAATGTCGTTGACCCGCTGATCGCCGATCAGCAGGTCTCCCGAGGTGATCTCCTCGAGGCCGGCGACCATGCGCAGCAGCGTGGACTTGCCACAGCCAGAGGGGCCGACGAAGGCACAGAACTCGCCTTGCTCGATTCGCAGGTCGACCTTGTTGATCGTGAGCGGGAGGCCGTGCGAGAAGCGCTTGGAGACCTGCTTGAATTCGATGGTGGACATCTTGTCTTTCAGTTTTCTGGCGGCATTCAGCCCTTGACAGCGCCGGCGGTGAGGCCGGAAACAATGCGGCGTTGGAACACAAGTACAAGCACCAGCAGTGGCACCGTGACGAGGGTCGACGCCGCCATGAGGCTGCCCCATGGAATCTCGAACGCGCTCTCGGCCGAGATCATCGAGATGCCCACGGGCACCGTGCGCTGGTTGTCGTCGGCGATGAAGGTGAGCGCGAACAGAAATTCGTTCCATGCGCCGATGAATGCCAGCAGCGTGGTCGAGACCAGTGCCGGCGTCAGCAGCGGCATGAAGACTCGGAAGACGATGCGCAGTGGTCCGCACCCATCCATGATCGCGGCCTCCTCGAGGTCGACCGGCAACTGCTTCATGAAGCTGGTCAGCAGCCACACGGTGAACGGCAGCGTGAATGCCGCATAGGGCACGGTCAGTCCGATCGCCTTGTTGTACAGGCCCAGTGCCTGCATCAGCTCGAACATGCCCGAGAGCACTGCGACCTGGGGAAACATCGAAACGCCCAGCATGGTCATCAGTAGAAGTCCGCGGCCGCGAAAAGAGATCCGGCCGAGCGCGTACGACGCCGTGATTGCAAACAGCGTCGCAATGCCGACCGACACCGTTGCGACCATCAGCGAATTTGCCATTTGCCGCCCGAACGGCTGCGTGCCCTGGAACAGGCGCGCGTAGTTGCCCAGCGTGGGATGCGCAGGAACGAGCGATGGGTTGAACAGGTCGGTCCCCACCTTGAGTGACGTGGCCACCATGTAGATGAACGGGCCGACGCACACGAAGACAACGAGTGCCGACAACAGGTAGATGCCTGCGAGGCGCATGACGGCGGCTCTTCTCACGATTTCTCCAGGAGACGGACGCCGGCGGCCTTCATGAACAGCCATGCGGACAGCAGGATGATGAAAAACAGCGAGGTTGATGCCGCGGAGCCAAAACCGATGTCGCCGTTCTCGACCATCGCGCTCCGGACGAACCCCGACATGCTCACCGTGCTTGCGCCGTTGGACGTCAGCACGTAGATCAGGTCGAATACGCGCAGAGCGTCCAGGATACGGAACACCACTGCCACCAGCAGCGGCTGCCGGATGAGGGGCAGCGTGATCCGGAAGAACACGCGCAGCGGATGGACGCCGTCGACGCGTGCCGCCTCGTAACACTCCTTGGGGAGGGTCTGCAGCGCGGCCAGGATCAGCAGCGCCATGAAGGGCGTGGTCTTCCAGACGTCGACGGCGACGACCGACCACAGCGCCAGTGACGGTTCGGCCGTCCAGGCGATGTGCGCGTGCGTGATGCCGAGCCAGGCAAGCAGCGCGTTGATCGCACCGAACTGGTCATTGAGCATCCAGCCCCAGACCTTGGCCGATACGATGGTGGGAATCGCCCAGGGCACGAGGATCGCGGTGCGGACGAACGCGCGTCCCGGAAACTCCATGTTCAGCAGCAGAGCGATCCCCAGCCCAAGCACCGATTCGATCGCCACGGAGACGATCGCGAACCGGAACGTATTGCTGATGGCGACACCCCAGTCGCTTGCCCAAAATCCGTCGACGTAGTACCTGTTGCCGAAGAGGCCGGCGTCGCCGAAGTAGTTCGCCAAGCCGATGACGTGGGACGCGGAGAGGTCGTTGATGTTGGCGTCGGTGAGGCTGAAGTAGATGGAACGCCCCAGCGGCCAGGCCGCAACCAGCAGGAGCAGCAGGACGACGGGCGCGACGAAGAGCCAGGCGGTTCGAGTTCGTGAAGAGGACATGTTCGGGTTCCGGAGATCCGCGCTCACCAGCGCGATCGCTCGATCTGGTGCAGCTTGGCGTCAAGGCGGCGCATGGCCTGGTCAGCGGGCGAGCGGCCGGACAGCACGTCGTTGGCCGCATTGGCGATGGCCCTGCTGACCGCCGGATACTTCATGCCCGTGGATACCGAGGGGCGCGCCACGGCGTTGTCGAAGACGTTGGAGAGGCCGGCCATGAACGGATTGGCCGAGATGACGTCCGGATCCCGATACAGTGCCGGCCGCGTTGGGTTGAAGCCACCTTCGATCGCGCGGCGCTTCTGGACTTCGGCACTCGTCATGTACATCACGAGATCGGCCGCCAGGTCGACATGCGCCGAATAGCGGGACACAGCAAGGTGCCACCCACCGAGGGCGGCGGCAGGTCTGGCATCCGGGCCGCCTTTGGGCAGCAGCGCGACGCCGACGCGTGAACGGACGGGACTGTCATCCGTGGTGACGAGTTTCCACGCGTACGGCCAGTTGCGCATGAAAGCGGCGTTCCCGCTCTGGAATACACCCCGCGCATCCTCCTCTTCGTAGTTCAGGACGCCGCGCGGCGAGATGCTGCCCACCCACGAAGCGGCCATGCCCATCGCCGCGACCGCGCGCGGGTTATCGACGGTGATGTGACCTTCGCTGTCCACGATGGTGTCGCCGCCGTAGCTGGCAATCCACTCCACCGCGTTGCATGTCAGTCCTTCGTATGCCTTACCCTGGAAGACATACCCGTAGAAATCGGCATGTCCCGCGGCGCGCTCGCCGGACCGGATCGTCTGAGCGGTCGACTTGAGCTCGCTCCACGTGGTCGGCACTGGGAGCCGATACTTCTCGAGAAGGTCCTTGCGATAGAACAGCAATCCGGCGTCGATGTACCAGGGCATTGCAACCAGCCGGCCCTGGACCGTCATCGCATCGATGATGGCGGGGAAATTCTGGGAGAGCTGATCTTTGGCGTAGGGACGCAGGTCCACCAGATGATCCTTGAGGATGCCGGGCCAGACCGTGTCGATGCGGACCACGTCGATCGCAGGCGACTTTGCAGCAAACAGTTGCCGATACAGCGAGAGCGCATCCATCGCGCTGGTCGGTTGCGAGAATGTCTTGACGATATTGCCGGTGCGGCGCGCCCATTCGTCGGCGTGGCGCTTGCACAGCTCCATCTCCGCGCCGCCACTACCGCACGCGATGGTCAGCGTGGCGCCCATCCCGGCCGAGGCGAACGAGACCAGCAGCAGTCCTGCCAGTGCCTGGCCGATCAAAGCGGCCTTCCGATTCCATAAAGTCAATGTCAACCTCGTCCTGATGAGTGAGCGAGAGGGCAGCCGCCCAGGCCCCCGAGCACTCCCTTGAGATGACTCCCCTCAAGGAGGGGCCGGCAGTGTTGGGAATGGTGCGACTCGACTCGATGGCGCCTTTCGTGCCGGTGCTGCCCCCTCTACGCGCATGGCCGAGAGCGTCGAGTCGATGACGCACTCATTCGCTGGGTCGACGCAATGGCTGAAAAGTTTACGGTACGCAATCGATTGCGCTTGCAGTGTAAACCCTATATACCGATGGTGCGGTGCACTTCGCCACTGGTTTACGCAAGCGTTTGCGTAGTCGAGCTCACCAAATGCTAGACTTCGATGAACAAGACAGCTCCATATGCCCAGGTCCAAGAATCGACAGCGCGAACCCTCTGCAATCCCAGAGGGTGCTCAAATCACTAGAAAGCCACAGATGTCCGACATTGCTCGCCTGGCGGGCGTGTCGGTCGGATCGGTCTCGCGTGCGCTCAATGGAAGCCCGGAGATTGGCGAGGAAACTAGGCAGCGCATCGTGGAGCTAGCGCGTAGCCTGAACTACACCGTCAATGTCGGGGCGCGCAACCTGCGCCGCGGGCACAACCGCACCATCGCGGTCATCGCGCCATTTCTACCGTCGGACACTCAGCGCCTGACAGACCCTTTTCTTTGGGGTCTCATCGGCGCCATCGCCGAGGAGCTGACGGCGAACGGGTACCAGATGCTGCTGTACCGGATGGACAGCACGAAGATGGAAATCGCCGATCCCGTCGAGACCGGGGCTGCTGCCGGCCTGATCGTCACGGGCCAATGGCTATCGCACGACAAGGCAAACGCCTTGGCCATCGCGCGCGTGCCGTTTGCGATGTGGGGGGCTGAACGTCCGCGACAGCTCTACTGCACTGTCAGTAGCGACAATCTCTTTGGCGGGCGATGTGCGACGGAGCATCTGCTCGGTCTTGGGAAGCGGCGAATCGCATTCGTCGGCGATACCAGGACGGACGAAATCCGCCTGCGCCACGAGGGCTATCTGGCGGCGCACCGCGCGCATGGCGTGGCGCCGGATCCACGGCTGGAATTGCACTCGATGTTCGACAACGTCGTCTTGCGACGCGAATTGACGGAGCTCCTGGATGCCGACATCGGGTTCGATGCGGTATTCGCAGCCGGCGACATGGCCGCGATAGAAGTCATGCGGCTCCTTCAGAAGCGCGGGCGTCGGATACCGGAAGACGTTTCGGTGGTCGGCTATGACGACATCGCGGTCGCGGACCTGGTCACGCCGGCTCTCACAACCGTGCGCCAGCCGCTCGCCGACGCGGGAAAGGCGCTCGTCGATGCGGTGATGAGCCAGATTCAGGAGAAGACTGTCGCGCCGCGTGTTCTCTCGACCAGCCTGGTCGTGCGATCCTCCACCGCCTGAGGCGATTGCGCGCCCGGATCCAATGGAATCGAACGACCAACGGGCACAGGTGTCTTTTCGTCGGGCATGAAGGAGTGCCTCTTCGCCTGGAGATGAGATACGCCAGGCGGCAGCTCGATCGCCATGCGCTGGTCGCAAAACCGGGCCCAGCGCGAGCTGGGCCTACGGCGAGGGCAAGCCTGCGCAGCGCAGCTGCAATACGTCAGCGGCTCGGTCATTGGCTTGGCGTCGCGTGTATTCCGTTTTTGGAGCATTGTTTGGAAGTCGAACACCGCGCCGCATCGCGACAGGGTTCATCGTCAACGTTCGGAATGGGGAATGGGCGGCGTGGCGAGCGGTGACACGGCCGCCCGCGCATCAGTGCAATATCACCACAGGCCTCGCAGCGACGGGTAGAGCAGGAGGCTCCGACTGAATCCGCGCGATGAGCGTCGCTCAGCGGCGCGGCGTCTGGCGCGGCGCTCAACATCGCTTTCTCGCTAGGGACGACGCAATCGGTTGCGACCGTGCCAGGTCACCCGGCAGCACAACGCTCGATGGTTTGAGTCTGCCCGCGCTCAACTCTGGGATTGTCCCATTCGCCTCCGATTCAGGCGAGTCGAGTTGGTCGGGATTCCCCTAGCAACGCAATCGATTGCGCGACGGACAATGGGCCATGTCGCCATCGGGCTTGGCGACATCGGAGAGCCGGGCCACCGGATCAGCGATACATCAGGCGCTCAAGAAAGCGACGACTATGAAGAAATTCGAAAAGGCTACGGCTGCACTCGCGCTGCTCGCGGGCATTGCCAGCGCTCACGGCGCAGAGGGCGTCGAGTTCAGCGGCTACCTTCGCGGAGGCGGCAATGCCAGCAACCTTGGCGGCGGTTCGGCCTGCTTCCGGTTGCCTGGTTACGGCAGCGGCACCGGTACGGGCACTGGAACTGGTGCAGCCGGATTTCGCCTTGGAAACGAGTGCGACTTCTATCTGTCGAACAAGATCGGCGTCCCCTTCGGTTCAGAGGGTGGTACCGACTTCCGTGGCGTCTACGAATTCAGCGTGGCTCCGCAGGGTCTCCAGAAGGACGAGCAGTCGGTCTTCACCAACAAGTCGCTCTACGTTGAAGCGATCGACATCGGGGCGGGTTCGGGCGTGGACATGCTCAGCGGCGTCAACGTCTGGGTCGGAAAGCGGCAGCCCAAACTGCAAGACGTGCACATCCTCGACCTGTGGTACGTCGGCGCTTCCGGCATCGGACTTGGATTGGACAACGTCTACACCCCGGTGGGCACGTTCTCCTATGCACTTCTGCGCAACGTCGAAGGTGACGTGAACTGGATGGGAGGGATCGGAACAGACAACCCGACGATAGATAGCACGGCTGGCGGAATCGCGACGGTCAACCACCAGTTCACGCTCGATGGCATTCCCACCAACCCGGGCGGCAACGTGATGCTGAACCTCGACGTCGTGCGCAAGAACAATCGCGATTTCGTTCTCGCCAGCAAGAACGGCGTGGCCTTCACGGCGCAGCACGAACAGAAGTCGCCCTTTTCGCTCGGCGGATCCAACAGGCTCGCTCTCCAGTACGCCCGGGATGCGGCTGGTCTGGACGGACAGGCGCTCACTGGATTCACGGACTCCATGAAATCGTGGCGAGTGCTGGACGTGCTCACTATCGAGCCAAAGGGAGTGCCGCTCAGTGCGTCGTTTGTCGGGCTCTATCAGCACACGACGCTGAACGACACGCCCGGATCGCAGTACGCCGTGGGCATGCGACCGATCTACCACTTCAACAGGTTGATGAGCCTTGCCGTGGAGGTGGGGCAGATCGGCATCAAGAGCGGAGATGGTCCGACGCGTCGGCTGAACAAGCTGACGATCGCGCCACAGCTTTCCAAGGGAACCGGCTTCTGGGCGCGTCCGACTCTGCGCGTGTACTACACCTACGCCAAATGGAACGACGCCGCGGCTGCATCGGGCAGCGTCGCGTGCACCGCTCGGGATTGCTCGACCGCATTGCCCGTCTACAACGACATGCGATCCGGCTCGAGCATCGGAGCCCAGGTCGAAGCATGGTGGTGATCGTCAATCGACTAGCTCACCCTTGAAGACTGCTTGGAGACACTCATGACTTTCACTTCTGGTTGGCTGCCCGCCTGGCGCAGCAACCGCCGTTTCGCCTGGCTCCTCACGGCCTTCGTTCTCGTTGCCGGCCTCATGGGTTGTGGCGGGGGCCGCGACCCGAAGCCCAACCCGCTCGGCTACACGCCGAATCTGCGTGGTTCGTTCAACGGCTGGGGAACCCTGGCCATGACGTGGGACGGCGAACGTGGTGTGTTCTACGCTCGCGGCGTCAACGCCGGATCAACGAGCGACAGCGATCCGCGCCGGTTCAAGTTCGCCGCCAACGGCAGCGACCAGTGGCTGGACCAGTTCAGCACGGCTGCCAACGGTTCTCCGGCGTTCCTCGCATTTGCAGGCGGCACGGCCTCGGCCACGGTTCAGCACTACAGCGACGGTGCCGACATCCGGCTGCCCCTCAGCACGGATGGTGTCAATCCCTCTGGAGATGGAGTCACGCTGGATTTCGAACTCGTTCCCGCGGACGATGGAAAGAGCGCCGCATTGACGGTTACCGCGCACGGTGCGCAGGGCGTACCCTATCCATACGGGCACCTAAACCTGGTGGGCGCCGCATGGGGATGGGATGCCAGCCCGAGTGGCCTGGTGATGACCTGGGATGCGGCCAACAACGCTTTCGTTCTCAACAAGGTGCCGGTTGGCACGGGTGAGTTCAAATTCGTCACCGACGGCTTCGCGTATCCGATCTCGTTCGCTGGCAATGACGGGGACCCTCCGCAGGACATCGGGCAATTCATCAGCGGCGTCCTGACAAATGCCGCGCTGGTGCAGACCGCCCAGGTGCGCAAGATGAACATGCCCGCGGCGCCGAGCGGGACCACCTCCTTGAGCTTTCGCCTGACGCCGAACGATGCGAGTGCGGCAGCGTGGACACTCACGGTCACTGCTAATCAAGATCCGAAGATCAATCCCTTGGGATACACGCCAAACCTGCGAGGCTCGTTCAACAGCTGGGGCGTCCTTCCGATGACCTGGGACGGCGTGCGCGGCGTGTTCTATGCTTACGGTGTTCAGGCTGGCCCCACCAGTTCCACCGACCCGCGCCGCTTCAAGTTCGGCGCCAATGGCAGCGACCAGTGGCAGGACCAGTTCAGCCTTGCTGCCAATGGCTCTGCCGCGGTGCTCACCTTTGTCGGGAATAGCGCTTCCTGGCCGACGCAGCACTATGCCAATGGCGCCGACATGGCTCTGCCGCTCAGCACTGACATTGCCGACCCTTCAGCGACCGGAGTGACGCTGGACTTCGAGCTGGCACCGAGTGCCGACGGCACGAGCGCGACGCTCAGCGTCACGGCTCATGGGGCGGAAGGGGTTCCGTATCCCTATGGGCACCTCAACCTGGTGGGCGGAGCTTGGGGCTGGGATGCGAGCCCTACTGGCCTGGTGATGGCCTGGGACGCCGCAAGCCACACTTTCAATCTCGACAACGTGCCCGTCGGCACGGGCGAATTCAAGTTTGTCACCGACGGATTCACATACCCGATTTCGTTTGCGGGGAACGACGGGGATCCATTGCAGGACATTGGTACCTTCGTCAACGGCGTCCTGACGAACAATTCGCTCGTGCAGACCGATCCGGTGCGCAAAATGAACATGCCGTCGGCGCCGAGTGGCACGACCTCCTTGAGCTTGAGCTTGGCGCCGAATGATCCGCATGCCACCACGTGGACGCTGACCGTCACCGCCAAGCCCTGAGAGGCAACCATGCAACTGAAAATGCAGTCTTCGCCAATCTGCGTGGGTCGCCGTCGTCTGGTCTTCGCCAGCGTATTGTGCGGAATGGCGCCACTGCAAGCTCGCGCGACGGCCTCGTCACCCGCATCGTCCGACGCGCTGGCCGCGACAGGCGCTGGGCGGCTTCCGTATGATCTCTACCTGCCCAGCACCATGATTGGCTGGAGCTTCGACGCGTCGACGAAGTTTCATTTCGATGAAGCACGCGGGATATACGTTCTGCGATCTGCGCAGGCCGGCGCATTTGATCCCAGCGATCCGAGGCGATTCAAGATCAGCGGCGCGGACTGGGCACATCAATTCGGATTGGGGCCGAACGGCAGCACCCCAGCGCAGCGTGCAACCCTGCAATTCGTCGGCTCTGCTGCAAGCACCACGCTGAATAGTTACCCAGATGCCAGCGACACGCTGCTGCCCTTGGACTCTGACTCGGTCGACGGGAGCGAAGAAGTTCTGCTGGACTTCGAGCTCAAGGTGCTCGAAAGCGCCCTTCGCCCGCGTCTGCACCTTGCCATCGAACGCCGTTAGGAATTGAAGCCGGTCGCTCTCCCAGAAGCCGGCCAAAGGAATATCGTATGTTGAATGCGCTGTACCGACGCATGGTTCTGACTTGCGTGCTCATTGCCTCAATCGCCGTGCCGTCGATTGCCAGTGCCGGCCAGGCGCAACCGCAGATTGCGCAAAGCGAGACCTTGCGAACATGGTGGCATGCCGAGGCTGAAAGGAACGATCGCACGCCTGTGGCCGACGGCAATGTCCGGCAGTCGCGCATCTACGAAATCTCGGTCGCAACAGCGAAGCAACCCGATCGGAAGTTCGATGCCTTCACCTACCTTGCGATCCCGCGCTCGGGCCTCGGCAAGCCCGGCTACAGCGACGAAGACGGCGCCGAATTCGCCTCCCAGGCTGGCATGACAATGAGCTGGGCAAGCTTTCTGTATGGCGAGGACACCTGGGTAGAGGTGCGGACGCAAGGTGCCTTCGACTTGAAGTCGGTGGACGAAGTAGCCATCCGCCCGGCGCATCTCGAGTGGAAGAAGGAGCTCGTCAATTCGCATGCGGTGCGCATCCTCGTGCCCTACGCCGAGGCTGGTCAACGCTTCTCGGTGGAGTTCGCGCCGGATTTGGTGACGAGCTACAACGACATGAAAGGCACTTCCGGCCGCCTCACCACGCAACCCGGCCCGGGCCGCCGCGCGATCAACACAGAACCGCACAATGCGCTGATGATTTTTGCTGAGCCGATGCGGCTTGCTGCATCGTGGGAGCCGGATGTCGCGGGTCGCAGAGTCCACTATCCAGCGCCAGGCGTGGTGAGGGATCTGAGCAAGCTGGATGCAGAAATCCTGTATTTCCGCCCAGGCGTCTACTCGATGCCTGCGGATACTCACGGGATGATGCCGGCAAGTGTGCAATGGGTCTACCTGGCGCCAGGCGCCTACGTGAAGGGTACTTTTCAATTCCCATCGACGCAGCAAAAGCTTTGGATCACCGGGTCGGGAGTGCTCTCATCTGAGAAGTATCCGTACGAGACGGATCGGGCCAATGGCTACCGTCACAGGACGGCGTCGGCACCAAACTGCCACCGAACGTGTGTGAAGCTACTCGAGTTCGAGGCCGGTCCAGAAGGCCAGCAACTCCAGATGCACGGCGTGACGCTTGCAAATCCGTCGTACCACTCGTTCGTGGCGTATGGCAACGAAGACGGCTTCAAGATGAACGTGAGCCATACCAAGCTTGTGGGCAGTTGGTACTGGCAGACTGACGGCTTCGAGCTCTACAACGGTGGCACCCTGTCGCATGTGTTCTTCCATGCCAACGACGATGTGATCAAGGCCTATCACAGCGACATCTCGGTCGACGATGTCCTTGTCTGGAAGGGCGAGAACGGTCCGGTGATTCAGTTCGGATGGATACCTCGCAACATCCATAGCGTCCGAATCAAAGGCATCGATGTGATCCATAACCGGATGTACTGGAAGGACGTCAAGCTCAACACATGCCTGGTCAACGCGGCTTCCGACTGGAAGAACATGAGTTCAAATCGAACAGCCGACACGGCGATGACTATCCAGGATGTGGTGGTTGAGGATTTTCGATCAGAAGGTATGAGTCCGTGCGCCATTCGGCTTTATGCGCTGTCGAACTACAAGAACATCGAGATTCGTGGGCTATCGATAGAACGATGGAATCAGCTTGATGCGACCTCACTTGTGAGTCACCTCAAGGCTTACAACGACACTGACGGGAATCCGGTTCAATTCGACGGCGTCGCGCTGAAGATCAGTGATTTCAAGGTCGGCGGACAGCATGTGGTCGATCCAATCCTTGGTCGATTGCGATTCGACTCGCATCTCGCTTCGCACTGGTCGCTGCAGTAGTTGAGCTGCACTGATCTGTCTTCCGAGCGCGACGCCTGTGCGAATTACGGCCAAGTTGACGCCTTCCGCGTGGCCTAATCGCCATCGCCTTCCATATATCGTTACGCCATCAGCGGTGCCCGATGTCGGGTGTGCGGCCGGAAGCAGACAGAGCTTTCGGCGAACTGCAGGCCCGGTTCCGCTGCCCATGAGTCCTTCAAGGGCCGACCTTAGGGGCCAGAACGGTCACCGCCGAGGTGCAAATGCATGGCTTTCCGAATGTCCGGTTCCGGGCGTCGAGATCGATCATGTGGACTTCGCCATTGGGTCGGCGTCGGCCTGGTCGCCGACGCCGACAGACGTCGGCTATGCTGCGCTCAGCGGTCGATCGGAGGTTGGCGCGCCTCGAGCGCTTCGTCGGCGGTGACCCGGTCGCAAGTCGGCGCGGAAATAGACGGTCGTGACAGTCCGCTCTGCCGCCATCGCCCTGCATCATCCCGTGCGCGTTGCCCTCGCGTCGTATGAGCGTTCAGTTGCCGATCCCTCGGCACGCTGCAGCTTGCGATGGCGGCGTGCAGGCGAGAGAGACGGAGCCAGAGACGCCATCAACGCTGCGGCGGCCACCAAAGTCCAAAGGCCAGCTTGGAAGCTGCCGGTTCGATCCCGCAGGAATCCGAGGGTGAGAGGCCCGAGCGCTCCCAGAAGGTAGCCGACGAATAGGACAAAGGACGTCCACGAATTGGCCTCATCCGGGCTCGAGGCGTTGTCCAGCGGAAGTGTCATGCCAAGCGAGAACGACGCGCCGACACCGCACGCCGCCATGGGGATGGCCACCAGGGGCATGAACGTTGGCGCGACTGCGATTACAAGGAGCCCGACGAGCGCGATGCCGGCGAACAGTCCGATCAGCCGTCGTCGATCCTCGCGCCTGGAAAGCAAGGCCGGTAGCGGATTGGACAACATGAACGCCATCGTGAAGCTGGCGAGCAGCATCCCTGCGTATGCCTGCGTCGCACCCAACTCCCGAAACATCGGCGCGATCCAGGACAGGAAACCAAAGAACAGGAAGTTGTTGGTTGCGAAGTAGACTGCCACCAGCCAGGCGCTTGCGCGGCCCAGCGGATGGCGATGCGCTCTGGCAACTGCTGAGACAGGAGCCAGTCCGATTCCCTCGGACCGGGACACGACCCACCATGCCGCGATCGCGGTCAGCCCCGGCAGCGCCCAGACGCCCGTTCCGAGTCGCCAACCGCCAAGTGCAGCGAGGGGCGCGGTCGCGGCTGCGGCCAGCGTGCTGCCAAGGCCAATCGACATTGCGTATAGACCCATGAGCAATGGCACCTGCTGCGGAAAGCGGGCCTTCACGAAGCCCGAGATCAGGGCACCGGCGACCGCGATACCCGCGCCCACGCCTGCCGTGGTGACCATCAGTTGCGTCGTCGTTTCGACGAAGGCCCTGAGTAGCGTGGCGATGCTCAACACGGCGAGTGCGGCCAGGATGACGCGATCCCTGCCCAATCGCCGGGCCAGCCATGGCGCGGGCAGGGCCAGCAAGCCCATCAGGAGGTTGGGGATCGCGGTCAACAGAGAGGCCTGCGCGTTGGATATTCCGAACTCGCCACGAATCTGTCCGAGCAGCGGCCCCACCGACACGATGGCTGGGCGCAGGTCGATGGCGACCAGCACGATGCAGGCGATGCCGGCGGCCAAGGTCAGACCCGAGTTGTCCTTCGCGTCGAGGATTGCGGTACTCTGTTCGTAGCGGGACATCGCGGGCTCGATCGACGGCTTGCTGCCAGGCAAGGCCGTGGACAAGGAGGTTGACATGCTCATCCCTTCGCGATGGGGGCCGGGTTCGGAGGGACGAGGCCGTCTCTGAGTGACGCCGAGATCGCCGCCATCGCGACGCCGATGTCCTGCTGGACACTGCCCGCGCTGGCGCCGACCGCGCCGATGACGGCCCCTTCGGCCAGGACCGGAACGCCTCCGCCGAAGACCACAGTCCGCCCCTCAAGGGCCTGCTGAATGCCGTACAGCTCGCCCGAGGGCTGCGCGAGCGTTGCGAACGCTTCGGTACTCTTGCCGAACATCGCGGCCGTGAAGGCCTTGTTGATCGCCAGACCAACGCAACCGGGTGCGCCGCCCGGTTGTCTGGAGAAGTGCAGCAGGTGGCCGCCGCGGTCGACGACGGCGATGGCGTATGGGACGGCCAACCCGGTCGCATGTGCCTCTGCGGCGGCGACCATGGCCTTCGCATCCGCGAGGGTCAGTGTTTTCACAAGATTCGTCATGGGGTACCCGAGGGTGAATGGAACCCGTCTGCGCCGCTCGTGTAGCGGGCAGCCGGAGTTCAGGAAAGGGATGCGGCGCGCCTCGCGAGGATTTGCGCCGACATCGTTCAGCGCGACAGCTGCGCCATCAAACGCTTCGCCGCCTCCGCGGAAGAGGCCGGGTTTTGGCCGGTGATCAGCAGGCCGTCCTGTACGACGAAGGACTGCCAGTCGGCCGCCCGTTCGAAGCGGCCGCCAAGACGCTTGAGTTCGTCCTCCACGAGGAATGGCACCACGTCGGTCAACTCCACGGCGGCTTCCTCGGAATTGGTGAAGCCGGTGACTTTGAGGCCGTTCACCAGCGGCTGGCCGTCCGTGCGCCTGGCGTGGCGAAGGGCGCCCGGCGCATGGCACACCAGACCCACCGGCTTGCCGGCTTGCAGCGTGGTCTCGATCAGTTTGACCGAGTTCGAGTCTTCGGCCAGGTCCCACAGCGGACCGTGCCCACCGGGATAGAACACCGCATCGAAGCCTTCGTGGGAGACCTGGGCCAGGGGCACAGTGCTTGCCAGCGCGGCCATCGCGTCTGCGTCCGCCTCGAACCGCCGGGTCGCTTCGGTGCGGAACGCTTCAGTGTTGCTCTTGGGGTCCAGCGGCGGCTGGCCGCCTTGGGGCGAGGCCAGCACGATGTCGGCGCCAGCCGCCTTGAACTCGTAGTAGGGGGCTGCGAGTTCTTCCAACCAGAAACCGGTCTTGAGGCCAGTGTTGCCCAGTCGATCGTGGGAGGTCAGGACAATCAGGATCTTCATCTTCATTCCTTTCGGAGTTGCAGTGGCGAGAAAAGAGGACGCCCGGATTGCCACTAATAGACCGGTCGTCTAGTAATTCGGGTCAAAAAAATGCGCTCGTAGCGCATTCCTTCGGCCTCGCTCGATGTCAGGAGCGTTGCAAGTTCAATATCCGGCGCGTCATCTGCAGCGCGGCTTCAAACGGCTGGACGTCTCGGACGATCTTCACCATCACACTCGCGCCCAGCCAAAGTTGGTAGAGGTTCTGCGCAATTTCGTCGGGTCGACCTTCAACTTCCAGTGATCCATCGGCCGTGCCTGCCTCGATGGCGACCGCGATGCGGCCGATGATTTCCGCCGTGCCGGTCTTGAGCGCTTGGCGCATCGACTCGGACAGGTCGGCGACTTCCGCCCCCAGCTTCACGGCCAGGCACTTGCCCTGGCAATCGAAACTCTGCTGCGTCTGAGTCCACTGGCGCCAGTAGTTCATTAGCCGCTGTGCCGCACTTTCGCCTGGCATGCCTAGCGTGCGGTCCATGTCAGTCAAGTAGGCATCGAAATAGTCGGTCAGCATCGCTTCGCCAAGGGCATCCTTGGACTCGAAGTAGTGATAGAACGACCCCTTCGGAACGCTGGCGGAGGTCAAGATCTCATTCAGCCCGACAGCCGAAAAACCTTTGCCGCTCATGATCCGCTGAGCGACGTCGAGGATGTTCCGGCGGGTGTCTGCAGTGGCATGGGCGGGGCGCATGAGTGGAACTATAAGACTAAGTAGACCAGTCGTCTAGTTCTTTTCGCACTTACTTTTTAAATGCAGGGTAGCTGGCCTGCTCGCCGTCGGTGCTTGGGAGCCCTCGTTATCCGCTGGCCGCGTCGGCTTTGAGTCCCTCTCTGCCGATCGTCAAACTTGCGTCAATTTCCGCAGAGCAGCATCAGGTGCCGCCGGCCAGCGCCAGCAATGAACGTCCGGTTTCGGGCGGTCAGGTCGGCCCATTGGATGACGGCTATGGGTCGCCAGCTGCCGAAAGCAGCGCCCGGCAGCGGTCGTTCGCGCTGGTGACCGGGCGGCGAGTCGTTCAAATGCGTTGATCGGCAGGGCTAACGTCCGCTTCACGCCGCGCCTGGCTGTCGGACGCCCGGAGCGCCCGGCAAGCGGACCACGCCTCCACCGCCTTTCGAAGTATTCGCGCACGACGTCAATCGCCTGAGCGGCCGTAGCGGCGGCCACGCAGCACGTCCGGACCCGCTGCTTTGCGGACGTCTGAGCTCACTCGCCCATGGCATGGATCGGCACCAACAGCGAAATCGAATGTCGGGTCTTGGATTGAAATTCCGTTTCAATGGGAAGGGAATGCGATCTCACGGGAGCAGACAACGGTAACGCGTAGGGATCTGCCGAACTCGGGTGAGCAGCCCAGCCACCCAAGATTCAGCCATGCTCAAAAGCTTCCAGCGCATCAAGGGCCTCGGGGTCTTCGCCGACTACTCGCCGCCGGCGGGGATGGTCGACTTCGGCGTCAAGAATCTCATCTACGGATGGAACTACTCTGGCAAGACTACGCTGTCGCGCCTCGTCGCAATGTTGGAGGCCAAGAAGCTCAACCCAGAGCTGCCGCAGTGCTCGTTCACGATCGCGACCGACGCGGGCAACATCAACGAGTCGAACTTCACGACATCCACGCACGTCGTGCGCGTCTTCAACTCCGACTTCATCGCCGACAACCTCAACTTCGCTGGAAGCCACTTCAAGCCCATTCTCTTGCTCGGCTCCGAGTCCGAGGCCGCGCAGAAGGAGATCGAGCGCTGCGAGGCCATGCACAAACGGGCGGCGGAGTTGGCCGCCGCCTTCGCGAAGGAGTCGGGCGACGCGGCCAAAGGCCCTCAGTTCGGCCAAGACCACGTCGTCGGCCCACATCAAAAAGACGGTCGGGCTTGTCGCCGCGTTCGGTTCCACCCAGCTCGAAGCCGAGCTGCGCACCGTCGCCCTCGCGCTTTCTGAGCACACGCTTTCGGAGCAAGCATTCAACGACGACATCAGGCTCGCGCACACGTCTGCGACGGAGGCCGTTGGTCTTTGTGGACTCGCATCCGGCGTCGCTGGACGTAGCCGGCCATCGGATCGAGTCGCGCGGCTGCACCCTGCAGGGGCCTGCGGTGCCACATGCGCATCAGACGCACCGCTCGATGCGTGCGCCTACCAGAACCAACGTGGAACTCGGCGAGCGTATTCATCCCATTGCCGGCCATGACGCTGAGCGAGCCATGGTTCTTCACCGAGGATCACCCGCAGCTGGAATGCGACGACCACGGTGAGCGAATAGAAGTACAGGCCGCTCATCCCGAACGAGACGGACCAGCCGAGCAAGATGAGGGTGACTGCGATGTACATCGGATTTCGCGTATGGCGATACAGGCCGACGATGACGAGGTGAGTCGGCGGCGACCACGGCGCCAGAGTGCCCCTGCCCTGGACGTAGAAGTCCCGGACGCACCAGAGAAGGGCCGCCGTCCCGACGATCAACAAGCCAAAGCCGCTCGGATGGGCCACAGGCGCGTTGCCGGTTAAGACCCAGACGCCAGGGATCGCGAAAGCCACGACGCCAGGGAGTGCGAGA
>NZ_DATCRY010000045.1:0-19592 GCF_036568765.1 Dyella sp. | reverse complement strand
CGCATTGGGGTTCGGCACGGTATAGCCGTTGGTCTTGCCGCCGTGGTTGATCGCCGTCGCCTTGATCACCCCGTAGATGTGATCGCCATCGGCGATCGCCTGGGCCAGCGGTTTGAGCAGGACCGCGCCCACACCCTCGCCTGGCACATAGCCTTCACCGCCCTCACCGAAGCTCTCGCAGCGTCCCTTGCCCGAGATGAACTTGCCCTGCGCCAGCATCAAGTACTTGTTCGGGTGAATCGAGACGTTCACGCCACCGGCAATCGCTACCGAGCAACCGCCGCGCTGCAGGCTCTCGCAGGCCAGGTGGATCGCCGTCAGCGACGACGAACACATCGTGTCCAGCGCCAGGCTCGGACCGTTGAAGTTGCAGTAGTAGGAAATGCGGTTGGCGACAGATGCCGCGCTATTGAGCATGGCGAGGTTGTTGCCTCTGGCTTGCTCTTGCGCGCCATATAGCTGGTACTCCTCGTACATCACACCGACAAATACGCCCACGCTCCCTTCTTCGCTTACCTGGGGGCGCCGCGCGACCGTTTCGCGGGTATAGCCTGCGTCCTCGAGGGTGGCATGCACGCACTCCAGGAACAGACGCTCCTGCGGATCCATCAGTTCTGCTTCGCGCGGCGAGATGTTGAAGAACAGCGGGTCGAACTTGTCGACGTCGTTGAGGAACCCACCCCACTTGCTATAGGTCTTGCCTGTTTTGCTGCGATCCTGGTCGTAGTAGAGCGTATGGTCCCAGCGTTCGGAGGGAATCTCGGTAATGCTGTCTTTGCCCTGGCTAAGGTTGACCCAGAACTGTTCCAGGTTGTCTGCTTGTGGATAACGACCGGCTACTCCGATGATGGCGATTTCATCAACAGCCTGGCTCACAGCAGGTTTGAGTCGTCCGGTATCACCACGAGCGACTCCCACCAACTCTTGCACTCCTTGCCCAAAGCGCGGCCGACGTGGCGCCGGAGCGCTCTGGACGACCGGCGCCTCCAACTCCAGAACCGGCCCGACCTCATTCGCCTCGCCCTGCGTCTCCCCCAGCACTTCGGCCAGGCGCTCGCGATGGTTTTCGAGAAAATGACCGACGAGCGCCGCAATCGTCTGGTACTCGAAAAGCAGGGTCTTGGACAACGGTCCGAACACCTGCTCCAGCGTTCGTGTCAAATCCATCACCAGAATCGAATCGATGCCATAGGCCTCCATGGGTGCGCGAGCATCGATGCTGCTGGCGGATCGCTTGAGCGCACTCGAAAGCAGCCGCACGAAGTAGCGTGTCGCTCTTTCCTGGAACTCGTCCGTCGCTTCATGCGATGCGATCGAAGGCTGCGCTGTCTTTTCCGGCGTGACGGAAGCCGTCTGGGGCAACGCGTCCACTTCCGATACCGTAGCGGCGCGTGCGCAGAACTCGCTTAAGCGAGCACAGATCGCGCCGCTCTCGTCGCACAGATCGATGTCGAATTTTTGCAAGGCATCGCTCGGGCCACTACCGGCACTCCGACGTATCGCCACCCACATGCTGCCGACGCAGGCACTCAGGGTCTCCAGCGAACCCAATGCAAAGGGCAGCATCGATACCGCCTCCCCCCAGCGCCCTGCGTCGTGTGCTTGCAGCGCGATCGCCGCTTGCAGCGCAGCATCCAACAGGCTCGGGTGAAGCACATAGCTTTCCTGCATCGGCTGAACGGCAGCGGGCAAGCTGACGCGTGCCAATGCCTGGCCCTGACCGACAAACAATGCCTCCAGGGCGCGATGCGCAGGCCCATAGCTCAGCCCCATGCGATCGAATACCGCATAACACTCCACAGCATTCACATGTGCCCGTGAGCACTGCTGCCGCATCGCAGCGATATCGATAGGGGCAACGGCATCCGGCAAAGAAGCCAGGAGCAGCGAACCCTGGGTATAGACCAGGGCATCGTCCGCCTCGGTATCGTCGTAGAGTTCGAAGCTGTATTCGCCGGGCCGCTCCGGAAACAGCGCAATATGCAAGGCGAGCGACTTGGCGCCGGCGACAATCGGACGTAGCCATACGACATCCTTCAGACGAAGGTGACCTCGGCCGGCAACCACCTCGCCGCCGACCGATCGCATCATTTCCAGTTGCGCGGCACCCGGTAGCGTGCGCTCACCTCGCACGACATGGTCGGCCAGGAAAAACTCCTTGCCGGTAAAACGACTGCTGAAGCGAAGCCCGAAGGCATTGGATGTATTGCGATGAACCAGCGGATGAAGCGTGGCCTGCCTGGCAGCCGTCGCCAATGACAGTTCCGCGTCGACCCAATGTCTCTCCTTGGCAAAGGGATAGGTCGGCAAAGCGAGGCGGCGAGCGCCCTCGGTATGCAGGCGCATCCAGTCGAAAGCATGCCCATCGATCCACTTCCGAGCTATGGCATGAAGATCTCTTTCGGCGAAAAGAACATGCCATGCGTCGTCATGCTCCATCTCGCTGCCAACAAGCATCTGCGCCTCCACAGAAAGCTCCGCGGCATAAATCCCAGCCGCGCCCGACCCGCGCACAAGCCAATCGTCCAGCCGTTCTCGCAGACTGTCGACGGAATCGACGACCAGCGCCAGGCGCACCGCCATCGCCTGGCGTCCTACCCGCAGGGTGTAAGCCAGATCGGCCAGGCTGGCGTCACGGAGTTCTGGCGATGCTAACGCCGCAAGCAACTGCCGGACGCGCTCGCGCAGCGCAGTGGCCGTCTTCGCCGACAACAGAATAAGCTCCGGAGTAACTTGGTCTCCTGACTTGTCGTTCGCATTCGCGATCGGATCGTGCGGCTCGACGTACTCTTCGATAATGACATGGGAGTTGACGCCGCCGAAGCCGAACGAACTGATGCCGGCACGCCGCGGCATCGCCACGCCATGAAGATCGACCTGTGCCGGCCAGGGCTGTGCCCTGTCGACAATGAAGAACGGACTGCCCGCCAAGGCAATACGTGGATTGAGTTTCTGGTAGTGAACCAGGGGCGGAAACGCCTTGTGCTTCATGCACAGTATCGTCTTGATCACGCCAGCCAAGCCGGCGACCGACTCCAGATGCCCGATATTGGTTTTGACACTGGCGATGCCGCAGGAGCCTTCGACAATCGCTTCGCCACGATCGGCAGCCACGCGAGCGAAAGCCATTTTCAGACCTTCCACCTCGATCGGATCGCCCTTGGGCGTACCGGTGCCGTGAGCTTCGACATAGCCAATGCTTCCCACCGGCACGTTTGCCTGCCGCATGGCTTCGGCAATGACGTTCGACTGGGCAAGCGAGCCGGGATAGGTGACCGTGCGCGCACGCCCGCCATGATTGACCGCCGAGCCACGCAATACGGCAACGATCCGATCCTTGTCGCGGATCGCCTTATCCAGCGGCTTGATCAGGATCATGGCCGCGCCTTCGCCGCGAACGTAACCGTTGGCGCGTTCATCGAAGGTCTTGCAACTTCCGTCCGGCGACAGCATGCCCGTCTTGGAGAACGAGATGAAATGCGTCGGGCTGCATAGCACGCTGACGCCACCCACCAATGCCTGATCGCATTCGCCGCGACGAACGGCATGCGCGGCCTTATGCAAGGCGACCAGCGAGCTTGAGCAAGCGGTATCGATCGGCAGGCTCGGACCGTGCAAGTTCAGGAAATACGAAATCCTGTTGGGGATAAGGGCGGTATGCGTGCCGGTGGAGACATGCCCTTCGATCGCGTCCAGAGCATGCCTGAGGTGGTCTTCGTAGTCGAAATTGAACACGCCGATGTAGACGCCGGTATTGCTGCCACTGAACGTCGCGGGGTCGTAACCTGCATCCTCCAGGCAAGCCCAGGCTTGCTCGAGCATGATCCGCTGCTGCGGATCCATCACCCGCGCCTCGCGCGCCGAGATACCGAAGAAGTCGGCATCGAAGCACTCTACGCCGTCGACAAATCCGCCCCATTTACTGGTGGACTTGTTCTTGTCCTGACCATTGACCGAATAGAACGCGTCTTTGTCCCAACGGCCTTGCGGGATCTCGCTGATGCTCGACACGCCCTGGCAGAGGTTGTCCCAGAACTGCGCATAATTGTCCGCCCCCGGAAAGCGGCAGGCCATACCGACAATCGCCATATCGCCATGGTGATGCGAATCGGCACGATACCCCTCGGCTTCCTTGCCTTCGGCATGTGTCAATTCGTGCTGGGACGGAACCTGATGAACGCTCATGATCGTGCCTATCCTTGTGAGGGTATGTCTGGATGTATTGCCTTCACCTGTCCGATGAGCCGCCTGTGGCGTTGGGTTGTCTCGATCGGATGGCTGCATTCGCATGGCGCTCGCCTGAAGCTCGCCCGGCACGGACCTGTCGATGCCGGTCCGGGGGCACGATGCGCCGGCTTGTTTTCTTCAGCTGTTGAAAAAACGAGTAAAAGAGCGCGCCAAGTGTTCTGCGGTCGCGTCCATGATCTTGATCGCGATGCGATCCACATGCCGGCTCGTCCATGGCTCCAGTTCCGTCCCCTTGACCCAGCGATTGAACGAGCCCAGCGCCGGGCCCGTCTGGATCTGGTAATTCACGCGATCGTCGCCCTTGCCTTCCATGGCGATACGCGTGCAGTACGCAAAGTACCAACGAAACACCAGGGCCATCTTGTGCTTCGCGTTGGCCTCAGCCTTGACGATCTCGTGCTCCAGGTTGACCGACTTGAAGTATCCGACCGTCTCCGACCAGATCTCTTCGAAGGTCTTCTTGAAAAACGTACCTTCCAGCTGTTTGCGGGTACGCGCGGGGATATCGTCCAGGCTCTCGTAATGGCGATAGAGCGAAAGCAGCTTGTTGGCGCGCGCAGGAAAGAACACGGATTTCTTCAGGACCTGCACCTGCGCGCCGATCTCGAACATGTCGCCGGCAGGCGCGTATTCGGTGTCCTGGATATCCATGTCCTGCAGCATCGACTTTCCATCCGCGCTCATCCCGGCTTCGACCGTGCACTGATTGATCGACCCGGTCGCAATAAAATCCGCTCCTAGCAGCCACGCTGCGCTCGCCGCTTCCGGACCGCCGATGCCGCCTGCCAGCCCCATGCAAAGAGGTTCCGCAAAGCTGTGCGTTCGCTGCATCTCGTCGCGAAGCTGCAGGAGCGGCGGCAGCATGACGGCCGCGATGCCGCCGTCGGTATGACCGCCGGAATCGGCTTCTACACAGATGTCATGACTCATGGGGATCGTCTGCGACCAGGCGGCCTGTTGCGGCGTTATGACACCTTGAGCCAGCAATCGCTCGACGATCGCCGCAGGCGGCGGGCTCATGAATGCCCTGGCCACCTCGGGGCGCGACACTTTGGCCACGATACGGTGGCCGCAGACGACCTTGCCTTGGGTGCAGGCACTCAGCCCTTGCAAGCGAAATTTGACCAGGGCGGGCGTCATCTGCATGAAAGCCGCCGCCTCGACGTTCTTGATGCCGTACTTCAGGTAGAGATCCACGACCGCTTCTTCCAGTTCGGGATACTCGTAATTGGCCAGCAAGTTCATGCCATAGGGATGCGTCGACGGGTCGAGTGCCTCCTGGATACGAACAATGCCTGCTTCGATTTTTGCCAACGACAGCCCGCCTGCGCCAAAGAAGCTCAGCAGACCGGCTTTGCCCATCCTGATAACCAGTTCAACCGAAGCAACACCCCGATACATCGCTCCCGCCATGTAGGCATATTTCAGGCCGAAGCGACGCCGAAACACCTCGCTTCCCAGCGTTGCCGCCTCGATCCGCAGTGGCACATGTCGCCCCGCCTCGGCAGCCGGCGCGGAAATCTCGACTTGGGCGATATCGGCTACTGCTGGCGTATCGAGTACCTCATCGACGATCGCCGTCTCCCTGGCTTTGATCTCCTGCACCATCCTGGTGAGCACACCGACGCCGATTTCCTGGAACTCGACGTCGCCACGTCCCATGAGATAACGAACCGAGTCCACCCATTGCACTGGCGCCGCAATCTGACGAGCGAGCATGTCGGCGATACGCGATGGATCGTAGGGACGGGCCGTCGCATTGGCGATCACCGTGATCTGGGGCGGCTCGAACGAGAACGTTTGCAGAAACTGTGCGAACTCCGCCTGCGCCGGCTGCATGTGCCGCGAATGAAACGCCGCACTCACATTCAGCATGACACAGCGCAGGTTACGTTGTGCGAACAGATCCACTGCCTCGGTAATGGCCTCCTTTTCGCCAGCAATCACCGTTTGCGTCGGTGCATTGAAGTTCGCGACATCGATTCGATCCAGGCCGTGCGCATCGAGTACAGCTCTTATCTCGCTGACAGGCACACCTAATACAGCCGCCATACCACCGCCTTTGGCCGCCGCCATCAGCTCGCCGCGTCGCTTCACCAGGCGCAATCCGGTTTCGAAAGAGAATGCACCGGCAGCCAGCAAGGCGTTGTATTCGCCCAGGCTGTGGCCAGCGAGAAAGTCGGGTGCCGAAGACGTCCCGGCATGCAGGTCGCGCTGACGGAAATAGTGCAAGGCATTGACCACATACAACGCGGGCTGTGTGTATTGCGTCTGGGAAAGACGCCCCTCGGGGTCATTCAGACACAGATCCTCGATGGAATAGCCAAGGATCTGCGACGCCCCCTTGACCAGGTCAGGAAACAGCGGAAAGAGATCCTTGCCCATGCCTTTGAATTGCGAGCCCTGGCCGGGAAAAATGATTGCCTTCATTTTGCGTGACTCCAGGGTGCGCAAGGCCCCTGCCGGTTGGTCTTGAAATTCCGATGCTGTCTGGCTGCAATGCTGGGCCATCTGCGGCGTTGCAGGCCCGCTAGTCGCCACCAGCGCATTCAACCGATGCATGTCGCCGCCGAATGGCGACATGACGCTGACGATGTCCGATGCGGAATCAGAGGCCAGTCCGTACTTCAGGAAGGTCGCCATGGCGCCGCCCGGACTGACATCGACATAGCGATAGCTGCCTTGCGATTCGATTCGATCAGTAGCCTGCTGAAACAGAATCGGCCATCGCACGACGGACCAGAAATAGTCCGCAGGCAGTTCGCGCCATAGCTGCCCCGTCGCGCAACAGATGAAAGGAATAGCTGCCGGCTTAAGCGGCAGCGTCCTCAGAAATGCCTTGTATGCCGCCTCTGCCGCATCGATCCAGCGAGAGTGAAAGGCAAAAGCCAATGGCAGGCGCTGGAACGATACGGCCTGCTTGCGCAGGAGAGCCTCGACGGCGGGTGCATTCGATTCAGGCAACGAAAGCACTGTATGCGTGGTGAAGTTCTGTGCGCCAAGCTCGCAAAGATCGAGCAGCGGTGCCGTGATGTAGCGCGCCGGCTCCCCAACGACGGCGATCATGCAGCCTGGTTCGCTGTGCGCTTCCACGACGACCGCTTGTTCGATGACCGCACGCAGTGCCATGTCAGGATCGAGACAGCCGGCAATAGTCGCCGCAGCGAATGCTCCCAGGCTCGCTCCTAAAACAGCGTCGGGCCGGACGCCGTTGTCGATCATCGATTTGGCCAACGCATATTCCACCGCGAAAATCGCGGCATGGCTGACCAAAAGGCGTTCTAAGGAAGCGTCGCGGGTGTCGTGCTCGGTAAATAACGCACCGATTAATGACTTACCACAGTATTCCTGCATTAAACGATCGGCACGTTGCGTCGTGGCGCGAAATGATGCGTCGCCGTCAAATAGCTCCCGACCCATTTGAAAATACTGTGAACCTTGTCCCGAAAATAGAAATACGTTTTTTACCTCCTGCGCGCGCATGGGCGCCCACGATTTCGCGTCTAAATCATGCCAACGGCCCTGATCGGGTCGAACGGGCATTTCAAACGTAGAGGACGGACCGTACAAACAGCCTCCTGGAACGCAGGCAAACAGGCTAACGCCTTAAAAGTCGCGCAAGGAAACGGCCACGCCCCTCTGGCATGTCAGTCGCTCAGAATCAGGATGCCGCCGTTTTATTTCATTTCGCCGCTCGCGGCGCTGAATACCCGACCTATGTTTGCGCGCGCAGCGATAGCGGGCGCATATCCGTCCACACTTCGCCAATAAACTCCAGACAGGACGCTTTCGAACCTTGTTTGCCAGCTTTCTTCCAACCGTGGGGCACCGCTTTATCCGATGGCCAGATCGAATACTGACCCTCGTGATTGACCACCACTTCGTACATTCCCTCTGACTGACTCAGGCTCGTCATGCATGCTCCTGTGCAAAAAACCCGACGATCGCCGCTACGGGGCGATCGATCTGTCGCTAAATGAAAAAGCTGTTCATATCGTGTCGTGCCCGCTTGAGCGCGGCGTCGATCCTGTCCGTGTCTGTGAATAGCTCACATGGACAAGTGGCCGGGAGGGACGCGTTCGCCCTCGCCTCGGCCACACTTGGCGCGACCGCCCTAAGGGCGCCCACGCATAGGTTCCTGCCATCTCCATGCACCCTCCACCCTGAGTTCCCGGCTTGGCCGCGCTCATCGCCTCGAGGGCGATGAGCTTTGTCTTCCTCCTGGCGCATTGGTCCGATCTACAGTGCCCAAGCGTGCGAATCCGGCTGTGCCCAGCCACGCATCAGCTTGATTAACCTGATCTATTTTTCAATACGCCAGGAATCATCCCGTGCCACGGCGATCCCCTTTTGTCGCCGCTCTTATACTTCGGAGAATGACGGCTCGTTTGTCAACAAGCAATATCTTGCGATAAATCGCAAGATATTGCTTGTTGTTTAAGCGCCTAATCCTGCGGGCTTTTATGCGAGAGCGACAGTCAGGCGACAGGTCGCTGCCAGACGAAGTAGGTCAACACTGTGTCCGGATCGACAAAACCAACACCGACATCGCAGATCTGGTTCCCTACAAAGCGCTCGCAGAGCGTCTCGGTGAGGCGCAGCTGGATGACACCTCGCTCGATATCGAGCATCGACACCTGCGCGGCACTGAAATCGAAATAGCGCCCCACGGCGGAGAAAGCCCCCTTGAAGAAACTTTCCTTGGCGGAGAACACCGCGGTGAGCAAGACATTGAAAGGAAATGTCGACTCCAGCCGCTGAAGATAGCGAAGCTCCTGCTCATGCATGGCAGTTGCCGATAGCGCCGCACATGCATCCGCCCCCGCGATATGCTCCATATCTATACCTACGCCCGCGCATGTCTCGGCCGACAAGGCGACCGCAGCGGCGAAGCGATGTGTATGGGAAATGCTGCCCACCACGCCCGATGGCCAGATCGGTTGGCGCGATGTCCCGGCAGGTATTTCGGCGGCTGAAATGTTCAGTGCCTCAAGCGCCTTGCGCGCCATTGCCCGGCCATGGAAAAACTCCGCCTGGCGCTTGCGGACGCTGCGTTCTACCGCGGGAGGACAAGCGATATCGTTTGTGGCGAACGCTTCGAAAGAGAAGGCTTCGATGTCGAAGGCTGTCAGGTGAACGGGAAGCAGCAGGCCGTTTGAAGCGCGCACGATGAGCTTGCACGATCGATGCGCAGCGTCTGCCCGGGCGTCGATCCATGCTCTGTCCTGGTCGGAGAGAACGAATTTGCTCAAAGTATCGTGTCGCTGGTGTCGGATCTAAAGGCCGAGTGCTCCCGGAGCATGATATCTGCATCGCTTCGTAGGTTCCTCCCTCACCCCAGCCGGGATACAGCCGCCTCATCCGGAATTGAGTTTGCGCGGCCCGATGCTAGGGCCACGTAATACGAGATATCAACATGACTTTCTGGCCATGATCGCGGCGCACTATGCGACGCAGCGGCCTCGACCGGGACCGTCGTGTCGTTATTCGATAGCTACCGTATTTATCCAGGTTTGGTCGTTTTGGTTACTTTCCGCGCCTGGCTTTTTGCCGTTGCCTTGGCCGGGGCTGGTGCTGCTTTGGGGGCAGTTGCCACGGGCAAGGACGCCGCGCTCTGCAACGCGGCATCCGTGTTGGTCAGGCGACGATCTACCGAATTCTTCATGAGCGTGCACAGCGAATCTAACCGGCAGCAGCATTCGTCGTAGGCGCCTTGAACATCGAGCGTGCCGAGTACAGCCTGATGATGCATGCCGCGCGATGGCAACGCCGCCGGCGCGCCATCGGACGCCAATGGCCAATCGAGGCTACCGTTGCCGGCGACACGAGCGGGGATGAGCCAATAATCGCCCGTAGCATAGAGACCGCCCGGCTGAAATACGATCTGCACACCGTCTTCCAAGGCGATCGCCTCGCCTTCGATCAACGGTACACAGCCTTGCACATCGTTATCCTGGCTCTGGTCCCAGCGTCGCAGCAGGGGATGCTTGGCGGGATTGCCGCTCACCGTATAAGCCGTGACGTTCTTCGGTACGGTCAAGGTAACGATTCGCTGCGCAGCATCGATGGCCATGACCTGCAGCAAGGGCGATGCTCGTTGCGCCAGGGTATAATCGTCATCGATAAGTTCTACCCAATCGTTCACCGCCAGACCCAAGCGCTGGTCGCGTCCGAGGCTGGCCAGCGAGACGGCAAGCTGCGCGCTCCCATCGCTCTGCGCCGTACTGTCCGCACGAAGCACGGGGAAGATCACCGAGCCGTTCTCGCGCGACCATTTGAAATTGGTGCCTGATGGCGAACCGTCGGTGCCGGCTGCGCCACCTTGGTGCACCTCGACCCGGTATAGCTGGTTTTCGCAGCCACGATAGCGCGCGTCGGCGGCAATCACGCAAGGATCGTTATCCGAGGCAGTCGGCCCCAATTGAGCGCGCAACCGTGGCCATGCATAGGTCGCACGCGCCCCCAGTATCTGGCCTAGCACGGTGCAGGGTTCGTTATCGGCCGGCGCGGTACCTGCGACGAGATGGCGGCGTAGCTGGTCGATGTCGGCAAGCTGTTGGTTGATGACCTTCTTGTCCGCGTCGCTCAGGGCTGCCTGCAAGCGCACCTTGAGCACGGCCGTAATCGCATCCAGGATGCCGGTCAGTTGCTTGCTGTCCCGATCGAGCAGCCGAACCTGCCAGATAGTTTGCGCGCGCGTCGCGGTATCCACCCCATCCAGCGCCGTATCGGCGATGCCCGGAGCCTCGAACGCGGAAAGATGACGCTCCCAGACATCCAGCCAAAGTGCAAAAGTGTCGGGTGGATTGGCCCAGTTGCCGCCGTCATCCGCAGGCGCCGGCGCGTATGGCTGCGTACTCAGAGTGCACACGGTCTCGTTCTGGCAAAGAATGCCATCCACATAGAAATGCCCTGGCGACAACTGCCAGTCGGCAAGGCGTGCCT
Organism: Dyella sp.; assembly: GCF_036568765.1. GTDB lineage: Bacteria > Pseudomonadota > Gammaproteobacteria > Xanthomonadales > Rhodanobacteraceae > GSA-30. The sequence continues at coordinate 8,399 of NZ_DATCRY010000045.1, read as the reverse complement.
GCGTGGCGATCGCAAAACCAGTACCTGCCGCCCAGCAAGACCCGACCAGGTCCGCGATCATCGTTCGTAACAGAAACAGCTGGATATTGGCCTGCTCGTTCCAATCCGCCTCCAGCAGCACCCTTCCCTGTTGTTGCATGACCTGACTGTAATGACGTGCCGGGTCAAAGGTGACACGTGCGAAGTCGCCTTTCATGTCGATCTCCTAGCTTGCGTAAAGAATGCCGGCGTCGGCATCGGCGGGTACGTATTCTTCGAGTCGCCAGGCAAGATTCGCCTCGCGCTGCGGCTCGTACAGATCGTGATAGGCGCCCATGGCGGAACGATCGGACGCCCCCGAGCGAATCTCATTGCCGCAGTAATCGCTCAGACGGGCATAATCGGGTGTGCCATAGCGCAAACTGCGGAATTGCGGAACCACCCGCAGCATCTCCTGCGCGTGCTGCACCTGCGGCGCCGCGGCAAGCGCAAGATCGGGCTGACAATGGAAACGCTGAGGCGTACGCGAGCCCTGTGGAACATAGCAAAAGCGGACGCAACCGAGCTGCCGACGCAGCACGCATACCGGACTGGTGAAAATGCAATCTTCGGCAAGGCGGATGCTATGCGTCTGAATCTGGCCGATGACGGTACAACGCTGCAGACTCGCCTCCACATAGGCGACGACTTCGTCGGGCGCGCCAAGGGCTACGCGCTCGACACCCGTGGCGTCCACTATGCTGTCGCATACATGCAATGTCGGTGGATCGCCGCGCCGCACCGGCCCGATCACCGAGATCGGGCCGACGATGCTCTGTTCGATGCGCAAGGAAGCGCGCGTAGCATCCAACGTGATGCTCGGCTCGCCCGGCCGCTTCGGATCGCAGTTGCAATGCAAGGACCAGCCGGGCACCAGCGTGCAATGCCGGATCACCAGCTCGCACATGTCGGGCTGCGGCTCTCCTTCGCCCGAATCTTCCGGTCCGTGCACCTCGACGCCTCGGCCGACGATCATTAACCCGTCGAGCAGCAATCGACTGCCCGAAGCACCGCTGACCCCAAGTGCGTCGGGCTGGCTGGCGCGCGCATCCAGCAGGCGCAGGATCGGCCGCGTGCGCTCGGCGGCACGCAACTGGATCGCCTCGCCCGCAGCAAGCTGCAGGTCGATACTCCCTTCATAGATGCCGCTCTCGGCCAGTTCGATGATCAGCGCACGCAATGATGTGTCGGCCGTCTTTGCTTGCATCCAGGCAACCAGTGCATCGGCGATGCTCGCGAAATGCCCGGACGGTAGTGGCGCTGCGGCACCGCTGGAGGGCAGAACGGTATGCACGATATAGCGCGTCGCATTCTCCAGCTCGGGCGTCGCCCGTCCGTATTCGCCACCGCCCAGGTTCGCGGCAAATCCGTAACGATACGAAACCCACACTCCGCGCTTAGGGCGCTGATTGGCAGGAAACAACAGACGTCCACGCTCCGGATCGACAGCAACGCGACCGCGCGGCACCTGATAGCGCCAGGCAGACAGATCGGCAGGAATCAACGCATCGATGGGTACCGGCTGCCCTTGCCCCTTGGCTGGCCAGTCGGGCGCATAAATCAGTACGCTTCTATCGGAGCCATAGAGCGCTGGAGACACCTTCGCATAATCCGCTTTCGGTCCACGCTCGGCAAAGCGATAGCGACGCAACGGTACGGGCAGATTGTGCTCCTGTGCGATATGGGTCGGTTTTGTTTCTTCGTCCGGCTGCTGGAACAGCGGCGTATCGTTGCCGAGCACGCTGAAGGTAAAGCACTGCGGGCCGCGCTCTTCCAGACAGTACGCTGGCGTGACCGTCACCGGATAACTGCGCAGCCGGAATACAAACAGCCCGACGTCGGGAATGCCATAGCGCCCCCTTCGATGGTGGCTGCCCAGGCGACGCACGTCGACACTGTGCGCCAGCGGATCGAAGGCGCCATGGGCCCAGCCGATGCGCTGCATCGAGCCGGGGTCGCGCAGATCGGCGGTACCGCCGCGGCTCAGATGCGGATGATCCAGATGCTGCATCCGACCAAGGAGGCGATAGAACTCCACCGCGCGCGTGGACCACCCTGCGGCATCGCGTCCCAGATCCTCCAGCAGCGACAGTGTGCCCTTGCGTCGACGCGCATCGATGGTATTGGCCACGTCGGCACGTGGCGCAAGCACTTGGCCAAGGCGTGCCGCATGCACACCAGCATCGACCAAGGCCGCCTCTGGCAGCAGGCTGTAACCGAGCAGGTCTCCTATGTAAGGCACCACCCAGTCATCGCAGGTTTCGATAAACCAGTTGTCGTACAACCGCGCTATGTCCTGCTCGATGACGTTCACCTGGGCGGAAATCACCCGTAGCAAGTCCCGCAGCGGATAGCCCTGCTCTACATCGCGCATGCGGTAGACCACTGGCATCAGGTCATACAGGCGATCGGAGTTGGCGGTCATGGGGCGGCCTCCTGCAGCAGCAACGTATCGGGAACGGTCGGCAGGAAGCAGGCGATCTGCGCCGGCTGCGGCTGCCCATCGCTGTCGTAGTGGCCAGGCAGCGCCTGGACGCGTTGATCGACTCCGGGCCGATTGATCGGCAGCGATGTCTCGTTCGCTGGCGTTCCGGCAAGCAGGGTCAACCCACCGTCGCTTTCCCCGCCCTCTTCTCGGCCATCGCCGAAGCCGGCCAGCACGGTAGCTTCATCGAGGTAGCCGAAGGCGTCGGCATCGACCCAGGCCACCCCCTGTACGGATTGAATGCAGGCAACGACCTCGCTCAGGTAGACGTTCTGCGCGAGCTCGCGCCGCTCGAAGCCGAAGCGACCGAGCAAGGCCGCACGCACCCTGGGCTCGACCGATTCCCAGGCATAATCCGGCGCCAGCCCCACTTTCGCGCTTAAGCTGAGTGCGAGCAGCTCGCGCACATCCAGGCTGATCGGCAACGCAGGATCGCCATACTGTTGCAACGCCTGCAGCAGGTTGCGGTAGAGATCGGAGGTCATATCGATCGGCGCATCCGCCGCACCGGCAATAGTCACACGTACCTGGCCGCCCAGCTTGATCGCCGACGCTTTGCCGACGCCTCCAAACGTACGGGCGAAATCCGCGTAGTCCGTGATCGACACCAGGCGATCCAGCGCAAGCACCGCCAAAGGCACGTTCTGGCGCGCCTGATCGCGCGTCTCGGCATCGGCACCGCCCGAAGCGCGCAGCGGATTGACGACGTTCTTTACTCCCAGCGGCTTGGTTGTCAGCAAGGTAATCTGCCCGGCATCGACATTGCCCGGCGTTCCAATACCGTTGCGGTAGACCGCAGTGATGTTCTCGATACCGGTGGGCAGGCGTGCGCCATGCGTGCCGTCACCGAAGGTCACCGAGGTCTTGCCGCTATCGTCAGTAGCTGTCACAAAACTGCGTTCGTCACCGTCGACAAAGGCAAGATTGCGCACTTCGTGCCATTGCACCTCATTGACACGGATGGTAAGCGTGCTCTGAACCCCATCTGCCGTGGACGCGGAGACGTAGGTCAGTGGAGGTTGCTTGAGCGCAAAGGCCTGCATCGGCGTGGCTCCGTTGCCGTTGCCCAGGACTTCGTTGCGCGTTTCGCCGTTCGTCGCGCGCACCACGTTGGCGAAAATCGAGACGCTGCTTCGCTTATAGGTGTAACTAAGTCCAGTGTTCGCAAATACCAGGGTGCTATGCACGGTATCGCCCGGAAGATCGGACGACACGGTCTGCTCCACCGCCAACAGCATCACCAGCTCGGCTGCGGTGACGGCATCGGTGCCGGGCACATCGGTGCGTTGACCTTGCACGATGACCCAGCGCCCGGGCTTGAGGCCGTCGACCGGTGCATCCAATGTCAGCCGCGTGGCGCCGTCGCCTGCGACGCCCGCACTGACTGCGCCCACTTGGCCCACATCATCGGCGATGGACAGCTCAGCGAGTGGCAACATCTCGCTCTGCGCATGCACCACCGTACCGCGCAGCGATGTTTCGTCGGGCTCTGGCCACACATTCGGACTATCGTCATCGGCACCGACAAGCGTAATACGCGTGCTCTTGCCACTGACCCCATAAGCGCTGCGCGGCATCACACGCGCCTGCGCAATCTGGCCGACAACGGGAATCTCCGCTTGCGGATCCTGGATCAGGACATAGCCACCGGCGGTCACGGCATCATAAGCATTGTCCAGCCACAGCACATCGTCCCGCTCATCGACACTCAGGCTGCCGGGCGTCGGCGTGGAGGTCCACTGATTGGCGCTGTCTTTCTTTTGCACGATGCTGGTCGGCACCGGCGCGTTGTAGCCAAACAACGCGGATGTCACGCGCATGGCAAACACGCCGCTCAGTTCAGGGGACGGGTCGCCATGCTGCACATGGGTCCAGGCGGTATAGAAGGTATCCACCAGCGGTCTGGCGAAGTTCAATAACAGTTGCGGGCGGGCATCGCTGGCCCGGCCCAACGCCGTGGCCAGGCTGCGCTGCAGGTGCAGACTGTTGGTCGGTTGCAGCGACATGGGCTGGACAAGGGCTTTGAACAGATCGCCGAAGTCCGCGTGCGTTGGCTTGCCTGTCGATCCTCCGCCGAAGGCCTGTTCGACGCTACCGGCAAAATCGATGACGGGCTGCGGACCGCTCTGGTAACCCTCCATGGCGCTGAAGGTGCGCACAAATTCAATAAAGCTGCCGCCATTGTTCTTGCCCAACAGCAGATCCTGGCGTATCGCCTCAAGGTTGCTCAACCAGGTAGCGTTGCTATAAGTCAGCAAGCCGATCGCCTTGTTGATGGCTGCGAGTATCTGTACGGTGACCGGATCGAGCGGCTGCAGGATCACGCGGCTTCGTTGCTGTTCTGGCGGCAATACCGCCCCTGTAGCCGGATCGGTTTGCAGGAATTCTATCGATTGCACCCGGCGGACAGCGGTTACGCCAGCAGCCAGGTTGCCAAACAGGAACAGCAGCGTGTCATTGGATTTCAACTGGGTATTGGCGCTGGCCACCCATAGCTCGCCGAGCGCGCCGACCGTGTCGACGGAGATGTTCTGCGGTTGGGTCATGCGCGGCCGCAACGTATTCCAATCGTGGCGCGCATCCAAAGGCTCGGCCGTCTCGAACGTCTGCATCTGCTCGCCGGGCGCAGGTACCGACTGCGCCTTGGCCCCGAGCGGAATCGTCACCGGCCCCGAGTTGTCGTCGATGGTATAGGCCAGGTAGACACTGGCCGCTACGCCCGGGCGCAGCCGGTAATCCACCAGCCGCCCCAACTGCAGCACCGAGCAACGCTCGGTAGCCGTGCGCAGGTAACCTTCGTTGGCAATGCGTTCCTGGTAAAAACTCAAGACGTCCGCGCCGATAGCCCAGGCATCCAGCAAGGCCATCGACGGATCGTCCAGCGCGCGCGTCCGTAATCCAGACAACGCCGGCAGCGCGGCATCGCTGAGATCCAATTGCATACTGGCAAAGAAATCGGCGTATTTACCGACGCGGTAGGCCAGGCTGCTCAGACCCGGGCGATTATAGAGAGACAGGGGCGTGTGCGCGTCAGCGCCACAACCGCAGGCGCAGGCATGCTGGCCACAAGCGCTGCAGCAGCTCATCGGCCACCTCCCATCGTAAAGACTATGCTGCCGTGATCGGGGTGATCCGGATCGTTATCCACCTGAGCGATTTCGTTGGTTGCCAGATGCAGCAGACCGTCGTCAGGCACGCCATCGGGAGGGCCGGCGTCCAGTCGCGCCAGGGTGCGAACCTCGACATGCGCCACGCCGGTGATCGCCTGGGCCTGGGCCATCAACGCACTGACACTGACCGGCGCCCCCAGGAATAACCGATCCGGATGAAAGAAACCCGGCGTTCCGTCACTGCGCAAGCCGGCGCTGAAGTCATCGAGAAGTTGCGCTCGGACGTGCGCAGTCAGGAAATCCGGCAGAACGCAAACGAACAGCTCGATCGTCAAGGGCACGTAGCGCGCCGAGCGCACGGCGATGTCGTGGCCGATGCGTCGATAAGGGTACAGACCGGATTTCACCTGCCCGGCCAGTGCTGGATCGAGGGTATCGCGACCAAGCGGATCGACCACGACATCCGCCTCGTACCAGCTTCCGTTCCACGCCATCGCGCACGCTGCGCCCTGCAATGCCCGATTGCGTGCAGCGAACATGGCGTAATCGTCGGCGAGGATGGCACGCAATGGCTGGGCGCGGAACGCACCCGGCGCATAGAGCTTGACCTCGGCCAGCGTCTCCGCTGCCTGGCCACCCGTGGCCGGCAAGGGATTGCGCGGCACCAGCCCGGCGGGCGGTACACCGGAACGTTGGGCAAGCCACACGATGCTCTCGCTGCCAACGTTGCCCGCCGTACCGTTGCCGATGCGGGTGCGCGCACGAAAGAAATCGCCGGCTTGTGGCTGACGGCCTAGCACGCCATCGCCAAAGCGCAGGTGAGCCGCTCCGGTATCGTCCACCTCGACGACAAAATGTCGATCGTCGGGACCGCTCCCGAGCAGATCCTGGCGGGATGCCCAATACCAACGAGGATCGGGTGTACCGGCGACCAGGATGTCGCCCAGGGCTCCGCCATAAACCTCCAGCTGCGGCAGCGCCAAACGCGGATCGCGCGTCATCAGATCGCATACGGGCGCGTTGACTCGCACAGGCAACGGCTCGGCCCAGGTCAACGGCGAGCCCGGCAAGACATGGCCGGTATCGGTCGGCGGATGCAGCACATCCAGCACGGCGCCGTCGCAGCCGCAACAGCCGTACTGCGTACTTCCAGGAATCAGCCAGCAATCCTCTGCCAGATCATGGCAGCGCTCGCAGGCATCCGGCACCGCAGCCAATGCGGTAGCGAGTCCAGGATAATCGTTCGCGCCCTGCCCTGGCGGTGCGCACAACACCGAGCAGTCGCATTGCCCCGGCACATGATCGCCATGGTCGACCAGCACGATGTTGCCACGCGCAAGACTGACATCGTGCAGCCAAGTGCAATCGGGCGCCGGCTTGCGCACCGACAGGCACAGATCGAATGGCAGCGCATCGCAGGCATCCCAGCTCACCTGCAGCAGCAAGGTGCCGTCGAGCGGATCGGTCATGGGCTGCACCGCGTTCAGCCTTACCGCGTGCCGATGTTGCGGATTGGCATCGGCTGGATTGCCGCTTGCAGGCCCAATAACTTCCTCGAAGATCAAAAAATCGCCAATCTTCAGCTTCAAGGCGCGTTGTGGATGGCCAGACATCGATGCGACGGACTCCGTATCCGTCCCGTCACCGGCGGGAGCCAGCGGTGCATCTACCAGAACCGCTTGCGTGCTGCCGCGCGGAAGGCAGCACAGTTCGCCACCCCACGTATACAAGCCGATGGCGCTGTTGGCCGCCGTTACGGTCATGCTGGTTGCCCCGTCCAGCGGCATCGGCTCGAAGACCAGCGCGCCTTGCGTGCGCGCCTGCGCCAATTGAGCAGCATCGAGCACCCCCGGCGTCACTTGGGCTTGCCCCGCCGGAGGTACGAGCAACAACAATTGATCCAGATCGAGCGTCACCTCGCCGGCAGGCAACGACAGCGCCACCAAAGCACGCGCGTTGCAACCCTCATGCATGCGGTAATCCACCAGCCGTGCATGCCGGCGCACCGAAATGCGACGCCGGGCTGTCGCCAGATACGCCTCGGTCGCTACGGCGTCCTGGTAGTAGCTCAGGTAGTCGGCCGTATAGGCCAGCACCTCGACAAGCGCGATACCGATATCGGGTACGTGACGCTCCTGCCATGCCGGCACATTCAATGCCATGCGATCCAGGAACAGTTGACGAAAGCTGCCGTAATCCTTGGCGAGATAATTGATTTCCGGCAAGACAGCCGGCGACGGCACGCAAGGCGTCTGGGCGGCGCAGTCCAGGCTCTTGCAACAATCGAGACGAAAGCGCAGTGCGATACAGGCGTAGCGTGGGTCGAAGCCGGGATATGCCGTCCAGTCGGACGGGGCGATGCCGGACGAAGTATCGACCAGACAAAGGCAGTACGGCGAATGGTCGCCTTCGCGATCGAGCATTACGCGCAGGCAAGGATCGTCATGCATCTCCGGCTCGGACTCCTGGCTTACGCTCAGGACACGCAGGCCCGTAATGCGATCGCCGCCGCTCACACGGACGTTGGCAACACCGATATCCGATGGAATGGGACTGAACAGATGGATGCACAGGCTCGTGCCGTCGTCGCCGACTTCCACATAGTCGATGCCGTTGAGCTTGCCTGTCACGCGCAGGCTTTCGCGTCGCCTATCGCGGCCACAGGACGGTGGCAGACCGCAACCGATCGGGACAACGCCCGGCGTAACCGCCGTTGCATTCATGATGCGCTCCCACTGACGCTTGCCGTGCGTACATCGCCCGTGGCCAGCACCGTGTAACTCAGG
>NZ_DATCRY010000044.1:0-7981 GCF_036568765.1 Dyella sp. | reverse complement strand
GCACTGTACTGTCCAAGGTCGTCAGCGCCGTCGTGCTCGCACCGCTGATTGCAGTCGTCATCGGCATCGCGATCGGCATCGTTCAGCTGATTCTGTTCGCCTTCGTGCTCTCATTCCACGGCATCAATGTCTGGCAGCTGTTGATGCTGGCGCACCCGATCCGCACCGTGCTGGCCTTGATCAGCGCGATCCCCCTGTATGCACTCTGGGCTCTGCCGGCCGTCGGTTGGCTGATGCTTTGCTCGGCCTGGGCACGCAGCAAGCCGTTCCTCTGGGCCATCGCTGCGCCACTGGTCGCCGGTTTGCTGGTCACCTGGTTCAACATCATGGGGTTGTTCAACCTGTCGTCCGGTTGGTTCTGGCATCACGTCGTGCAACGCTTGATCCTCAGTGTGTTTCCTGGTTCGAACCTGGTGTTCGACAGCCAACAGGGTCAGGCCATGGCCGCTCTGGGCACGCACGACAGTTCTTCGATCCTGACGCCTGGCACAAGCCTCATGCTGCTCAGCTCGATCGAACTATGGATCGGCGTGGCCGTCGGCGCTGCCCTGCTCGCCGGAGCCGTCTGGTACCGCCGCATTCGCGACGACAGTTGATCGGCACTACGCTAATCCCGTTCAAGCTCAAGCCATCATCATCGGACCACAAGGGGATACGTATGAACTACCGGCCATGGCTAGGCGCCCTTCTGCTCGGCAGCACCTTGCTTGCCGGCTGCGATATGGGGGCGGACACCAACATGATGAACGGTGCCATCGCACTCAAGGGCGACAAAGTAATGCTCCGGCCCGAAGGCCAGCCAGAAGGCGTGATCGATTCCAGCGGCAACTTCGCGATCGACGGCAAGCCGGTCAATTTGACGCCCCAGCAGCAGGCCCTGCTGATGGCTTACTACATGAATGTCGCCGATGTTCACAACATCGGCCTGAAGATGGGCAAGGTAGGCGGCAAGATGGCGTTGGATGCCATCGCGCACGCGTCCAGCAGCAAGCAAGCCGATGACAGAGCGGCCAAGGGTGCCGACGAGTTGCAGACGCTCGGCATCGCGATCTGCAAGGACACCGCCGGTATCAAAACCGTCCAGGATCAGTTGGCCACACAGCTACCGGCCTTCAAACCCTACGCGGGCATTGTGGATCGCGGCAATGTCGACGATTGCGCCAAGGATATGGACAAATCGAAAGGCAAGGATGCTGGCTAGGGCAATGACGCCCGGGCGTGAGTGTTGCCGGCGATGCAACCAGGACAGTGCATCGCCGGCAGTTTTTTTAGTATCGGCTCGATAGGCCTTCAGGAAACGCCTAACGACCACCTACCTTGTAGAAGCGGCTTCCGCCGCGACCGGTCAGGCCTTGCGCTGCGCAGTCGCGACCGACTTAGGTACCCCCTCGATATGCCTTTAGCCGCCGCTTCCGCCGCCACCATGAATACCGCCCTTGGTCAATGTCATGGGGTCGAGCAGCCTCTTGAGTTCTTCCTTCGAAAGTCCAGTGGTTTCCAGCGCCACATCCATGATCGGACGTTTCTCCTTGTAGGCCTGCTTGGCCGTCGCCGCACCTTTCTCGTAACCGATGACCGGATTGAGTGCAGTAACCAAGATAGGGTTCTTGTCCAGCGCTTCCTTGACCCTTGCTGTGTTCACCTTGAAACCCGCAATCGCCTTGTCGGCCAAAAGGATGCTGACATTTGCCAGGATCTCGATCGACTGCAACAGGTTGTAGGCAATCATCGGCAGCATGACGTTCAACTGAAAATTGCCTGATTGGCCGCCGATGGTGATCGCCGCATCGTTGCCGATAACTTGTGCAGCCACCATCGCAGTAGCCTCCGGAATGACCGGATTGACCTTGCCCGGCATGATCGACGATCCCGGTTGCAAGGCTGGCAGCTCGATTTCGCCCAGCCCCGCCAACGGGCCGGAATTCATCCAGCGCAGATCGTTGGCGATTTTCATCAACGCCACCGCCAGCACCTTGAGCTGCCCGGATAATTCCACGGCAGCATCTTGTCCGGCCATCCCTTCGAAGAAGTTTTCGGCCGAGTCGAAACCTACGCCAGTGAGCTTCTTCAGCTCCCGTGCCAGCGTCGTGCCGAATTTCGGATCGGCGTTGATTCCCGTGCCCACCGCGGTACCGCCCTGCGGCAGGCGGCGCATGCGCTTCAGGCTGTCCTCGATACGTTCGATCGACGAACCGATCTGCGCCGCCCAGCCGGAAAGCTCCTGGCCAAACGTCACCGGCATGGCATCCATCAGATGGGTGCGGCCGGTCTTGGGTACGCTCTTGAGTTCGCGAGCGCGCTTGTCGATGGTCTTGCGCAGGTGCTTGAGCGCCGGCAGCAATTGCTCGCTTGCGGTCAATGTGGCACTCACATGGATCGCTGTCGGAATCACATCGTTGGAACTTTGCCCATAATTGACGTGATCGTTCGGATGCACCTTGCTGCCCGCATTGCCCGCTACGTGGGCAATAACCTCGTTGGCATTCATATTGGTGCTGGTACCCGACCCCGTCTGAAAGATATCGATCGGAAAATGGGCGTCGTAGTCGCCCTCGGCCACCGCCAGCGCCGCTTTGCGGATTGCTGCCGCCTGCCCTTTCTTGACATGACCCAGCGCCAGGTTGGCTTCGGCCGCCGCAGCCTTGATCAGCCCCAGCGCACGAATGAAAGCGCGCGGCAAATGCAGCCCGGAAATCGGGAAGTTATCCACCGCACGCTGGGTCTGCGCGCCATAGAGGGCATCGGCTGGGACCTTCAATTCACCCATACTGTCGTGCTCGATGCGGAACTTGGCTGCCATGGATCGGACTCCTGTGGGGGGACTTGCCGGTTATGGCGCCAGAAATGTTTAGACGCAAGGGGCGGGGGCAGTCGAGGAACGAGCCACCGGCCAGCACTCCCATGTAAAATCGCCGTTTACCCGCTGTAGGAACCCCGATCCCATGTCCCACGCCCTCACCGCCCTATCCCCCCTGGACGGCCGCTACGCCGCCAAGGCGGAGGCGCTGCGCCCGATATTCAGTGAGTTCGGCCTGATGCACCGCCGCGTCCAGGTGGAAATTGCCTGGCTACTGGCGCTCGCGGCGGACTTGGGGATCGGCGAGCTGCAACCGTTCTCCGATGCGCACGTAGCGCAACTGCAAGCCATCGCCGACCGGTTCGGCGTCGATGACGGCGCACGCATCAAGGCGATCGAAGCGACTACCAACCACGACGTCAAGGCGGTGGAGTATTTCATCAAGGAGCGCATGGGCGACGATGCGCAACTGGCCAAGGCCAAGGAATTCGTGCATTTCGCCTGCACAAGCGAAGACATCAACAACCTGTCTTATGCGCTGATGCTGCGCGACGCGCGCGACCAGGTGCTGCTGCCGACGTTCGACAAAGTCATCGCCACCTTGCGTGCCATGGCCCATGCTCAGGCCGACATGCCGATGCTTTCACGTACGCACGGCCAGACGGCATCGCCGAGCACGCTGGGCAAGGAACTGGCCAATGTGGTGGCGCGCCTCGAACGACAGCGCACGCAACTGGCGACCTTGCAGATTCCGGGCAAGATCAATGGTGCGGTGGGCAATTACAATGCTCATGCCATTGCGTATCCCGAAATCGATTGGCGCGGTTTCTCGCAGCGTTTCGTCGAGAGCCTCGGCCTGGACTACAACGCCTATACCACCCAGATCGAGCCGCACGATGGCATCGCCGAATATTGCGACGCGGTACGCCGCGCCAACATCGTCCTGATCGACCTGGCCCGCGATATCTGGGGCTATATCTCGCTGGGCTACTTCAAGCAGTCGCTGAAGGCCGGCGAAGTCGGTTCCTCGACTATGCCGCACAAGGTCAATCCCATCGATTTCGAAAACGCCGAAGGCAACTTCGGCCTGGCCAATGCTCTGCTTGGCCATTTCGCCGAGAAGCTGCCGATCAGTCGTTGGCAGCGCGACCTGACCGACTCGACCGTACTGCGCGCACTCGGTACCGCCTTCGGCCATACCCTGGTCGCACTGGAATCGCTGCTCAAGGGCCTCGGCAAGCTCACCGTCAATGCCGACCGCCTCGCTGCCGATCTCGACGCCAGCTGGGAAGTACTGGCCGAAGCCGTGCAGACTGTGATGCGCCGCTACGGCTTGCCCGAGCCGTACGAACAGCTGAAGGCGCTGACTCGCGGCCAAGGTATTACTCGCGAATCGATGCGCAGCTTTATCGAGGGCCTGAACCTCCCGGCCGATGCCAAGCAGCGTTTGCTCGACCTGACACCCGGCGGGTACATCGGGCTGGCCGCACCGTTGGCACGGGATATCTGACGCCCATGCCCGCCACGCCTCCCATCGAAGTCCGCGGCAGCATCAAGCAGCCACTGGGTATGTCGCCAGCGCAATTCCTGCGCGATTACTGGCAGAAACGCCCGCTGCTGATCCGCAATGCTTTTCCGGATTTCGTGCCTCCGCTGCAGCCGGACGACCTGGCAGGCCTGGCGTGCGAAGAGCACGCGCTGTCGCGCCTGATCGTCCATGACGAAAAGCGGGACCGCTGGAGCGTCAAGACCGGCCCCTTATCGGAAGACGACTTCGCCAAGACACCGGACCGCGACTGGACCCTGCTGGTACAGGATGTCGACAAGTGGGACACGGATGTCGCCGCGCTACTGGAAGCCTTTCGTTTCCTGCCCAACTGGCGCGTCGACGACATCATGATTTCCTACGCCGAGCCGGGTGGCGGCGTGGGTGCGCATGTCGATCAATACGATGTCTTCCTGCTGCAGGGACTGGGGCAACGACACTGGGCGATCAGCGACGATCCGGCCGCGCCCAAGGATTTTCGCGACGACATCGAACTCAAGCAGCTGAAAGTATTCGAGCCGACCCACGAATGGATGCTGGAACCGGGCGACATGCTTTATCTGCCACCGGGCGTGCCACATGACGGCGTCGCCTTCGGCGGCCCGTGCATGACCTTTTCGGTCGGCATGCGCGCGCCATCGCAGGCGGAGTTGACCGGTGACCTGGCCGACTATCTCGCCGAGCGTCTCAACGAAGGACAGCGTTATGCCGATCCGGATCTGGCGCCCGTCAGGGCGGCCGGTGAAATCGACAAGTCGGCACTGGCTCGATTGCGCCATGCACTGCCGATCGCCACCGCACTCGACGACGATACGCTGCGTGATTGGTTCGGCCGCTTCATTACGCGTTATCGCGTAGCACAAACGCCGGCGATGCCCGCCAAGGCCTTGACCGACAAGGCTCTGCTCAAGCTTCTCGATGGCGGCTGCGAACTGCTGCGCCATCCATGGTCTCGCATGGCCTGGAGCCGTGGGAAACACGACTGTACGCTTTATGCCAACGGGCATGCTTACCCGGCGACCGCCGGTCTCGCCGAACAACTGTGCGGCCACCGCCAATGGGAACCGACGCGCAAGCTGCCCGCTGCCGACTTGGCCTTGTTGTTGGCCCTGACCAACGACGGTCACCTGGTTGCCCGGAAAAAGAAGTTGCGCTGAAGAGCCGAATGCCATGCCGCCGATCGCCAGCCGTGACGAGTTGACCGCTGCACGGCTGGCCGTGTTGCAGCAAGCACGTTATCGGCTCTCCATCTATCAGCCGATGCTGACCGCGGATATCTTCAGCGACACGGCCGAGATGACCCAATTGCGCCGCATCGCCACCGCCGGCCGAGGTGCCGAAATCCGGATCCTCCTGCACGACCCGCAATCGGTCCTGCGCGACGGCCACCGGCTGGTAGCGCTGGCGCAACGCCTGTCGAGTACTGTGTTAGTGCGCGTACCGACAGCGGAACAGGACCTCGGCTATGGCAGCGCCTACATGTTCGACGATGTCGGCGGTTACGTATTCCAGCCGGAGGCGTCCCGCCCACAGGGCCGGACGGCTCTACTGGACAGGGGCGGACAAGTGCCGCTGATACAACACTTCAATGAAGTCTGGGAAAGAAGCGAGCGGGCATCGGCACTGTTGCCGTTAGGGATTTGAAGCCTTGCTTCCCCGCCCCCACCTTTCCGGATGGCTGACAAAACGGCGAGGCCAGCCGACTCCTTACTGAACGCCAAGCCGTAGCCCGGCGAGTGGCCTTCCACGTCCCGAAAACCAGAAATCGTCGGAACGTCATGGCCCTTCCGACCGCGGCGGTACCCCAAGGGCTCGAAATTTCGTCGCCGATCCCCACTTTTCTCGACAAATCGGGTTGCCGCGCCGCAGCAGCCCGGCGCTATAATTAACAGGATTTTTCGCCAGCGTTTCGGCCCGCAAGAGGCCGGCGCTGTCAGCCTCCCTTCCCTGCCGGTGGTGACGTGAGCACAAACCTGATCCGCGAGTTCTTCGAATCCTCGCAACTCGCAGGCGGTAACGCCGATTATGTTGAACAATTGTATGAAGCTTGGTTGGTCGACGCCTCGTCGGTTCCCGCCGAGTGGAACCAATACTTCCAGACCTTCAAAGGCCGCGAGTCGGGGGACGTGTCCCACACCGCGGCCATTGCACGTATAGAGGCGGCACAAAAGCAGCGCTACAACGGTACCGGCGTGGTCGCCGGCAGCGTGGACGACGCCCATGCCCGCAAGCAGGCTGGCGTGTTGCGCCTGCTGACCGCCTACCGCTCGCGCGGCCACTTGGCCGCCGACCTCGACCCGTTGGGCCTGACCCAGAAGCTCGAGGCGCCGGACCTTGGCCTGGCCTTCCATGGCCTAGCCGAGTCGGACCTGGATACCGAGTTCGACACGCATAACTTCGCCGGCACCGGCCCGCGCATGAAACTGCGCGACCTGCTTGCCCGGTTGAAGAAGATCTACGCCGGCACCATCGGTGCCGAGTTCATGCACATCAGCAACCATGAGCAGCGCAACTGGATCTACACCCGCCTGGAAAAAGCCGGTGGCAGCGCGGGCCTGGACAAGGCCGGAAAGCAGCACCTGCTCGACGGCCTGACGGCCGCCGAAGGCCTGGAGCGCTATCTTCATACCAAGTACGTCGGCCAGAAGCGCTTCTCGCTGGAAGGCGGCGACAGCCTGATCCCGATGGTCGACGATGTCGTTCGCGCCGCAGGCGACAACGGCGTCAAGGAAGTCGTCATCGGCATGGCTCACCGTGGCCGATTGAACGTGCTGGTCAACATCCTGGGCAAGCCGCCGCGTACCCTGTTCAACGAGTTCGAAGGCAAGTTCGAGCACGACGGCGACGATCCGGCCCATTCCGGCGATGTGAAGTACCACATGGGCTTCTCCGCGGACGTCAAGACGCCCAACGGTGGCGTGCACGTGGCGCTGGCCTTCAACCCTTCGCACCTGGAAATCGTCAATCCGGTGGTTGCAGGCTCCGTGCATTCGCGCATGACTCGCCGCCGCGACACCGAGCGCCGTCAGTCGATCGCCGTGCTGGTACACGGCGACGCTGCGCTGGCCGGCCAGGGCGTGAACATGGAACTGTTCAATATGTCGCAGGCCCGCGGCTTCAAGATCGGTGGCAGCCTGCACATCGTGGTGAACAACCAGGTGGGCTTTACCACATCCAATCCGCAGGACGCGCGCTCGACGATGTACTGCACCGACCTGGCCAAAATGGTCAATGCGCCGGTGCTGCACGTGAACGGCGACGATCCGGAAGCGGTCATCCAGGCTACCCGCCTCGCTTACGATTTCCGCAAGGAATTCCGCAAGGACGTGGTGATCGACCTGGTCTGCTATCGCCGCCATGGCCACAACGAAGCCGACGAACCGGCAGCGACGCAGCCGGTGATGTACCAGATCATCCGCAAGCGCCCGACGACCCGCGAGCTGTACGCACAGCAATTGGTCAAGGAAGGCGTGCTTGCCGACGGCGATGCCGCCAAGCAATTCGAGGCCTATCGCGATCGCCTGGAAAAGGGCGAGACGCTGGCGACCCTGGCCGACGATCTGCGTAACGATATTCCCGTGGACTGGACCCGCTTTATCGGCGGCAAACTGTCCACCCCGGCCGATACCACCGTACCG
>NZ_DATCRY010000043.1:0-27997 GCF_036568765.1 Dyella sp. | reverse complement strand
ATCTTAACCCATGGACCTGGGCCATAATGAGCAATCAACCTTGGCTCATCGCCCATAGAGCCCATAATTGGCTCCCCGGCACCCGCCTTTGCCTCAGCCAAAGCCAACTGCTCGCAAAGATCACGCCCTTGGACATCATCGACAGCTGGCTTACACACCGCGCCCGGAGCATCATCAGCTCTCTTATTCAGTAACGCATTCGCACCCGCCGCTGCTGCGGCAGCTGTCGCCGTAGTTGCGGCAGCTTTGCCAACTCCCCCCTCCGGAACCATGCCTGCAGCGGCGCAGGCTTCCGCATTCGCTGGATTCGCACAAAGCGAGAGCGACTGCAACCCTAGATAATCTGTCGCATTGAGCGGGCTGGCGCCAACATATCCATACGTACTCATTCCACCCTTAAGACCAATCGGATCACTCTGGCGATACCGTCCAGTCGTTGGATCGTAGTCGCGTTGTTGGTTGTACTGCTGTCCGCTCTCCGCATCGAAGTACTGCCCCGGGAAACGCGGGTTAAAAATAAACGCAGTCACTGACGCAGGCTGCTTCTCGCCAAACGCATTACCTTGATAACTCCATTGCCAGATCACATTTCCGCTGACGTCGGCAATAACCCTCGGGATACCCAGCCCATCGGCATATATATAGTTGACGGCGGTGGCCGCCCCGCTGTCCGCTACCGCGACAGGCAAATCATCCATCCAGACATAGTCTCGACTAGTCGTTCCGTACTCGCCAATAAGCTGACTCTCTTCATCGTAGGTAAAGCGCTGGTTGATCGCCTGCAGCGACGTCACCACTTTCGCTATCCGTTCACCCGCCGAGTTGTACGCATAAGTCGCCACAGTCGCCTGATTATGCTGAACCAGCGACAGCCTGCTGCGGTCGTTGTAGCCGAAGCCGAAAGTATCTCCAGCGACCGCCGTCCCAATGGTATTACCACTCGAATCGTATGAACGCCCTGCATTTCCTATGCTCGTTAGCCAATGCGTACCACCCTGATACCCATAGGTACCCGTAGCCAATCCGTTCGCGCTCGTCTTACTCAGCCGATCGCCTGTCTTGCTATACGTATAGGCTTCGATCGCATTACCACTAGCATCATTAACGGCTGTCAGGCGATAGAGCGGATCGTAGCTATAGGTCTCGACCGGACTTCCACCTGCCGTGTTACTTAGTCCCGTGATATTGCCTTCGGCATCCCGCCAGAAGTGCAAATTCAGCACTGCGCTGGTCAGGTCGCTAAGCTGATAGTTGGCGTCGTAACTACGGTTGATGGCCTGACCGTTACCCAACGTGTATGCGCTAATCGGCCCAAAAGGCAAATAGCTGATCGCACTGACCACCGTCTGCGCTGCGCCGCCTGAGGGCGTCACCGTCACACCGCTGATGCGACCTGTTGCATCCCGGCTGTACTGCGTCACTGTCCCGCTCGGGGTGGTGACACTGCCCAGCCGATTGGCCGAAGTGTAGGTATAGGCAACGGTATCGATCTGGCTGCCTTGCGCCTGCTTCTTCAGCACTACATTGCCGCGTGCGTCGTAGCAGTAAGTCGTCGTTACAGCCACTTCCTCCACACGAGTCAAACGACCGATGGGGTAGGAGCCGCTGCAGCCCGTCGTGCTATCGGGCTCGTCGTAGTGATAGGTGATGTTCTGGGTGCTGTCGGGATAGCTGACCGTCACGGGACGATTGAGCGCGTCATACGTCGTATTGCGGATAATTCCCTTGGCGTCGGTCTGCTGGATGCGGTTGCCTGCGGCATCGACCTGATATTGAGTCGTCCCCGTATCAGGGCTGTGCAAGGCCTTGGGATTGCTCAGCCCATCGTAGTCGTACGTCGTGCTTAGGCCATCCGGGTCGGTGACGCCTTCGAGGTTGTCCTGGGCATCGTAAGCGTAGGTCGCCTGCGTGTTCTGGGTAGCTGTGTCCGTACCGTTGTAGTTGTCCAGCGTGGTGACCAGTCGGTTCAAGGCGTCGTAGCCTTGCTTGCGCTGAATGCCTAAGCCGTCCGCACTGTGGACCAGGTTGCCGTTGGCATCGTAGCTATCGCTGAAGCTTGCACTGAATACGGTGTGGCTTAAGCCGTCGACCACCGCCGTTAGCTGGCCCAAGGTGTTGTATGTGCGCGACAGCGTGCGATGCAGCGTGTTGCTGCTGTCGTAGGTGTCTTCCTTGGTTTTGTTGCCTGCGGCGTCCAGGGTGTAGTGGATGTGGTTGCCCAAGGCATCGGTGATGTCCGTCAGGCGATGGGCAGCATCGTAGGTGTAGCTAATGAAGACGCCATCCGGGTCGGTGATCTTGCTGATGGTGCCGGTGGGGTTGTAGTCGATGGTGGTAACTGCGCCGGCGAAGCTGCTGGTGTGTAGCCAGCCGCGAGGGGTGTAGGTCAGATCGGTGATGACGCCGTTGCTGTCTTGTGAGCGGGCCAGGCGGCCATTTTTGTCGTAGGCCACCATGGTGGTGGTGTGGCCGGCGGCGTCAGTAACTTGGTAGAGATCGCCCATCCGATGACAGGCACCACCAGCGGTGCCGCAGCCGGATTCGTCGGTAGTTAAGTAGTAGGCATAGTTAGTGACGTCAGCTACGTCGGTACGCGAGCCATCGATCGATAGCAGCAGGCCGACAAGAGGACACTGCGTGGTATCGACAGTAGCGCAATAGGTGTAGCGAGTTTGGCGAACGCCAGTCGGGGCATTCGGCAAACTGCCGCATGCGTAACTGGCTGCGCCGGATACGGATGGGGCTGCTTGGCAACTCGCAGTGACTTGGCCAGTAGCGTTATAGCTCCAAGATGATGCGGTTACTGGATTTCCTGCGGCATCTGAGACTACCCGAGTCAACGGCACGCGTAGCGTATCGTTCCAAGTGAAATTTGTAGTGCGCTGAGACGATTGACCTTGAGCATCGATCTCTTGGGTTAATAAGCCGTTGGCGTCGTAGTTTGTGGCCGTTGTGTTGTTATTGAAATCTTGGGTTGTGATTGGGTAGCCATTGGCGTCGTATGTACGGGAACTCCAAAGCTGGCCACATTGAGGGCCACAGTTCTGACTCGTCGACGCGACTTTATTGACGCCCTGAACGGCAGAGTACGCCATGGTGCTTGTTGCGCCCAGCGGGAACTGTACAGTGGCAGTTCCATTGCTGTTGTACGTAATCTGAGTACTCTCTACTCCGCCTGCGCGCGATGACGAAATGGCGCGTCCGACACTATCGTAACTAGTGGTTTCAAAGCGGACGCCAAGCTCATCATTAATACCTGTTAGTGCGCTATGGAAGTTCCCGCCACTAGTCAGCGAGGATTCGTTGTAGACGTACTGCCGGATCTTTCCATCCGGATACTGCACTGATGTCAAGTTGGTATTGGTATCGTATCCATAGAGTACGGTCCCGCCATCGGGCAATGTAATTTGTTGAATATTTAGAGCCGCATTGTATGCAAAGGATAGCTGTCGACTCGAAGCATCTGTAACGGTAAGAAGAAGCCCCGCCGCCGGAGCTACACTGCTCGGCGTGCTAGCTGTACTGTAGGAAAAGTTGAGCAGCTGCCCCGCTTGGTCGGCTATGCTCAATAGTCTACCCGTGACGTCGTAGACTTCATGATGATGAAGCGCTGCGACGAAAAGGGTATATCCTGTGACTGCGCCCGCATTGCTGATTTCTTCCAGCGCATCCGTAACATCGGGATCTGTAACCCACACCCCGTTACTTTTTGTGAATGTCTCTTGCTTGCCGTCCGGCCGATAGACGACTACGGACGTGGCTGGCGATCCAGTGATGACCAGAGATTGATTGAAGTTATGCCGCCAGTGCGAGCCTATCGAGGTGACGCCGGTAGGCGCGGTGCTGTTGTAAAAGCGCCGAAAAATTAGCCTTCCTGTCCCGAGATAATCGTCTTCTTGCAGGTATGCGTTTCCGTCTGAGGCATTTATCGGATCGCCAACAAGCGCTGATGATCCACTCGCCTCTCCAGCAGCACTTCCCGCTGAGGAATCGCTTGTCGCTACGCCGTCATGGCATCCGCAATCGTTGCTATTACCCGCCGCCTTGCCTGGAATCTCGCCATCGATACTCTCATAATTATATATGCCACAGTATGCGAGAAAATTTAGGCATCCCCACGAACCACAAGTCCCTCGAAAGCAATTCTCATAGATAGCGGACAGCCAACCTCGCGACTGAGAATTTGGAAACTGGTCTGTGCAAGTCCCCTTAACTAAATACCACTGAACCTGGCCATTTGAGTCGTACCAAGATGTCAAAGCGCTTGCATTGCAAGCCGCCATGGCAGCCGCACGAGTTGGGAAATCTAGGTCAGCCGCCGCCTTCTGACAGAAACCAAGCCATGTCATGACGAAAAATACGGCCACTACGAAACTACGAATCCGCAAGCTCATATCAATTAATCCTTCCTTGAACGTTGCAAGAAAATATCTTCTCTATTTGATCAGATTATTTCATCACCCTTCCTTTATTTTGGGGAGGAGATCACATGTAAGGAGCCACAAATTCGCAATTTATTTCGACTCGACACGAACACCAAAATTAAGCTTATTGATAGAAAGTTACTTGCTTGATGTAAGAATCTGATCGTCCCCATGCTTTAGCTAGCCAGAGCCATTAATCGTCACATTAGCGAGGAGGGGCGGCCTGCATCAGACGCAAAGGCGCTGGATCCCGGCGTTCGCCGGGATGACGATTGGAAGGCTGATAGGGGTTGCCGGGGGCGCCTTTGTTGGCGTCGGGTGATTCTGGTTAGGGGGTGAGCTTGTCGCTGGGGTTTACCCCCCTCCCAGCCTCCCCTCTACTAGCAGGGGGAGGGGCGAAGTGCCCATAGGGGCGAGGTAAGTTGACGCTCGGCGCCTTACTTAGCTGGCGAGGGCGAACATTTCCGTCAGCGCCGCCTCGATACCTTCCAGATCGGGAATCACCGCAACGTCATCGCGCACCAGTACTTCCGCCTTCACACCAGCCGGCAACGGCGTGCCGTCATGTGTCGGAATAATAAGCTCGGCGTTGAGCGTCGTCAGGCGCGGGAAGCCCTGCGTTACTACAGCGATAAAGGGCAGCTTGGGATTGCCGCCGAGTGCCTTGAGCACGGCAACGCGGACACTGAGTTCGGAGTCCGCTTCCTGCGCGCCGGCGAGCTTGGTGAACGAAATCAACGGTACGCGCCAGCCGCGCCATGCGATGCGGCCGAGGACCCAATCGGGCGCGTCGTCGAGCGGTTCCGGCGTTGGCAGGGTGATGACTTCGGCGACGGTGGCGTTGGGTAGCAGCAGACGCAGGTTGCCGACGGGGACCAGGACGCAGCGGATTTCGCGCGGTAGCGGTTGTTCGCTCATCGTCTTAGTTCCTCAGGAAAGATGTTCGATCAGGCGCGCCGCCAGTTCGTGCGGTGTGCCGGTGAAGCTGACCAGGCGCTCGGCAGCAATGCCATGCACCATGTTGGTGTAGTGGTCGTCGATGGTGTTTTCGACCCAGACCTGACCGCCACGATCGTGGATGGCTTGCGCTCCTGCCACGGCATCGGTGGCGCTGCCCGCGAAGACGATCGCAATCGCGTCACGGCCGAAAACGCCCGCCGCCATGGTAAAGCTGGCGTCGATCGACGGCTGCTGCGGTGCATGGGCATCGACGACTTGCGATTCGATGCGGCCGTCGCGCAGCAAGCGCACTTGCTGGCCGGCAGGGACGAACAAGAGTTCACCCTGACGCGCGCGGCTATCTCGGCCGGCTACCTTGATGGGTAGCGGCGCGTGCGCCTTCAGGCGCTCGGTGAGCCCATCGGCGTCTTCGAACGCATGGTGCTGGGTGTGCAGCACGGTCATGCGCAGGTTGGCAGGCAGCGCGCTCAGGAACTGGCAGACCGATTCGGTGCTGTCGGCAGCGGCGCCCAGCAGCAGCACGCGGCCGACGGCGGAGTCGAGATCGTCGAGGATGACTTCGTGATCTTCGCGGCGCTGCGGTGCAATGGCTTCTTCGATGGAGACGAGTTGCAAGCTCAAGCCGGGCTCCAGTTCCTGCTCGTCGCCGCCTTCGGGCGCGAGATAGTCGGCGGCGCTGAGCTTTTCGATGCCGAAGTCGCTCGGCGCAGCGCGCTCCTGGCGGCTTTGTTCGATGGACGCGGTGAGTGCGTCGTCATCGACCAGCGACCAGCTCGATGCCTGGGCGAAATCGCTTGAGCCGCCACTGGCTTTACTGGCAGTGGCAGGGGCGAAGCTGTCGTCCAACGGCGCCAGCGCGAGGTGGTCGAGCTGGAATGCGGGACGGGCAGCGGCCGGGGCGGAAGGTACGGGCTCGGGATCCGCGATCGGCTCGTCGTGCGCGTCAAGGTCCTGCAAGTCTACGTCGGGCGCGTCCTGCCATTCGGCGGCACCAAAGTCGCCGTCGTGCAATGCCACATTCTCGCCAGCGTCGTAGTTCAGGCCGCTACCGAAATCGTCTTCGGCTGCTGCCGGTTCGTCGGCAGCCAATAGGGCTTCGAGTTCGGCCGCGAGGGTTTCGGAGGCTTCCACGGAAGCCTGCGGAAGCGGCTCTTCCGCTACAAAAGCCGTTGGCTGTTCTTCAATGGCGGGAATGTCGTCAACGGGCTCAACGAAGACCGGTTCCGGCTCGGCGTGTGCGATCGCTTCATGCGCAGCGACCGGCAGCGGCTCTTCGTCCACCACTGTCTGCGGCGGCACGAATGCAGGCGCATCGGCCGGGCGCGGCGGATCGAGATCGTCCTGCGCCAGCACTTTGGCAGCCAAATGGCGTGCCCAGCGTGCACGATCCCAACCGTCCAGGCCGCGACTGGCTTGTGCATCGTTGAAGACCACGCGCATGCGTTCGTGGTCGACCGCATCGTCGAGGCGATCGAGCGCGTCGAGAGCATCGTCGTCGAGGTTGACGACGACGACTTCAGCCCCTGCCCCTTCCAGGGCGGCACGACTCAATGCCGGTAATGTGCCTTCGAACACAATCCGCGCACCGCGCTCACGCAGCGCGTCGCGCAGGTGACCGCCAAGTTCCGCATCGTCAAAGACCAGCGCTACCGCCGTTGCCGATTCAGTCATCGATCGACTCCATCGCGGCCAGTGCTCGCTGCTCCAGCACTTCATTGATCTGCATCAACAGTTCGGCTTCCTGGTAGGGCTTGCCGAGGTAGCGATCGACGCCGATGTCGAAGGCGCGCTGGCGATGCTTATCGCCGGTACGCGAGGTGATCATGATGATCGGCACGTTGCGCAGGCGCGGGTCGGCCTTCATGTGCGTGGCCAGCTCGTAGCCGTCCATGCGCGGCATTTCGATGTCGAGCAGCATCAGGTCGGGGACGCGGTCGTGCAGCTTTTCGACCGCGTCGACGCCGTCCTTCGCGGTGGCCACTTCGAACTCGTGACGCTCCAGCACGCGGCCGGTGACCTTGCGCATGGTGATCGAATCGTCCACCACCATGATGAGCGGCTTGACGCGGACCTCTTCGACCACCGGCACGCGCGGAGCGGCGCCTTCGAGCAGAAGCTGTTCGCGACGGGCGATGCCGTGACGCACCAGCGGCGCGAGATCGAGAATGACCAGCACCGAGCCATCGCCCATGATGGTGGCACCAAGGATGCCCGGCACCGAACTCACCTGCGGGCCGACCGACTTGACCACGATTTCGCGCGAACCGATCACCGCGTCGATGCGGATCGCCGCGCGCAGGTCGCCCGAACGGGTCAGCAGCAATGGCAACTGGACTTCGTCGGTGGCGTGGATGGGCGTGAGGCCGAGCAGTTCGGACAGATCGTGGATGCCGTACTGCTCGCCGCCGTACTCGAACGACGGATTGGGTTCGGCCATGCGCGCAGCCAGTTCGGCCGGCGCGATGCGCGCGACGCCCTGCACCGAGGTCATCGGGATGGCGAAGTTGGATTCACCGATGCGTACCAGGATGGCCTGGGTGACGGCGAGGGTGAACGGCAGGCGCAGCACGAAAGTCGTGCCCTTGCCTTCGGCCGAATCGATGGCAAGCGAACCGCCGAGCTGCTTGATCTCGTTGGCGACCACGTCCATGCCGACGCCACGGCCGGCCAGCTGAGTGACTTCGCTGGCGGTCGAGAAGCCGGTCTGGGTGATGAGCTGCAGGATCTGGTCGTCGCTCAAGCGCTGGTCCGGACGCACCAGACCGCGTTCGACACCACGCTTGCGGATGGCTTCGCGATTCAGGCCGCGGCCGTCGTCGGAGACGCGCACTACCACCTCGGTAGCTTCGCGCGCGACGCGGATGCGCACGGCGCCTTCGTCGCTCTTGCCGGCGGCACGACGCTCTTCGGGCGTTTCGATGCCGTGCGCCACGGCATTACGCAACATGTGCTCGAACGGAGCCTTGATGCGGTCGAGCAGGTTGCGGTCCATTTCGCCGTGGGCGCCCTCGACGTAGAGCTGGGCGCTCTTGCCCTGCTCCTGCGCGGACTGGCGCAGCGTGCGACGCAGGTTCGGCACCATGGTGTCGAACGGCAGCATGCGCGTGCGCAGCAGGCCTTCCTGCAGTTCCGAACTGACGCGGGACTGCTGGATCAGCAAGGTTTCGGCCTGGCGGGTCAGCTCGTCGAGCATGTTCTGGATCGACACCAAGTCCGATACCGATTCGGCCAGTGCGCGCGAGTACTGCTGCAACTGCGAGTAACGGTCGAGCTCCAACGGGTCGAACACCGACAGGCCGGCCTCGCGATGCTCGCGCTGGAAGCGCGCGATGATCTGCGCTTCGGTTTCGATTTCCATCATGCGCAGCTGGCTGCGCAAACGCTGCACGGTCTGATCGAGCTCGACCAGGTTGAAGCGGTAGCCGGCGACTTGCTGCTCCAGGCGCGAACGGTAGATCGCCACCTCGCCGGCGTGGTTTACCAGGCTGTCGAGCAGTTCGGCGCGGACGCGGATCTGTTCCTGCGGGCCGCGGGCTTCTTCTTCCGGCGTTTCTTCCGGCAGGAGTTCGGGCAGGTCGAGCTTGAGCGGTGCCACCGCGGGCGGCGGCACGACTTCGGTGACGCTGGTTTCGCCGGACATCGCCAGGAAGCGATCGATCATCGCCTGCGGGTAGTCGATCGGGCGATGCTGCGATACGCGCTGCACCAGGTGATGCAACTGGTCGAAGCCGGATTCGAGCGCCGGAATCAGTTCGGAGGCGCCCAGTCCACCGTAGCCGGCAGGTTTCTCGAGCAATGTTTCGATGGCATGGGTCAGGTCGCCTACCGCCAGGATGCCGGCGATACGCGCACCGCCCTTGAGGGTGTGCAAGTCTCGCTGCAGGCTGGCCAGGTGCTCGGGCTCACCGGGTGCGGCGCGCCACTGTGCCAACACGCCATCGGCGTGGTCGAGGATTTCGCGACCTTCTTCGACGAAGATTTCCAGCAGATCCGGGTCGATGTGACCGTAGAGCGCCGCGGCGGAGTCGTCGGCCGGCGTGTCGTCGACAGCGGCCAAGGGTTGAGGCTCAGGCTCGACGACGGCGGGTTCGATGACGGGTTCGACAACGTGTTCGACAGTCGGCTCGATCGATGCCTGCGTTTCATGCAGCGTGACGGCAGCGAGTTCGGCCTGGAGCTGCGCCTCGAGTTCGGCTTCGAGCGCGGCAGCATTGTCCGGCTCGACTTCGACGATCGGCGCGTGTTCCGCTTCCGGCGCAGCCTGCTGCAAGGCTTCGTGCAGTTCGGCCAGTTCGTCGGCGTCGGTCAAAGCCGACGGCGCATCGATCAGCGGCAGTTCGTCGAGTGCTTCGACAACTTCCGGGCGATAGGTATGCGTGACGTCGTCCGTGGCTTCCAGCTCGGCGGGAACGTCGGTGAGATGGGTCTCGATGTCGGCCGGTGCCACGTCGAACGATTCGGTCTCGTGCGCAGGCTCCTGCGTCGTCTCCTGCGCGGCGGACGGTACAGCATCCTCTTCGATCAGGTCGCCGAACAGCGCGCGGAAATCGTCTTCCTCGTCGCTCTTGGCCGGCTCGCTCAGCGGCGCGTCGGTACTGACGTCATTGGCCGCTTCGAGCTCGAATGCATCGAGCGCGGCCATGAGTTCGGCGGCGTAGGCGTTGTGCTGTTCGTCTTCCGGCGACGGCGTCGGTGCAGGCGCCTCGGCGGCAGGAGCGGCAGCCGGTGCTTCGGCATCGGCCTCTTCGCGCTCGTCGTCCTGCGGCTCGAACACCACATGGGCAACCTGCGGCTCGGGCTGGCTGTCGCGCAGCTCGGTCAAGCGTGCGATCAGCGTTTCCAGATCCGGCAACTGCGGGTTCGGTACGTCGAACTGCGACATCACGTTGTCGACAGCGTCGGCGCTACGCGCCAGCAGGCCCACACCTTCGATCGACAGCGGCTGGCCGGCAGCGCGCAGGCGCTTGAGCAGGCTTTCCAGCGGCGACAACAACTGGGTCAGCAGCGGAATGTCGACCATCGCGATCGCGCCGTGCAGGGTATGCACCGCACGCAACAGACCGTCGTCGACCTTCACTTCGCCATCGACGCGATTGATCGTGTGGCGGATGGTCTGCAGGTACTGCGCCACTTCGCTGCGCAGGATTTCCAGCAGCACCGGATCGACCGGTGGCAGTACGGGCGCGGCATAGGCTTCGGGCATGGGCTCGAAGGCCGGCTCGGCATGCGTGCGCTCGACCTCGGCCAGCGCCGCCACGGGTACGCTGTCGACGGCGGAATCCAGCCGCGGCACGCGACGACGCACGACGCGGCGCACGGTTTCGGTGGTTGCGGCATGATCGGAGACGCGTGCGCCTTCCTGACCATTGGCCAGGCGCTCGGCGGTGTCCATGATCGCCACGATCGGCGCGGTGGGCTGCCGGTTGTCCTTGAGCGCGGCGAGCAGCTGCGGCAAGGCCTCGATAGCGTGATGCACCAGCTCCTGCACGCCTTCATGCGGTTCGATGGAAGCATCGAGCACGCGATTGAGCATGTTCTCGACTTTCCACGCGAACTCGCCAAGCAGGCTGGCGCCGACCAGGCGGCCGGAGCCCTTGAGCGTGTGGAAGGAACGGCGAATCGAGATCAGCGCGTCGCGCTGGGTGACATCGGCCAGCCATTGCTTTTGCGCAACGTAGAGGTTGTCGATCTCTTCCTGCATTTCTTCCAGGAAGATCTCGCGGATGTCATCGTCGATACCTTCGGTGCTGGTATGGAAACCGGCGTCGAGGCTCTGGCCGGCCAGCGGTACCTGCTCGACGATTTCCTCTTCGATTTCGACCCAGTCGCTCTCGTCTGCCGCCTCGCCACCGAGATGTTCGGTATCGGCCAGGCGCAGGCCCGACAGCTCATGTTGCTCGGCCGCGACCGGCTCTTGCGTACCCATGAACAGACGCGTCGGATCTTCGCCATCGACCACGCTGACCGGTTCGGATAGCGGCGGATGTGCGGCAAAGTCGAGCGTCGTGGCCGCCGGTGCGGCGGCGAGGTCGATCTGCGTCTCCTCGGTCGCCTCACGCGCAGCCGGCGGCGGCCAGTAGCCGAGCTTGCTCAGGCTGTGTTCGGCGACATCGAGGATATGTTCCAGGCCGCCGCGATGCTCGCGCGCGGCTTCCAGATAGTACTCGAGTGCGGCAAGCGCATCGGCCAGGTGATCCATCTGCGTGCTGCTGGGCACACGGCGATCGGCCAGGAGCTCGTTACCGATGAAGCGGCCGATGCCTTCGGCCAGTTCGGCCGGGCGCGGCGCGGAGAGCATGCGCAAGGCGCCGGCCACTTCGTCCATCAGCGGGTTGGCGTCGCGCAGTTCCTGGTGCTGCCAGCCCGATTCGACGAAGGCGACGATCGCTTCCTTCACCTTGCTGGTGTTGGCGATCGCTTCCTGCATCAGGGTGGCGAGAATATGGCGCGCCTCGCTGCGCGGCAGCATGGCGGTGCCGGCGTTGTCGCTCGGTTCTTCTTCGGCGCCAAGGCTCTCGATGTGATCGTCCAGCGACGCTTCGACGTATAGCAAGGCGCCGGCGACGTCGAGCAGGCTTTCCTCATCGGGCGAGCGCAGGCGGTTGGCGATTTCTTCCAGTACGCGCCGCTGTTCGTTGACCACGCGGCGCGGCACGGCCAGGGCAAGCATGCCCAGCGTATCGCCCACGCGATCGAGGATTTCGGTCTGGCTGGATAGCTGCGCCGGATCGGCATGGGACTGGCGCAGGAACAGGTCCAGCGCTTCCTTCACACGCAGCAGGTCGTCTTTCAGCGCGCGCGCGACGGAGTCGAGCAAGGCACGATTATGACCGGCCATGGAGCCGCGCGCGTGTTCGATTTCGCCGGCATCCGGCAGCAGCGCGTCCAGGGCGTAGGTCTTGGCGAGCGCAGCCATCTGCGGCGTGCGCTGCTTGGACTGTGCCACCACGTAGAGCAGCTTGCGCGCCAGCTCGTCGGCATCGCTGCCGCGCATATTGGCTTCGCCCTGCTCGATCAGCTGGCGAATGCTGCGATCGACCTTGCCGACCAGTTGGCGCACTTCGGTGGCATGGCTCTTCAACGCGCCTTGTTGCAGACCTTCGAGCAAGCCGGAGGTGATCCACCACAGACGGCGACCGGGAATGCTGTAGCAACGTGCGCAGATCGCATCGAGGGTCTGGCGCATACCGGCCAGCCCACCTTCGGACTGGCCGCGGAACCAGGACAGCAGTTGTTGCTGGAAACGCACGCGCAGCTCGGCGATCTCGCCACGCTTGTGATCGGCGGTCTCCTTGTTCGGCGCGCCTGGAACTTCGGGCGGCAGCGCCGCTTCGAGATCGGGGTTGAACAGCGCCGACTCATGCAGGGCCTGCTGGCCGCGACTGGAGCGCAGGTCATTGAGCAGCGGCAGCAGCACCACCGGTACGTCGCGGTGGCCGCTGGACAGGCGTTCGAGGTAGTCGGGCAGTTGCATCAAGCCGCGCATCAGCGCGGCATACGCCTCCTCGCGCTGGGCGACGTGGTCTTCGAGCAGCGAGATGGCGAGGGTTTCCATTTCCTCGGCGACCATCGCCGCGCCGTAGAGCTCGACCATGCGCAAGGTACCTTGCACCTGGTGCAGGCTGTCGGCGCATGAGCGCATGGCATCGCGCTGGGTCGGGTTGTCGACATAGGACTCGAGCGCTTCGCGCGCGAGCGCGAGCGTCTCATCGAGCTCCGGCTTGACCCACTGCAACGTGGTGAAATCGATGTGGTCTTGAAGTCTCATACGGCCATCTCTGCGCCTGCCCCTGTCGCGGCTCGCAACCGTCGGGCTTTCCTTGTCGTTGCGAACGCTCGGCTCATCGTCAACCCGGCAGCTTGAAGTGCGCCACCGAACGGCGCAGGTCGCTGGCCAGCTGTGCCAGGTAACCGATCGAGTCGGCCGTCTGGCTGGCACCTTGCGAAGTCTGCGAGGTAATTTCCTGAATCGCGTTCATCGACTGCGAAATATCCGTCGCCGCCGCCGATTGCTGGCGCGCCGCGGCGGAAATGTTCTGAATCAGCGCGGACAGATCGTGCGACACACGTTCGATATCGCCCAGCGCGCTACCGGCATCCTCGGCCAGACGGGCACCGGCCACCACTTCGGCGGTGGTCTGTTCCATCGAGTTCACCGCTTCGTTGGTATCGGACTGAATCGTCTGCACCAGCGTTTCGATTCGCTTCGTCGCACTCGCGGAGCGTTCCGCGAGGCGCTGCACTTCGTCCGCCACCACCGCGAAACCGCGGCCCGCTTCACCGGCCGAGGCCGCCTGGATAGCTGCGTTCAATGCCAGGATATTGGTCTGTTCGGCAATGTCGTTGATCAGTTCCACGATGGAGCCGATTTCTTGCGAGGATTCGCCCAGGCGCTTGATTCGCTTGGAGGTTTCCTGAATCTGATCGCGGATCGAGTCCATGCCCGAGATCGTCTCGCGCACCACCTCGGCACCGCGCGACGCGATCTGCACCGAGCGCTCGGCCACGTCGGCCGATTCGGCC
Organism: Dyella sp.; assembly: GCF_036568765.1. Lineage (GTDB taxonomy): Bacteria > Pseudomonadota > Gammaproteobacteria > Xanthomonadales > Rhodanobacteraceae > GSA-30. The sequence continues at coordinate 14,090 of NZ_DATCRY010000043.1, read as the reverse complement.
GAGTCCTTGGACACATTGTCCATGGAGTTGGCGATCTGGTTGATGAGCGTGGTCGCCGAGCTGATTCGCTGCGCCTGGTGTTCGGCCGCGTCGGCCAGATGGCGTGCGGTGGTCTGGGTTTCCTGTGCCGACGAGGACACCTGTTCGGAGGTCTCGTTGATCGTGGTCACCAGGGTGCGCAACTCGTCGATCGCGTAGTTCACCGAGTCGGCGATAGCGCCGGTGATGTCCTCGGTAACGGTGGTCTTGACGGTCAGGTCGCCTTCGGCGAGCGAACCCATTTCGTCCAGCAAGCGCATGATCGCTTCCTGGTTACGCTGGTTGAGCTCGGTCGACTCACGGAAGCGGCGGCGCTGGTCGCCGATCTGCTGCAGCACCAGCAACACGGCGAACAAGGCCGCGCCGGCGGCGCCGAGCACGCCCCACCAGACATTCGGGAACAGGCGGCGCAATGGCAGCTTGCCGATCTGGTCGGACAGCTCGTTGGCGCGCAGCAGCACGTTCTGCGAATCGAGCGAGGCCTGGTTGCCGGAGCGTTTCACTTCGCTCAGGTTGCCGGCCGCGCTGATCAGCTTGTTGATCGGATCCTGCACATCGTTCCACTTGCTCTGCATGTCCGTCAGGATCTTGCGCGCGTTGGCATCGCCCATCGAACGCACACCGATATCCGAATTACCCGCGAGCAAGCCGTTGAGCACGCTGCCGTAAAGCTGGCCGTCGCGCGAGAGGCCGTCGGCGGCCGGCTGGGAAGCATCGCCGCCCTGCAGCACTTCCTGCACGCGGCGGATCATGCGGTCGGCGAGCAGCATCTGTCGCGCCGAGGTGTAGGTCTGTTCCGCGCTGCCGCCGCGCTGCTGCAGAATGTTCACTACCTGCTCCATGCTGGAGTTCAGTAGCGGCAGTTCGCGCGAGAGGGTGTTGGAACGCTGTGCCGAATCGAGCACCAGCGCCTTGTTGGAAAGGATCTTGCCGATATCGCTGTCGAGCTGGTTCCAGGCGCTGGTCAGGGCGGATACCGCGCGGCCGGCCGGCGAGGCATTGCCGTCGGCGTAGGGTTGCATGCTGCCCTTGGGATCGCCCTTGTTCAGGCGCTGCACGGCCGAATCGATGGAGTTGCGGTTGTTCTCCAGCTCCTTGAACGACTCGACGTTACCGTCCGCCGCTTCGAGGGCGTACTTGGCCGTCTGCTGCGAGAGCACCTGGATCTGCGTGGTCAGGCCGATCGCTTCGCGATCTTCGCCACCTTTGATGGTGAGCAGGACGAAATCCAGCACGGCGAAGCTGATCATGATCAGCAGCGCAACGATGATGATGCCGGAATAGTTCCGTTCCCTGCCGACGCCCCCTGTAGTGCTCATGCTCTTCACCTCGCCGTGTACATCGCACCGGCCTCATGGCCGGCGACATCCGGGGCTTCTTCTCTGAAGGCCCCTCGAACCATTCGTTGTCCCGGCCGCGAATGGCGCCGGGGTCCCAAGCTTTCGACGCGTCAGGCCGCGGCCTGACGGAAGTCAGGCGCGCGCACCAGCCGGTTCATGCTGAACAAGCCCAGCCGCTGCTCCCCGACCAGGTCGTCGACGAAACGGGTAAGGCGAGGATCGCTTTCGGGTTCGGCGTCGCGACGCTGTTCCGCATCGACGGTGCGCTGCCCGAACACCTCGTCCACCAACAAAGCGACGCTACCTGCGCCCTGGCGTACCACCAGCAGGCGGCTGCGTTCGGTGGGCTGGGTACGCTCGCCGAACAGGAAGCGCGCCAAGTCGATCACCGGCACCAGGTTGCCGCGGACGTTGGCGATGCCCAGCAGCCAGGTCTGCGTCCCGGGCACCGGGGTCAGCGGCGGCACGGCCAGCAGCTCGTTGATCTCGTCGATGCCGCTGACGAACGAGCGGCTGCCGGCGCGATAACCGATGCCACGCCACAAGCCGGGGGCTTCGAGGGTCGAAGGCGACTCGAGGGCGTGCGCCAGCGACAGGCGCTCGTAGTGCGCCAGGGTTTCGAAGGGAGTCATGGAGTGCTGGCTCATGAATGCCCTTAGGCTGCCGCACTGGGCAGCAGGTCATGAATGCAAGCCAGGAGCTCTTTTTCGTTGACCGGCTTGGTGATGAAGGCACGCGCGCCCTGGCGCAGGCCCCATACGCGGTCGGTCTCCATCGACTTGGTCGTGATCATCACGATCGGCACGCCGGCGGTCACCGGGTCGCGCGTCAGCGTCCGGGTGGCCTGGAAGCCATTCATGCCCGGCATGATCACGTCCATGATCACCAGGTCAGGCAGCTCGGCGCGCACGCGCTCGATGCCCTCCTCGGCGTTGCCGATGGACTCGACACGATGACCCGCCCGCTCAAGCAGCGTGGTGAACACGCGTACGTCGGTCGGCGAATCGTCGATGATTAGGATATTGGCCACAGCTCCCCCTCAGATGCTGTAGTCGCGCAAGGTTCAAACCGTGCTGCTGACATGTCGATGGATAGCGCCCAGCAGTTCATCGCGGGTGAACGGCTTGGTCAGATACTGTTCCGCACCCACGATGCGTCCGCGAGCCTTGTCGAACAGACCGTCCTTCGAGCTCAGCATGATCACCGGAGTGCCGCGAAACTGCGGATTATTCTTGATCAACGCGCACGTCTGGTAGCCGTCCAGGCGCGGCATCATGATGTCCACGAAGATGATCGACGGACGCTGGTCGGAAATCTTGGCCAAGGCCTCGAAACCGTCGACGGCGGTCAGCACGTCGCAGCCTTCCTTCTTCAACAAGGTCTCCGCCGTACGGCGGATCGTCTTGGAGTCGTCGATAACCATGACCTTCAGACCGGCCAGGCCATTGCCATTTACGTTCAAGTTCACGTACCCCCCCTGCAACCTGCCCCGGCTCAGGTAAACGCATAGCCGTCAGCTCTTTGGCTGCCGGCTCGGTAGAAATCCAAGAATTCCGCAAGAATGATTCCGTAACCCGCTCGTCAGGCGGGCTTTTATGCATTTGCTGTTTACCGCCTTCACTGCCGTGACGTCAAGCTGCAATTGCTTACACTGCTTCCGAAATCGCGATTCCCACGTCTTCACATTCGACTGGAGGGCGGCCTTGTTCCGGGAGCCGGCCGTCCCCAACCTTGCCGCCCAAGGATGGCCTCGGCGAACATGGCCGTTTTCACATAATTGCGCTACCGGAGAATGACGATGACCCTGTCGGTCGCCGTACTTATGGACCCCATCGGGAACATCAAGATCGTGAAGGATACGACCTTTGCGATGCTGCTGGAGGGCCAGCGGCGCGGGCACCGCCTGCTTTACATGGAGCAGGGCGACCTGGCGATTCGCGACGGCATTCCCTGGGGGCGAGTGGCCGAGCTGACGGTCAAGGACGATCCCAAGGGCTGGTACAGCCTGGAGGAAGCGCGCTGGACCGATCTGCGAGAGCTCGATGTGGTGCTCATGCGTAAGGATCCACCCGTCGACCCGCAATTTCTTTACGACACGATGGTACTGGAGCTGGCACAGAAAGCCGGCGTTCTGGTTATCAACGACCCGCAGGCTTTGCGCGACTGCAACGAAAAGCTGTTTGCCACGCACTTTCCGCAGTGCATGGTACCGACCCTGGTCTCGCGCCATGCCGGCGAGCTGCGCCGCTTTGCCGAGGAACATGGCGAAGTAGTGCTCAAGCCGCTGGACGGCATGGGCGGGCGCGGCATCTTCCGGGTCAAAGCCGGCGATACCAACCTGAACTCCATGCTGGAGACGCTCCTGGCTGGCGGTCCGCACGGCGAAGGCCGGCAATTCACCATGGCGCAGAAGTACATCCCGCAGATCAGCGCAGGCGACAAGCGGATTCTGCTGATCGATGGCGAACCGGTGCCCTACGCGCTGGCGCGTATCCCCCAGGGCAACGAGTTCCGCGGCAACCTGGCCGCTGGTGGCCGGGGGGTAGGCGTACCGCTGTCCGAGCGCGATCGCTGGATTGCCGCTGAGGTGGCGCCGGAACTCAAGCGACGCGGCCTGATTTTCGTCGGTCTGGATGTCATCGGCGACTACCTCACCGAGATCAACGTCACATCGCCGACGTGCGTGCGCGAGCTCGATGCACAATTCGGCCTTAATATTGCCGGACAATTATTCGATGTCATCGACACCCTTGCCTCCGGAACCTAAGCGCACGTGACCGCTACCGCCCGCCCGAACAACGGCGCCGATCCTATCGGCGCCACGCTGCTGTTCTCGCTACTGCTGCACGGCGTGCTGTTGCTGGGCCTCACCTTCCACTACGCCAAACCTACGCCCAGCCTGCCGACCCTGGATGTGACCCTGGTGGACGTGGCCAACCGCGAGGCGCCGGACCAGGCCGACTTCCTGGCGCAGGCCAACAACGCCGGCGGCGGCCAGAGCGACAAGGCAGCGCGACCTTCCCAACCGTTCTCGGGCTTGCTGCCGGTCGAAACCCAAGGCACCGCGCCACAGCATGTCGATGCCGCCACGCCAGCACCACGCGAGGCGACCTCGCAGCGCCTGGTCACCACCACAGGCCAGAGCCCGCAGACGGTCGACAGCGATAGCGGCCAGACCGCCACGACCGACCAGCAGAGCGCCGACGAACTTCGCCGGCAAGAAGAAATGGCCCGGCTGGCCGCCGAATTGCGCGACAAGAGCGAGGCCTACGCCAAGCGGCCGAAGAAGAAGTTCATTTCGGCCAACACCAAGGAATACGTTTACGCTGCCTATATGCGCGGCTGGGTGGACCGCATCGAGCGCATTGGCAACCTCAACTATCCGAATGAGGCGCGTCAGCGCGGCGTCCATGGCGAGCTGGTGCTGACGGTAGCGCTCAACCATGACGGCAGCATCAAGAGCATCGATGTCATCAAGAGTTCGGGCCAGCCGCTGCTGGACGAATCGGCCAAGCGCATCGTGCGACTGGCGGCACCGTTTCCCGCTTTGCCTGCGGACAAGGAACGCGTGGATGAGCTCTACATCACGCGGACCTGGCTGTTTCAGCCGGGGGATGTGTTGAAGACGCGGTAGTTGGCGTGAGAGGGCAATGTGCGGAGCATTCCCACGCAGACTCACCTCACGCCTACACCACATGTCTTTAGTCTCAACACGATAGCTAGACATAAAGCACGTATTTCGTTCGGCAACGCCCCTCCGTTCACGCCATAGGCTTACAATGGAGCCATGACCTCCCCCAGTCAGCCAACCCTCGCCGGCCACTTCCTGATCGCCATGCCCAGCTTGGCGGAACCGCCCTTCTGCCGCGGCGTCGCCTTCGTCTGCCAGCACGATGAAGACGGTGCGGTGGGCCTGCTGATCAACCAGTTGTCCGAATACCGCCTCGGCGATGTGCTGGCCCAGATGAAACTGGGGTGCTCGGATGCCGACCTGGCCGATGCGCCCGTATTGATCGGGGGACCGGTGCAGCAGGAGCGCGGCTTCGTACTGCATCGCGAGCATGGACACTGGGAGTCGAGCTACCGCATCAATGACGACTGGTCCGTCACCACATCGCGCGACATTCTAGTGGCCATGGCCGCTGGTGAAGGACCACGCCTGGCCATGATGGCACTGGGCTACGCTGGCTGGAGCGCCGGGCAACTGGAGCAGGAACTCAAGGACAACGCCTGGCTGACCGTCGAGGCCAGCGAACGGGTGGTGTTTCATACGCCGTTGGAGGAGCGCTGGAGCGCCGCCGCCGGCTTGGTTGGCGTCGACCCTCTGCAACTACTCGGTTACGCGGGACACGCATGAGCTGTGCCCTGGGTTTCGACTACGGCAGCCGGCTGATCGGCGTGGCCGTGGGCAACCGGCTGACCGCCAGCGCACGTGGCATCGCCGCCATTCCCAATCGCCAAAGCGTTCCCGATTGGACCCAACTGGACAGCCTCCGCAAGGACTGGCTACCCGATACCCTGGTGGTCGGCCTTCCGCTGACCCTGGAGGGCGAGGAGCAACCGGCCAGCCGGGCCGCGCGTCGGTTCGCCGAGCAGTTGGGCGAGCGTTACGGCCTGCCCGTGGTGCTGGTCGACGAGCGCCATACCTCGCGCGAAGCCGCACAACGCTTCGCCCAGGCACGCGCCGCCGGCCTCAAGCGCAAGAGCGATGCCCTTAAGATCGATGCCGAAGCCGCCGCGGTTATCCTCGAGCGTTGGCTCAGCGGCGTCAGCCAACCCCTGCCCGGGATGGCATCATGAGCCCCGCCCGTCTTCCTCATACGCACCGATCCATCACTATGACCCAACGCCTGCGTCATCTGACCTCGCTCGAACACCTGCCCAGCGCCACCATCGAACGCCTGCTCGACCGGGCCGTTTCGATGCGCGATGCCTGCGCGCATGGCACGCGCAAGCTCGACCTGCTGACCGGCCGCACGGTGTTGAACTTGTTCTTCGAGCCATCGACACGCACGCGAACGTCGTTCGAGCTGGCCGCGCGCCGGCTCGGTGCGGACGTGATCAATTTCGATATCGGCCTGTCCTCGACCAGCAAGGGCGAAGCCTTGTTCGACACCTTGCATACACTCGAGGCGATGCACCTGGATACGATCGTGGTGCGCCACAAGGTATCCGGCACGCCCGATGAGTTGGTGCGCCATGCAATGAGCGGCGTGTCGGTGATCAATGCAGGCGACGGCAATCGCGCACACCCGACCCAGGGGCTGCTCGACATGCTGACTATTCGCGAGCACCGGCCGGATTTTTCCCAGCTCAAGGTTGTCATCTGCGGCGATGTGAAGCACTCGCGCGTGGCGCGCTCGGATGTGCACGCGCTTCGCGCGCTGGGCGTGAAGGATATCCGTCTGTGCGGCCCGGCCGGCCTGATGCCGGATGCGAAGGACTTCCCCGGTTGCACGCTATCGGACAATTTCGACCAGGCCATTGACGGCGTCGACGTGACGATCATGCTGCGCCTGCAGAAAGAGCGTATGGCGTCGACGGATCTGCCAGACGAAAGCGCTTATTTCGCGCGGTTCGGCCTGGACAATCGTCGCCTGGCACGCGCCGGCAAAGGCTGCCTGGTGATGCATCCAGGCCCGCTCAACCGCGGTATCGAGATTGCGTCGGAAGTGGCCGATGGCGCGCAATCGCGTATCCTCGAGCAGGTCAGCAATGGTGTGTTCGTGCGGATGGCGGTGCTTTGCGAGGTTATGGGGCGCTGATGCCTTGCTACCTCCCCTGTTCAAAGGGGAGGGTCGGGGACGAGTCAAGTACTTACCAATGTCCGCATGCCACCCCGGCAAAGAGCGCGTAACTTTCCGAGGTTTACCGCTTCTCCATGAGCCGGGGTCGTGGCAGCCGCAATTACACGCGCTCGATCGCAATCGCCGTTGCCTCACCGCCACCGATGCACAACGAGGCCACGCCGCGCTTGAGTCCATGCCGCTGCAATGCGTGCAGCAAGGTGACGATCAAACGCGCGCCCGTCGCACCGATCGGGTGACCCAGCGCGCACGCCCCACCGTGCACATTCAAGATGTCATGGCCGATACCCAGTTCGCGCATAGCCGCCATCGCGACCACGGCAAACGCCTCATTGATTTCGAACAGATCCACGTCACCCACCGACCAGCCGACTTTATCCAGCAGCTTGCGGATCGCCGGCGCAGGCGCCGTGGTGAACCATTCAGGGGCCTGACTATGCGTGGCATGGCCGCGGATCTCGGCCAGGATCGGCAAACCCTCGCGCTCGGCAAGCGAGCGCCGCGTGAGCAGCAAGGCCGCCGCACCATCGGCATTCGCTGAAGCACTGGCCGCCGTGATCGTGCCATCGCTGCGGAAGGCCGGGCGCAACGTCGGAATCTTGCCCGGATCGACCTTTAACGGATGCTCGTCGCGCGACACAGCGACCGCGCCACCGCGCCCAGGCACTTCCACGGCAACAATCTCGGCATCGAAGATGCCCTGCTCTACCGCCGCTCGCGCGCGACGCAACGTTTCCATCGCATAGGCATCCTGTGCGGCGCGGTCAAAACCATAGGCTGCCGCCGTCGCCTCGCCGAAATCGCCCATGGGCCGGCCACCTTCATAGGCATCTTCCAGGCCGTCGAGCAGCATGTGATCGAGCGCCTGCTGATGCCCCGCGCGATAGCCCGAGCGCGCCTTGGGTAGCAAGTAAGGTGCGTTGGACATGCTTTCCATGCCTCCGGCCAGCACGACATCGGCGCTACCGGCCAGCAGGAGATCGTGCGCAAGCATGGTGGCCTTCATGCCCGACCCGCAGACTTTGTTGACGGTGGTGGCGCCGACCGCGTCCGGGATACCGGCCGCTCGCGCGGCCTGACGCGCTGGCGCCTGCCCCTGCCCAGCCGGAAGGACACAACCCAAGATCGCTTCGCTAACCCGGTCGGGCGCAAGTCCCGTGCGCTCCAGAGCGGCTTTCGCCGCAGCTGCGCCCAGCGCGGATGCCGGCAACGGCGTGAGCTCGCCCAGAAAACGCCCCAACGGCGTACGTACCGCCGAAACAATCACGATGGGGTCGGTGGCTTGCATAGGGAGCCTCGTTGGATGGATGACGGATGGCATCTTAGATGACGATCATCATCAGACAAAACAAGGGCTCCTTGGCAGAGCGCACGAAAGAACAAACTTTTTTGTTAGCTACACGTTATGGCTACCCGTAAAGAAGGCATAATGTGCGGCGCAAAAAATCATCTTCCACAAGGAATCAAGATGCGACCGACGACGCGCTTAGTTGCGCTCGGCCTGACAGGCACACTGCTGCTGGCCGCCTGTGCACACAAGGACAAAGATGCCCCGCTGGCCTTCGTTCCGGCTGACACACCGTACGTGGTGGCCAACCTGGATGTGCTTGACGACAGCACGCGTTCGGCGCTGCTGAGCCAGGCCGATGCCGAGCTGCACCAGCAGATTGCGCAGCTGAAGGTGGCTGCCGAGGACATGAAGGACCCCGATAGCGCACGCTTGCTCAAGGCATTTATCGCCGAGCTGGACGGCAAGACAATCGAAACGTTCGCACAGAACAATGGTCTCGATCTGAAGGGTTACTCGGCGTTCTACGGCGTCGGTCTTGCACCGGTGGCACGTATCCAGCTGACCGACCCGAAGGCCTTCGATGCCTTCGTCGGCCGCCTGGAAACCGCCTATGGCAAGAAGCTCGACACGGCCAGCATCGGCAACCAGTCGTACCGCAAACACGTATCGACCGAAGCCGGCACCCAGGTCATTCTGGCTACGGTGGGTAAACAGGCCGTTGCCGCGCTGCTGCCGGCCGACGCCTCCGAAGCCGTGCTACGGCAGGTATTGGGCCTGGATCGCCCGGCCAAGAGCCTGCAGGACGATGGCCGCCTCAAGCAAATCGCCAAAGACAAGGGGTACAAGCCTTACATCGTCGGCCAACTCGACGTGGCGCGGACGCTCGCATTGGCCTCCAGCGGCAAAGATCCCTTCTTTGCCGCCATGCTCAAGGCGCATGCAGAAAGCGAAGCGGCCAAGACCGGCGAGCCGGTAGCCAACCAGATGCAGGTTCCTGCCAGTTGCCAGGCCGACACGGCGCGTATTGCCGCCCGCGTGCCGTCGATGAGCTTCGGTTACACGACGCTCGATGCCAAGCGGCAGACTGCCCGTTTTGACCTCGCCCTGGCCGATGACATCGTCAAAGCGTTCTCCGGCTTGAAAGTCGCCCTTCCGGGCCTGGGTACCGATGCCGATGCACCGTTCGATCTGAGCATCGCGCTGCCGGTGAAAGATCTGCGCACATTCTGGTCTGCGCAAGCCGATGCCGTCGCGGCGAAACCATTCAGCTGCCCGGCGCTGCTGGATATGAACGATCAGTTTGCCAAGATCGGCCAGCTGGCCGATCGCGCTGCAATGCCACCGTTCGGCGACATGCAAGGTCTGCGCATTGTGCTGGACAGTTTCGCGCCGGATCCGAACGCGACCCTGCCCAAGTTCACCGGTCGTGTACTGCTGGCCACCAGCAACCCTGCTGGCCTGATCGCCCTTGGCCAGGTCGGCATGCCGGCGCTAGGCCAGCTCAAGCTGACCCAGGACGGCAAACCCGTTGCGCTGCCTGAGAACATGACGGCAACGCTCGGTCAGCCTGCCTGGGCCGCCATGAACGACAAGGCCCTGGCTTTAGGCATCGGTGCTGGCGAAGACAGCAAGCTTGGCGATCTGCTGAAGGCCAGCGAAGGCGACGCCGGTCGTATGATGCGCATGCATCTGAGCGGCGACATGTACATGACCTGGGTGCAGGCCATGGAAGCAAAGTCCGAGCAGTTGGCGCAGATCACCGCGACGATGAATAAAGAAGGCGATGACGGCGATGCTGCGAAGGAGCAACAGCAAGCCGCGGCTCGCTCGAAGGCACAATTCGAATCGATGCGTATGCAGGCGGCACGCATCAAGAATCTCGGTGGCGAAGCGCACGTTGACGAGCATGGCCTGGTGGTCACCAATAACGTCGAAGTGAAATAAGCTGTCGATAAAACGCCGTCGATAAGCACGGAATACGGAACGGGGCGCGCAAGTGCCCCGTTTTGCTATACGACTAGCAAAGTTTCGACGGCACGCGCACGCCAATTTCGCGTTCCCTCTCCCGCGCTGAACGTCATCATCCAACGGCCACATCGCGTTCACCCGCTTCTTGATGCCATGGCATCACGGTTATTGTCGAGTTTGGCAAACCGTCTGTCCTTATCGACAGCATTCCTTTTCAGCAAGGAGGTCGCCATGTCTATTTCACTTCGCAAAGCTCTGATCGCCGCCAGCTTTGTTGCTGCGTTCGGTGCACTGCCGTTGACCCAGGCTGTCGCGCAGGATTCAAGCGCCGCCATGAGCAAATCCTCGGATAACCAGACCGTACCAGGCAAAGTCGATGACGCTTGGATCACCACCAAGGTAAAATCCGAATTCGCTGCCAATAAGGCGGTCAAGGCTACGGATATTTCGGTCAGCACCACCGAGGGTGTAGTGACCTTGAGCGGTACGGTCGCCACCAAGATGGAAAAGACCCATGCCGAAGCGATCGCCAAGAAGGTCAAGGGCGTCAAGAGCGTCGATGCCAGCGGTTTGACGGTCGGCAGCGCCGCGGCATCGAGCAAATCTTCCGGTACGTGATCGCGCAGGCGGCCATACGGTCGCAAAAATAAAAAGGAGCCCGCAAGGGCTCCTTTTTGTGTCAAGAAACCGAAGGATCAGCGCTGATACATGCCGCCGCCGAACTGGTTGCTGTCGCGCGTTTCCTCCAGTTCCACGCCATCCAGGCCCTGCGACAGCGTGTGCGCGTCGCCGCCTTGCGCGAGCTTGATACGCAAGCGCACTTCGTTCGAGCTGTCTGCGTGACGCAAGGCATCTTCGTAGGAGATTTCGCCGGCGTGATAGAGCTCGACCAAGCTCTGGTCGAAGGTCTTCATGCCCAGGTTGGTCGACTCCTTCATCACTTCCTTGAGCTTGTGGATCTCGCCCTGGCGGATGTAATCCTGCACCAGCGGCGTGCCCAGCATCACTTCGACTGCGACGCGACGCGCCTTGCCGTCCGGGGTGGGTATCAACTGCTGCGCGACGATCCCCTTGAGGTTCAGCGACAAGTCCATGAACAACTGCTGCCGCCGATCTTCCGGGAAGAAGTGCAGGATGCGATCCAGCGCCTGATTGGCATTGTTCGCGTGCAGAGTGCACAAGCAAAGATGACCGGTTTCGGAGAAGTTGATCGCGTACTCCATGGTTTCGCGGGTACGCACTTCGCCGATCATGATCACGTCGGGAGCCTGGCGCAGGGTGTTCTTCAGCGCGTTTTCCCAACTGTCCGTATCGATGCCCAGTTCGCGCTGGGTAATGATGCAACCTTCGTGCTTGTGCACGTATTCGATCGGGTCTTCGATGGTGATGATATGCCCGGTCGAGTTCTGGTTGCGGTAGCCGATCATCGACGCCAGCGAGGTCGATTTACCGGTACCGGTACCGCCCACGAAGATGATGATGCCGCGCTTGGTCATCGCCAACTGCTTGATTACCGGCGGCAGGCTCAGCTCTTCGATCGTCGGGATCTTCGATTCGATCCGGCGCAGCACCATGCCGACGCAGTTGCGCTGGTAGAAGCACGAGACGCGAAAGCGGCCCACGCCTTGGGCGGAAATCGCGAACTGGCACTCGTGGGTCTTTTCGAACTCCTCGCGCTGCGAGGGCGTCATGATGTTGATCACCATGTCGCGCGATTGCTGCGCCGAGAGCGGGCTCTGCGTAATGGGAACCACACGGCCTTGCACCTTCATCGACGGCGCGATACCGGCCGTGATGAATAGGTCGGAGGCCTTCTTGTGGACCATCAGCTTGAGGAATGAGGTGAAATCGAAGTCGCTCATGGTGGTCTCCCTCGGAGAGGGTCAGGGGTGAGGTAAAAAAGGTAGACGCCTACCCTCACCCATTATTTAAATTGCTCTTTGGCCTTCGCATAACCGACCGCTTGCTGACGCGTCACCAAGCCGCGCTTGACCAGGTCGAGCAGGATCTGGTCCAGCGTCTGCATGCCGTACTGCTGGCCGGTCTGGATGGATGAATACATCTGCGCGACCTTGTCCTCGCGGATCAGGTTACGGATCGCCGGAATGCCGACCATGATCTCGTGGGCCGCAATGCGACCGCCGCCGACCTTCTTGAGCAAGGTCTGCGAGATGACCGCGCGCAGCGATTCGGACAGCATCGAGCGCACCATCGGCTTCTCGCCGGCCGGAAACACGTCGATGATACGGTCGATGGTCTTGGCCGCCGAACTGGTATGCAGGGTGCCGAATACCAAGTGGCCGGTCTCCGCCGCGGTCAGCGCCAGACGGATGGTCTCCAGATCGCGCAACTCGCCGACGAGGATATAGTCCGGGTCTTCACGCAGCGCCGAGCGCAACGCCTCGTTGAAGCCGTGGGTGTCGCGGTGCACCTCGCGCTGGTTGACCAGGCACTTCTGCGAGGTGTGTACGAATTCGATCGGATCCTCGACGGTGAGGATATGGCCGTACTCGTTCTTGTTGATGTGATCGACCATCGCCGCCAGCGTGGTGGACTTACCCGAACCTGTCGGTCCGGTCACCAGGATCAGTCCTTGGGGCTGCTCGATCAGCTCACGGAAGATACGCGGTGCGGCCAGGTCCTCGAGGGTCAGCACCTCGGAGGGAATGGTACGGAACACCGCACCGGCGCCACGGTTCTGGTTGAAGGCGTTGACGCGGAAGCGCGCCAGACCGGGTATCTCGAACGAGAAGTCGGTTTCGAAGAACTCTTCGTAGTCGCGCCGCTGTTTGTCCGACATGATGTCGTAGATCAGCGAGTGGACCTGCTTGTGCTCCAGCGCCGGGATGTTGATGCGGCGCACGTCGCCGTCCACGCGAATCATCGGCGGCAGGCCGGCGGACAGGTGCAAGTCCGATGCCTTGTTCTTCACCGAGAAGGCCAGCAGTTCGGCGATATCCATCGGTTCCCCCTAAAACCTCAAGTCCAATTGCTTGTTATATGGCCTTTTGGGGACGGGCACGGCCGACAGCGCCGAACCGGTTGCCGCCATCCCCTTCAGGCAGCGGCCCGATACTACTCGGGCGGTGGCCTGCCCCACCAGCCTTGCCTACAGGTCTATGCCCAAAGTGCGAACCGGGTGGGCGAAACAGTGGCTTATTCAAGCAGCCGGGTGTGACACGCCGATGAGTTAAGGTACGCAGGTTCCATTTGTCCAGGAAGCGGCATGACTCACATTGCTTTTATCGGCGGCGGCAACATGGCGCGCAGCCTGATCGGCGGACTGCTCAAGACCGGCACCTCCGCCTCGACCATCCGCGTGGCCGAACCGCGCGCCGATGCGCGCCAGGAGCTCGGCCGTGAATTCGGCGTGGCCTGTTTTGCCGAGAACCGACTCGCCGCGGCCGAGGCGGATATCCTGCTGCTGGCGGTCAAGCCGCACATCATGCCCGCGCTGCAAAGCGAGCTGCGCGATGACTTGCAGCGCCGCCGCCCCTTGCTGATCTCCATTGCCGCGGGTGTACGGGTCGACCAGCTCGAGCGCTGGTTCGGGCATGGCCTGCCCATCGTGCGCTGCATGCCGAATACGCCGGCCCTGATCGGTGCCGGCGCGACCGGGTTGTATGCCAATCACCGTGTAAGCCC
>NZ_DATCRY010000042.1:0-23847 GCF_036568765.1 Dyella sp. | reverse complement strand
GGGGATTTGCCGACACCAAACGAACGGGCCGACCCGGTTGGGAGGCTCTGTGGCATGGCTGGGCTCGCCTGCAAGAACGCATGGAAGGCTATCTGCTCGCTAAGCAGATAGCCACCAAGATGTGATCAAGAGACAGGGCTTAAGCCGGGGGAGAAGATGCCGGCAGGCAGATGAGGGGGGCTTTCAGCCTCAAGGCTGGGCGTACCCCGCAACCTCCGCTATACTCCCACGCTCCGCCGGCATCAGCCCGGCGGCACGCGCCCGTAGCTCAGCCGGATAGAGTAGTGGCTTCCGAAGCCATTGGTCGGGGGTTCGAATCCCTCCGGGCGCGCCACTTTCCTTACTTGGTATGTCCCTGCGCTCGCACAAACGGGATGCATATGCGCGCCCCGCCGTCGATGCCACATTCCCGCCGATGGCAACTGGCCGCGATACTCACAGCCCCGGGTCGGCGCTGCCGAAGTTGTATATCGGGTTGCCGCGATACACCGTCTTGTTCGCCCGCTGTGCGCTCCCTTGATAAGGGAACATGGACGTCCGGAATGTCCATCCGCCAAGCACGACATTGTTGACGGACATGGGACGGTTCTGTCCGTCCAGTAGAGAGAAGTGAACGTGAGCGCCGCTGGAGCTGCCTCCGCAGGGCAGACCGTTACCGACCGAGCCAAGACGGGTGCCTTCACTGACGCGGGTGCCGTTGTCCAGCGGCTCGAGCCGTACCATGTGGTAGTACGAGGTTCTGTAGCCATTGTCGTGCACGATCGTCACCAGGGCGCTGCCGTTCCTGGCGCAGCTTGTGTAGACCGTGCCGTTCGCAGCGGCGCGCACGTTGTTACCGTCCTGCCTGCTGTAGAAATCGAGCGAGTTGTAAGGACGCGATGAGCCAGAAAAGCCGTGAGCCCCGCTAGTCATGGTCCAAGCGGTGCCCGCACGCCATGGCAACCCGATCTTCACCGCGTGGCCAGCGGCGCGCCAATGCTCCGGTTCGGCGGCGACGCCCTGTTGCAGTGCCATGCGCTCGCTTTCCCCGATGGTATCGAGCGGCATACGGTCCAGGGCGGCCGAGAAATCCTCGGAGCCTTCGATGCCCAGTTCCCATCCATCGCCTTGGCGGTGGGCGAAGAAGAAGTGCGATGTTGGCGCAGCGTGGCTTGCGGCAGAAACCGTTTCGGTCAGGCTGCCCATGATGTGGTTGCCGTCGTGGCTCTGCTTGAGGATTTCGACAACGAATTCATTGTGCGTCCGGGTGAGCGGGCCTTCTGTCTCGAGAAATGCCGAGATGGCCTGATGTTCCAGCGCGACAGGGGCGGGCGTATTGGCCAGCGCGCCGAACGACATGGCATACAGCGGCAGAGCCGCAACGAAGTATTTGGGTGACATGTAACCTTCCTTGGACATGATTGGCGTGAGATGCCCGGTGCCTGTCCATCCGGACATCGCAGCGGGTGAGAGCAGATTAGCCCGATGCTCGGCGTCTTCCTGTCGGCAGGGTGTGCCAAGGAACGACGTCTTGTCGTCAGGGTTGTGTCGGCGTTCGGAGAGGGGTATTCCTACAGGGAATGAGGCCGCAACAAGGGACTAGGGGTGGATATTTTCAAATTGCGCCAGGGCGAGCATCGCAGCGTCACGCTGACGGTGAGCAATTACCATTCCGAAACGGGAAAGAAGGCGCCGTGGTTTCAGCAGCGTGGCCCCAAGACGATGCATTACGCGGTCTGTCCGGAATGCGATAACCCGCTGCATATCGTCAACCTCGATGTGGATCGCAAGGTGGATACCGGCGAGAGGCCGTTACCGCTTTACGCCAAGCACGCGATTGTCTCGATCGAAGGCATTGGCGATTACGACGCCGATGCGTACGAAGATTGCAGCTTGCGCAATCCGCACGCCTTCAACGGCCAGGCTGCGCGGCGCAAGCCGGGCAAGGTGGCCGACGGGATCGTGCAGGCGATGGCCGAGCGCGCCGATGCGGTGCATCTGTTTGTCGAGCGTTTTCTCGGCCTGGATATTACCGATGCGTTATTCGAGAACCTGCTGCGCGAATTTCGTCGGCAGGACGGTCAGCTCTATCGCGCGGCAAGCACGTCGAACTTGCCTTATGCCCTGCTTTACATGGGCGGTAATCAGGGGACCTACGGTTGCCGCGTGAAGAAGGATTCGCCGTTCGAGGCCGCCCTTGCGCAGAGCGCTTACTTCAAGCTCAAGAAAGATCGCAACATCGGCTACAGTCAGGGCAAGCTCGATCCGAATCCACGCCTGCGTTTCTTTGTGACCGACCATGAGATCCGCAAGTCTCTCGACGGCGAAGGCACGGAGCAGTTCATGACTCTGGTCGTCGAGGAAGAGCGCGGGCAGGAGCGCACCGTGCTGTTGCGCCGGCCGATTGCGTTGGAAATCGACTTCTTCCGCAACGTCGCCGACAAGCGCCTACGCCTGCGGGAACTGGCTCGGACACTGCTGGCCTGATGGCAGTGAGACGATAGAGCATAAAAGTGACAATATGAGGCATTAAGGTTATCGCGGCAGCTCTCTAAAGTGCGCACCAAGCAGTACTACTCAACCGCACACAGGAGCATCCGCCATGTCACGCATCGCTACCCCCGCCATCGAAACCGCCACCGGCGCCAGCGCCGAAGTTTTCACCCAGATCAAGAAGAGCATCGGCAAGGTCCCCAACCTCTACGCCACCATGGGCATGCTGCAGCCGGCCGCACTCAAGGCCATGCTGCAGGCCGATGCGACCTTGGCCGCGGGAAGCTTGAGCAAGCAGGACGTGGAAGTGATCAAGCTGACCGTCAGCAGCATCGGCGGTTGTACCTATTGTGTGGCCGCGCACAGTCTGATCGCCAAGCTGACCGGTCTGTCGCCGGAGAGTTTGAAGCATATTCGTCACGGCGAGCCGACCGGCGACGCCAGGCACGATGCGCTGATCGCCTTCGTCAAACAGATTGCGCAAACGCATGGCGAGCTCTCGGACGAGGCATTCGCGGCGATCAAAGCCGCGGGCTACACCGATGCGCAGCTGGTCGAAATCAGCCTGGCCATCGCGGTGATTACGTTCACCAATACATTCAACCGGATCAACGATACGACGGTGGATTTTCCGGCAGTGGATTGAACACTTAGGCTGGCCCCCGTGTGCTCCCTCTCCCCTGGCTTCGCCGGGGGAGCAGGCTGGAGCGAGGGGACGCTTAGCCATCAAGCTCACATTTTCCCGAAGCGAACTAAAATAGCGCCGGAGCTACCCGATCCAGCGCATGCCGACTCTCCGCGAAGCCGCCACCGACCTACGCCGCGTCCTCGGCACCCTCGCCGCCGACTTCCGTCACTGGATGCGCCCGGGCGCGCGCACAACGGACGAATGGGAAGCGGTCGTTTCCGTCTTGCTTGCGATCGCTGCCGCGCACTTGCTGGGCGCGCGCAATATCGGCTGGGCGGCTTTCAGCGGCTATATGGTGATGCGCTCGCGCTTCTCCGAAAGCCTTCTACGCGGCAGCTTGCGGGTAATCGGCACCGGGCTCGGCGCCGTCGCGGCCTGGTTGCTCGCGCCGTGGATCGTCGATTCGACGGTGTGGCTCAGTCTTATCCTGGGCTTGGTCGGCTGGGGCACGCTCTACATGGCCCTGGTCGGACGGCGCAGCTATGCCTGGTTATTTACCGGACTGACTTTCGCGCTGGTGCTGATCGACGGCATGGAGTTTCCACGCGAACCTCTTAGTGCGTTCGCGCAGTCGCGCTTTGTCGAAGTATTTACCGGCACGCTCGCTGCGATCGCGGTCAGCGGCCTGTCGGCATGGACGCTGCGCCGGCACGATACGGCCCGCACGCCTATGACTGCGGCGCATCCACCGCTTTGGCATCGGCCAGCTTTCCTGCACGCCATGCAAGGCGGCGTCGCGATCGCCTTGATCCCCTGGTTCTGGCGCGTTGCGGGCGTGGTGGAGCTCGGACAATCCAGCACGACGATTCTGGCGGTGATGATGGTGCCGCTTGCCAGCCTCGCTTCCGGAGGGACGACGTCGCAGAAGCTGATGCATCGCGTGATCGGTTGCACCGCGGGCGGTCTGATAGCGAGCGCGATCCTGCTCGCCGTGCATCCCTGGCCCTGGGTTCTACTGCTTGCCGTGGCTGTCGGTGTGGCCGTCGGCCGGCATATCGAAAGCGGATCGCATGGGCTCAACTATGTGGGCACGCAGTTTGTGTTGGCCTTCCTGGTGGTGCTGGTGCCCGATAGCTACGACCATGCCGATTTTCGTCCGGGCCTGGAGCGCCTCGCCGGCATCCTGTTCGGTATGTTGCTGTTGGAGCCAGTGCGGCTAGTGAGCCGACGCATCATAGCCTTACGCAAACGATAGCCCCTGGCTATGAGTCTCAGTCAATAAATCGATTGGCCGTATCGCCGCGACGTCGATAGCCTGCGCGCATCTTTCGATTCGACGGGGGGAACGGCCATGACGCATTTCTACGATTTCGACGCCACGACCATCGATGGCGACAACCAGCCCATGCGCGGTTTCGCTGGCCGCTGGGTGCTGGTGGTCAATGTGGCGTCGCGGTGCCAGTTCACCAACCAATACCAAGGTCTGGAGGCGCTGTATCGGCGACACCGGAACGAGTTGGCGATTCTTGGCTTTCCGTGCGATCAGTTCGGCCAGCAGGAGCCCGGTAGCGAGGTCGAGATCAAACAGTTCTGCGCGCTGACTTACGATGTGACGTTCCCGATGTTCGCCAAGGTCGAGGTCAACGGCGATGCCGCGCATCCGCTGTATCGCCACCTCAAGCAACAGGCCAAGGGTCTGCTCGGTACGGAGGAGATCAAGTGGAACTTCACCAAGTTCCTGATCGACCCCAAGGGCAATGTCGTGCGCCGTTATCCGCCGGCGTTCACGCCCGAGCATATCGAGGCGGATCTGGCGACCGCGTTGCAGGCGGCCTGAGCTACAGAAAGACCGCCGGCCATGCGGACGGCGGTCACGTGTCGCTCAGAACGCGCGATCGTCGCGGTCAATGCAAGTTGTTTGTCTTCTCGAACTGTTTGATCTGCTTTTCCGCTTCGTCGCGAGCGATGCCGTAGCGCTCTTGCAGCTTGCCGGAAAGATACTGGGAATCGCCTTCGGCGACTTTCAGATCGTCGTCGGTGAGTTTGCCCCACTGCGCCTTGAGCTTGCCGCCCAGCTGTTTCCATTGACCCTTGATCGTGTCTTGATTCATAGCGTCTACCTCTACGGGAATGCTCAATACATGATGCACGCATCGGTCGATGCGTGAGATGCAGTAAAGCAAGCACAACGTGAGCAGGTCGTCCCGTCATAGTGAATATGTTCTGGATGCTGATGAATCGCCTGCCGAGGCAAATAAAAAAGGCGCCGACAGGCGCCTTTTTCTTGTCGCTGACGAGCTCGCTTCAGCCCTTCTTGACTTCGAAATCCTGCGAGCTGACGGTCTTTCCGTTCACCGCGATCTCCACTTTGTACTTGCCTTCCGGCCAGTTGTTCGGATTCTGCACGCGGAAGGTGGTGGTAGCCGGGCCGTCGGTGGCGATCGACTGGCTGGTGCTGTTGACCAACTGACCCTTGCCTTCGAGGTAGCTCCACTTGGCGCTCAGCGTGGCGCCGTCGGTGTTGCCTTCGGTGGCGACGCTGGCATAGATGGACTTGTCGGTCGGTGCGAAGGTGGTCTTGGCCTTGCTCACCTTGTGATCGGCACTGACAGCGCCGCCGATGGTGACATTGGCGACCTTCAGATCGTCGGCTGCAGCCGGCGCCGGGGAGGCTGCGGGTGCCGCGGCAGGCGCGCTCGGGGCGGCGGCACTGGTGCCGGCCGGCGCCGGTGCTACAGGGGCGGCCGCCGTGCCGGTGGTCGCCGGAGCGGTGGTGGCCGGGGCCGGCGCGGCCGGCGTGCTGGCAGTGGCCGGATTGGCCGGCAGGTTCGAGGCCGGCTGTTCGCTCTTGCCGCAGGCGCTGAGCGTCAGCAGGCCGGCAAACATGGCGCTGTACAGGGCGGCGGAACGTGCGGAAAGTTTCATGATCAAGAGACCCGTTGGCGTGAACAGTGAAAAAGCGAAACGTGAAGAGGACGCGAACATGGCGCGTGACAATCGTGCCGCGCGGCAATCGCACAGCGTAAAGCCTAGCGCCGCCGATCTGAAGCCCCGATTACCGGGGCCGTGTTTATTGGCGGGCGCCGCGTACGTTGACGGGCACTTCGGCAGCGCTGCTGCGAAAGGGATTGATATCCAGTCCGCCGCGCCGCGTATAGCGCGCATAGACGCTCAGGGCCTGCGGGTGGCAGCGGGCCATGATATCGACGTAGATGCGCTCCACGCATTGCTCGTGAAATTCGTTGTGATTGCGGAACGAGACCAGGTAGCGCAGCAGTCCGGCGGCATCGATCCTGGGGCCGCGATAGGCGATCTGCACGCTGCCCCAGTCGGGCTGGCCGGTCACCGGGCAGTTGGAGCGGAGCAGATCCGAGACCAGGCTTTCCTCGACGACCACTTCATCTGCGCCATGCAGGTAGTCGGCGCGGGGCGGGCCGTAGTGGTCGATATCCAGCTCGAGCGCATCGATCGAGGTGCCGGCCAGATCGACGATCGCATGATCGCGCCCGCTGGCATCGCTCAATAGGATCTCCACCGGTGCGCCCGCCGCTTGCGACAGATCGCGTTCCAGCGTGGCTGTCAGCTCGCTCCGGCTGGCGATGCGCTCGCCGGCAAAACCATTGAGATAGAGCTTGAAGGACTTCGATTCGATGATCGACGGCGAGGTCGCCGGTACCCGGCATTCCAGGATCGCAACCATGGGCTTGCCACGTGGATCGAGCCAGGACAGCTCGTAGGCGTTCCAGATGTCCACGCCGTGGAAGGGCAGCGCGGCGCCATCGACGCCGATTTCGTCGCGCTTGGCCTGGCGGGGGATGGGAAACAGCAGGGAAGGGTCATAGCGGTCGGCATAGACGGTCGTCTTGCCGAGCGGGGAATGGTCGGGGGTGGTCATCCGTCTATTTTACGGGGATCGGGTCCTGGCGGGGCGAAAGGGCATATCGCTCTCAATACGAGCCGGGTGCCCGGCGGATGACCGTCGGCCTATTGACTACACGTGTCGTCACGGCGTAGCTTGACGACATGTGTAGTCACGGAGCGGCTCGACCATGAACAAACCTTCGATCGGCGACCAGGAGCTGGCGCTACTGCATTACCTGGCGGAACACGAACCGGCATCGGTCGGCGAAGTGGCCACCGGCTACGGCGAAGAGCGCGGTCTGGCACGCTCGACTGTGCTGACCATGATGGAGCGCCTGCGCAGCAAGGGCTATCTCAAGCGTCGTCACCTCAAGGGCGTTTACCGCTACAGCACGGCGACCGGGCCGGGCGAAGCCATGCGCAGCGCGGTGGGGCAGTTCGTGGAGAAAACCCTGAGCGGTTCGGTCTCGCCTTTCGTGGCCTGGATGTCCGAGCAGGCCAGCGTCAGCGACACCGAACTGGCCGAGTTGGAAGCGCTGGTGGCTCAGTTGCAATCCAAGCGCAAGGAGGGCTGAGCATGGGTACCTTTGCCGCGATCTGGTTCGAGCGCATGGCCTGGACGTCGATGCAGGCTGCGCTGTTGTTCGCCGTACTCTGGGCATTGATGCGATTCGTGCCGCGCCTGGCACCGGCAATGCGTTGCACGCTGTGGTGGCTGCTCGGTGCGCAGCTGTTGATTGGCCTGACCGTCGGTACGCCGCTGCGCTTGCCAGTGCTCGCGCCGGCCGCGCCGGTGGCTCTCCAGGTATCCGAGCTTGCCGTGCCGGTGACTATCCAACCGATTGCCGTGACGCCGACATCGCCGGCGACCGTCGCTATCTCGCAGGCTTCGCCCCAGCCACTGGACTGGCGCCTGGCCTTGTTCGCGTTGTGGCTTGCGGCGCTGGCGGTGCAACTGTTGTGGGTGTTGCGGCAAGGCATCGAAACGCGCCGCAGCCTGCGTGCTTCGCGTCCGCTCCAGGATCTTGCCGTGCGTGCGCTATGTCGCCAGCAGGCGCGCGAGCTGGGGTTGCGCCGTTGTCCGCGACTGCGCGTTTCCGACGACATCGCTTCGCCGCAAGTGATGGGCTTGCTGTCCCCGGTCGTGTTGTTGCCGACGGATCATGCGTTGACGCCAGAGGAATCCGCCATGGCGATCGCACACGAACTGGCGCATATCCGCCGCGGCGATCTCTGGCTGGGCTGGGTGCCGGCATTGGCGCAGCGCCTGTTTTTCTTTCATCCGCTGGCACGCCTGGCTACGCGCGAATATGCCCTGCACCGCGAAGCGGCATGCGACGCGCACGTCATGCGCCAGCAGCACACCCAAGCGCAGACCTACGGGCGCCTGTTGCTGCGCCTGGGCGTTGCGCAACCGCTTCCCTCCGGCTTGGCCGGAGCCTCACCCACGTTCCAGACGCTCAAGAGGCGATTGACCATGTTGCAGCAATCGGTAAACGACACCTCGCCGCGCACACGCGGCTGGCTTCTGGTGGTGCTGGTCGCATTGGCCGGTGTGCTGCCGTACCGGCTCACCGAGGCCTCGGGGATGACCGTGCACGAAGACGCGCAGGATGGCGAGGGCTATGCCATCGCAGCGACTGCGCCGACACCGAATCCCCAACCCGACACCAAGCCGACGCCGACGTCCGACGCCGAACCGGCCTATGTCATTGCCCCGGCGCCGCCGCCGCCGCCCCCTCCGCCCGCACCGACGCCTGTACCCCCTGCACCTCCCGTTCCACCGGTGCCGCACGTTCCGCCGGTACCGGCCGTGCCGCCTGTCCCGCCCGTACCACCGGTTCCCGATGACGCCGAAGGTTTCCATGCCGACAATGTGCAGTTGTCGATCAACGACAATGCCAAAGTCGGACTGGCACTGATCAGCAAGGATCACGTCCTGTTCGATGGCGACAGCGCCGATCTGGCGAAGGTCAGAAGCCTGCGGGACGGCGACAAATCGATGGTGTGGTTCCGTCGTAACGGCAATGCCTATGTGGTCCGCGATGCAGCTTTTGTCGAGCGAGCGCAGGGGGCATATGCGCCGTTGGTAGAGATCGCGCGGATGCAGGGCGAATTGGCCGGCCAGGATGGCCGCTTGGCGGGCGAAGACGGTGGCCTGGCCGCCCGCGAGGGCAGCCTGGC
This sequence comes from Dyella sp., assembly GCF_036568765.1. Lineage (GTDB taxonomy): Bacteria > Pseudomonadota > Gammaproteobacteria > Xanthomonadales > Rhodanobacteraceae > GSA-30. The sequence continues at coordinate 14,702 of NZ_DATCRY010000042.1, read as the reverse complement.
TGCGCGACAAGGTGGCCTGGCCGCCGAGCGCGCCAGTCTGGAAAGTCAGCGAGCTTCGCTGGAAATGGCGGGCAATTCCACGGATGTCGCCAGACAGCGTGCGACGATCGACACGCGCATCAAGGCCTTGGCCGAGCGCAAGACAGATCTCGATCGCCAGATCGCACGCGAACAGTCCGACATCGAAACCCAGCGCAGCGCCTTGAGCAAGAAGCGGAGCGAATTGGCGCGTCAGCAATCCGAATTGGCCAAGCGCCAAAAAGAAGTCGAAGCCAAAGCCAACGCCCAGTTGAACAAGGTACTCGACGAAGCCCTGGCCAGCGGTGCGGCCAAACCCGTCGACCGTTGAAGCCAGTCCTCAAAGACCCTAGCTACTTCCCTAGCTAATTTTCCTCGCAATAAAAAAGGCCGCGCTGCCCAAACAGTGCGGCCTGATTTTTTCGGGGAATGACAAAGCATGTTGCCCGCTGCTGACGCTTGCCCCAATCAGGCTTCCTCTCCACTGGCTTTGCCGGGGGAGAGGGCGGGGGCGCATTTGCCGAACGGGAGGGATCAATCCATCTTCGGCGGCTTCATCTGGTAGTTCTTCGGCGCTTCGGCACCCATCAGGTAACGCACGAAGTAATCCCAACGCCGGCGCATCATGTAATTGCTGGCCGAGGCATAGCCGTGATGGGCGTTGGGGATCAACACCAGATCGAAATCCTTGTTCGCCTTGATCAGTGCATCGACCACGAGCAACGTTTCGTACGGCGGCACATTGTCGTCCGTCGTACCGTGCGCCAGCATCAGGTGACCTTGCAAGTTACCTGCAAAGGCCTGGTTAGCCTGCTTGTCGTAGTTGCTGCTGCCGTCCGGGCTCTTCTTCAGCAGGCCCTGCCATTTCTCCGCCCAGTCGTCTTCATAGTTGCGGTTGTCGTGGTTGCCGCTTTCGGCGATGCCGACCTTGAAGAACTCCGGATAGTGGAACATCGCGCCGGCAGTGGCATTACCGCCGCCGGAATGGCCCCAGATACCGATGCGGTCCATATCGATCCATGCATAGCGCTTGCCCAGTTCCTTCAGGCCGGCCACCTGGTCGGGCAGGGTGTTGTCTTCGATGTGTTCGAAATATGCATCATGGAACGCCTTGGAGCGCCATGGCGTACCCATACCATCGATCGCCACGACGATGAAGCCCAGTTCGGCCAGCGCCTGATGATCGACGCGGGCGGCGCTGAAGCTGCGGCTGCCCACCGAGCCGGTCTGCGGGCCGGGGTAGATGTAGTCGACGATTGGATACTTCTTGTTCGGATCGAAATGGGTCGGCTTGAACATCAGGCCATAGAGATCTGTTTTGCCGTCACGCCCCTTCACCGTGAACGGTTGCGGTGGCTTCCAGCCGGTGGCGGTCAGGCGGCCGATATCGGCCTTGGCGACTTGATTGACGGTGCGACCGTCCTGCGCGTCGCGCAGCACGGTGACTGGCGGCGTCGTAGGGGTCGAATACGCATCGACGAAGTAATGGCCGTCATCGGAAAGGCTGATGGTGTGGTCGGCTGCTTCGGGCGTCAGCAAGGTCTGGTTCTTGCCGTCGAAACCGATCTTGTAGAACTGCTGGTAGTACGGATCGACGCCTTTTTCCTTGCCCACGCCGCGGAACCAGATCGTGCGTGTGGCCGGATCGACACGCAGCACCTGGGTCACATTGCCTTCGCCGTGCGTGATCTGTTGCTTGAGCTTGCCGGTCTTGAGGTCATACAGGTAAAGCTGGCCCCAGCCATCGCGCTCGCTGAACCAGATCGCCTCCTGGGTATCCGGCAGGTAGTGCCAGTTCACCATGTCGTTGCCGCTTTCGAAGTACGTCGGCGACTGTTCTTCGAAGACCGTGCGTACCTTGCCCGTCATCGGATCGGCCACGCGGAACCATTCGTGCTTGTGATCGCGCGAGGTCGAGACGAAGGCCAGGGACTTGCCGTCCTTCGCCCATGTCACATCGTCCCAGCCACCGTTGCGGCCGCAGCTGATGTCGTCGCACAGGCTGGAGCGATGCTGGTCGGCCGGCATCTGCAGGCGCACGACATGCTTGCCCGCCACGTCGACGATCACGCGCTCGATCATCGTCACGTTCTCGTCGCCGACCAGCGGATACTTCCACTTCTCCAGTTTGGGATGGCCGACATTGGTCGTGACCAGGTACATCTCGCCGGTCTTGCGCTGATCCTGCTGAAAGGTGGCGATCTTGCTCGAATCGGGCGACCACACCAGGATCGCCTCGTCGGTGTGTTTCCAGCCGGCGTTGTCGGTGGCGTAGCCGTAGTCTTCCACGCCGTCCGTGGTCAGCTGGGTTTCCTTGCCGCTGGCTACATCGCGCACCCACAAATTCCAGTTGCGAATGAAAGCCTCGCTGCGCTTGTCGGGCGACAGAACGCCAGGTTCTTTTTCATCCTTGGCCGTGCAACTGTCGGCACCGGTCAGGTCGCATACGTAATGCTTGCCGCCCTTGCGTACGTCCAGGCGGCCGTCGGCGGCGGTGCTGAAATCGGTGAGCATCAGCTTGCTCGCATCCACCGGCTTGCCGCTGGCCTTGCTCAGCGCAGCCGCAAGCTTGGCTTGGTCGAATGCCGGCTCGGTCTTGCCGGTGGCGGTGTCATAACGCAGGTAACGGTCGCCGCTTGCGTCGTGGTCGCGATACCAGAAATGCGTGCCGTCGGTCCATGTCACGCTGGTGACCGCATGATCGACCAGCGGCATGGTGTTGTAGCCGACAAAGCGCTCGGCGCGCGCATAGTCATCGGCGCTGAGCTTGGCGGTCTGCGCCATCGCGCTCCCGGACAGCGCAGTCAGAATCAATACGCCTAGTAGGCGCTGCTTGGCAGTCATCGGCCCCATGCTGACATTCCCCATCGAGTAACGAGCCCGCCGGATCCGGCGGGACCAAATCCCCCGATGCTACCCCCCGTCGGCCGTAGCCACCCCTGCCGAAAGTCCTGCGGCAAGTTTCTGCTTCCGGCAAACTAAGCGGCGCCTACGACCCATATCAAGGGACATCCCCATGAGTACCGCGTTGCCGGAAGCCCGCCTGCTGGAAATGGTTTTTCCCGATCACACCAATCATCTGGGAACGCTGTTCGGCGGCCAGGCGTTGGCCTGGATGGACAAGGCCGCCTTTATCGTGGCGTCGCGTCATGCTCGCCGTACGGTCGTGACGGCTCGCTCCGAAGAAGTCAATTTCCGCGTGCCGGTGCGCAAGGGTCAATTGGTCGAGCTGGTCGCCCAGGTGGTCAAGGTCGGCCACAGCTCGATGCATGTGCAGGTGGAAATGACGGCCGAGGACCCGCTTACCGGCGACCGGCGCGTCTGTACCACCGGCCGCTTCGTGATGGTCGCTCTGGATTCCAACGGTACGCCGACGGACGTGCCGTCGCTACCCGGCGGCGACATCGTATGAGTACGTTGACGATCGTCGGCAACTACATCTCGCCTTATGTGCGCAAGGTGCTGGTTTGCCTGGAACTCAAGGGGTTGGATTATCGAATCGATCCGATCACGCCCTTCGTCGGGGACGACCGCTTCAGTGCGTGCAGCCCGCTGCGACGCGTCCCGGTGCTGTTCGACGGCGATCTGGTGCTCAACGATTCTTCGGTGATCTGCCAGTATCTCGAAGACAAGTACCCGACACCGCCACTCTATCCGAACGACATCGCCCACCGCGCCAAGGCACGATGGATCGAAGAATATTGCGATACGCATCTGGCGAATGTGCTGATCTGGCATTTGTTCTATCAGAAGGCCATCAAGCGCCATGTCTTTCATGAGCAGAGCGACGATGCAGTCGTGATGCGTGCGCATGAGGTGGAGATTCCCGCGGCGCTGGATTATCTGGAGACGCAAATGCCTGCCGACGGCTTCATGTTCGGCGCACTGTCGATCGCAGACATCAGTGTCGCGACGTACTTCCGTACGGCGTCATTCGTGCGCTACACCATCGATCCGGAGCGCTGGCCGCGGGTGGCGGCTTTCGTCGCGCGAGTGTTGGCGTTGGAGCCATTCCAGAGGCTGGCCCGGTACGAGGATGCCATGTTGCGCTTGCCGATCGGCGAGCAGCGCGAGTTGTTGGCCGGAATGGGAGCGCCGCTGACGGAAGAGTCGTATGCGTCGGGTGTGGCGCGTCATGGGGTGGGCCGCTGGGACTGAGGCATTTCTCACTCCCCGCACTCGCTTCTTCAGTTGCCTGGGGCGCTATGGCGAATCCTGTCTATTCGACCTTCCCCATCAACTCGACCAACCAATCTACAAACACCCGCAATCGCGTCGGCAATTGACGTTGCCGTGGATACAACACCGACACCGGCAAGACAGGTGGCGGCATGTTCGGCAGGATTTCGCGCAACTTCCCGCTCGCCAGATGCTTGCGAATGCGGTAGCGCGATAGTTGGGCAATCCCCAGGCCTGCCAGGCATGCACTCATGTAGACGTCCGTGCTGCCGACGGTCACTCGCCCGGGCAAGGTGACCTCCTTGCATTTACGACCGACCATGAACTCGAGCGGTTCCGGTCGCCGCGTCGTCGGCGAGGACCAGTTCACCGCGGCATGACCTTGCTGCAAGTCGGCCAGTGTCTCGGGCACACCATGCCTGCGCAGGTAATCGGCACTGGCCGCGGTGACCTGCGGTAGTACCGCTACGCGTCGCCCGACCAGGTCCGAATCGGCCAGCGTGCCGATGCGCAGTACGCAGTCCACCCCTTCCTGCACCAGATTGACGAAGCGGTCGCCGGTGCTGATATCCAGCTCGATATGCGGATAGCGGGCGAAAAAAGCTGGCAGCGCGGGCATCACCATGTTGCGAGCCAGTGCGGCCGGCAGGTCTACGCGCAGGCGCCCCCGCGGTCCTTGCACAGCATCGCGGAAGCTCGCCTCGACTTCGTCCACATCGGCCAGCAGGCGTCGGCAATGTGCGTAATACGCCTCGCCATCGCGCGTCGCGCTAACGCGTCGGGTTGTCCGCTGCAGTAATTGGACGCCGAGTTCATTCTCCAGTCGCTTGATCGTATGCGTCAGGGTGGCGCGCGGCAGGTTCATGTCGTCGGCGGCACGGGTAAAGCTGCCCAGCTCGACGATGCGGGCGAAGACGCGCATGGCATGAAGACGATCCATGCCGACATTATTGATCAAAATGAAACAGAGTTGTCGATTATTGCGTATTTATCGCCTAGCCGAATAAGCCAAGAATGCACGGGTTCGCTTTCCCTCTCACCCCCTGGAGATCCTTATGCTCGATACGCAACTCGAACAACGCTCGCTCGGTACGCAAGGCCTTGCAGTTTCCGCCCAGGGTCTCGGCTGCATGGGCATGAGCGAGTTCTACGGCGCCGGCGACGATGCCGAATCGATCGCTACGATCCACCGTTCGCTGGAGCTCGGCGTCAATTTTCTCGATACCTCGGACGTCTACGGTCCTCATACCAACGAAGTGCTGGTCGGCAAGGCGATCGCCGATCGTCGCGACCGGGTGGTACTGGCGACCAAGTTCGGCATCGTGCGCGATCCGAGCAATCCGCAGGCACGCGGGGTCAACGGCAAGCCGGAGTACGTGCGCGCTGCCTGCGACGCCAGCCTGAAGCGGCTGGGCGTGGAGTATATCGACCTGTACTACCAGCACCGCGTCGATCTGGACGTGCCGATCGAGGAGACTGTCGGCGCGATGGCCGAACTGGTGAAGGCCGGCAAGGTGCGTTATCTGGGCTTGTCGGAGGCGGCGGCCAAGACTATCGAACGCGCACATGCGGTGCACCCGATCAGTGCAGTGCAGGTGGAGTACTCGCTGTGGACGCGCGATCCGGAAAGCAATGGCATGCTCGATACCTGCCGGCGCCTGGGCATCGGCTTTGTTGCTTATTCGCCCTTGGGCCGCGGTTTCCTTACCGGCCAGATCGCCTCGCCGGACGATTTCGATGCGGACGACTATCGCCGCCACAGCCCGCGTTTCCAGGGCGAGAACTTCACGCGCAATCTCTCGCTGGTCGACAAGGTCAAGGCTTTGGCGGCGAACAAGGGTTGTACGCCGGGCCAGCTCGCATTGGCGTGGGTGTTAGCGCAAGGGAAAGACATCGTGCCGATTCCCGGTACCAAGCGTCGCAAGTACCTGGAAGAAAATATCGCTGCGCTCGGCGTGGCATTCAGTGCCGCGGAGCTGAAAGATATCGACGCGACGTTCCCTCCGGATGCCGCCGTGGGAATGCGTTATCCGGAAGCGATGATGAAGCGGGTGAATGTGTAAGTACCTTGTTGTCGTGCGAGAGAGCCCCGGTAGCGCCGGGGCTTTTTTGTATGCGGAATAACTTCATCGTTGTCGCTTCGATGGTCGCCCCCTCACCCCCACCCTCTCCCCCGGCAAGCCAGGGGAGAGGGAGCCGACCGCGGCGAATCTCGGTATTTCGCACTTGCGTAACTTGCTCCCTCCCTGGTTTACAGAGGAGGATCGGCGTGGGGTAAGTACTTGTCTCCGTTTTTCAAGGCTGACAAAGAGCCCCGCAAGAGCCCGCCTCTGCAAGACAGTTGCTCTCCCCGGCAAGCCAGGGAGAGGGAGCAGGCTGCGCAAGTGCGAAGCATTGAGGCTTACCTCAGTCAGGCTCCCTCTCCCCTGGCTTCGCCGGGGGAGAGGGTTGGGGTGAGGGGGGCTCTTGCTCTGTTACGTGATTACATTGCAGATTTTGTGCAAGCGCAAAAAAGCGGGAGTAGAATGCGCGGCGTCGTCATCGCAGGGCGCGCATGGGGTGCGCTTATGAAGGCCACGCAAATCATCTCTTCTCGTTTCGATCCGGTCGGCCGCTATGCGCGGCGAGTGATCGCTCCCACAGGCTAGCTGCCTTACCGCTTATCCCGCCATGCGCGGCGCTCTGCGTCGTGTTGCGGACTTGCTTTGTTTTTTTGTGCGCATGGCTTGTGCGTAGGGGTCGGTGTTGCCTCGAGCCTTGTGTATCTCGTCGTTGCGTCCTCATCGGAGACAGCATGAAAACATCGTTCTGGTCCAAGTTGGACAAACCCTGGTGGTTTGCCGCTTGCGCCGTGTTCTATATCGGTTTTGTCGGCCCGAGGTTGATCTCGGCCCCGGATAGCCTCGCTGTGCTCGGCGGCATTGTGCTGTTGCTGCTGTTGGTCGCCTGGGGCTATCGCTTGTTTATTCGCATGGTTCGCCGCAAGGATTGGAGATAAGTCATGAAGCGTCTGTCGAAGATTGCATTGCTGTCCTCACTGGCCCTGCTTGCGGCCTGTGACAAGGTACCTTCGGGCAATGTCGGCGTGAAGTTCCAGTTGTATGGCGACGGCAAGGGTGCCTTGCAGGAACTTCCTCCCGGCCGCTACTGGGTGGGCTGGGGCTATGAGCTCTATACCTTCCCGACGTTCACGCAGACCTATACGTTTACGCGCACAAGCAACGAAGGACGGCCGGTCGATGAATCGATCAGCTTCCAGACCGCGCAGGGCCTGACGGTGAATGCGGATGTCGGTATCACGTATCACATCGATCCGAGCAAGGTCACGCTGATTTTCCAGAAGTACCGCAAAGGCATCGACGAGATCACCGATATCTATCTGCGCAACATGATTCGCGATGCGCTGGTCAAGGAAGCGTCGAACCTGGATATCGAATCGGTGTATGGCAAGGGCAAGGCCAGCTTGATCGAGTCGGTGCAGAAAGATGTCGCCGACGAAGTCGGCGCGGTGGGTATCGTGGTCGAGAAAATCTACTGGATCGGCGAGCTTCGACTGCCGGACAACGTCGTGCAATCGATCAATGCCAAGATCCAGGCGACGCAGATGGCCGAGCAGCGCCAGAACGAAGTGGCACAGGCACAGGCCGAAGCGCAGAAAGTGGAAGCCGAAGCCCAGGGTAAAGCCCAGGCGCAGCTGACGATCGCCGAAGCCGAGGCCAAGGCGATCTCGCTCAAAGGCGACGCTTTGCGACAGAACCCGAACGTCGTGCAGATGTCGGCGATCGAAAAATGGAACGGCCAGTTGCCGGAATATTATGGCGGCAGCGGTCCGCTGCCTTTCCTTAACCTTGCTCCGCAGGGCGCGGCGACCAAATAGTTCGCATCTTCTTGCGTTGCGCCGCGCATAAAGCGCGGCCATCCACTTCCGGCACTGTCCGCAAGCTAAATCGCCGGCGCACGATGAGCCGGCATGCAATTGAACCGGCAAGCGGCGCCCCTATCATCGGCTTACTTCACAGGTAGATCTGCCATGACTCCGCAAGAGCAACAGCAACTCGACGACTTTCTGCAACGCCTGGCCGCCGTGCGCGGCGCAGCCAAGGACCCGCAGGCCGATGCGCTGATCCAGCAGCAATTGGCCGGCCATCCCGATGCGTTGTATCTATTGGTGCAGCGTTGCCTGCTGCAGCAGCACGCGCTCGATAGCGCCAAGGCGCAGATCGCTCAGTTGCAGGCGCAGGCGGGCGGAGGCAGTTTCCTCGGTGGCCAGAATGCCTGGAATCAGCCGCAGCAGCCTGTCCCGCCTCCCATGCCGCAACAGGCGGCGCCGACCTGGCGTGAGCGTTTGTTCGGTGGCGGCGCTCCCCAACAAGCACCCAGCGCGGCTCCCAGTTTCCTGGCCAGCGCGGCGACCACCGCGGCCGGCGTTGCCGGAGGCATGTTCCTGTTCGAAGGGATCGAAGGCCTGCTCGGCAGCCATCACGGCGGTGGCCTGTTCGGTGGCGGCGGGCAGACCCAGGTGATCGAGAACATCACCGAAAACAACAACTACTACGACGACGGCCGCAGCGGCAGCAACGACAGCAACGACAGCTTCGCGTCCACCGACAACGACTTCAACAGCGATTTCGCCGACGACAACTACGACGATTCGAGTTTCGACGACAGTAGCTGGTCGTGACCGGGGAAAGGGGCCCGGAGGCGATCCGGGCCCTTTGCATCAGAACGCCATGTCGAACGCTACTTCGCCCTCCACGCCGACCTGATAGGCCGAGACGCGGCGTTCGAAGAAGTTGGTGACTTCCTGCACATCTTGCAGATCCATGAAGTCGAACGGATTCTTGGCGCCGTACTTCTTGGGGAGATCCAACTGGACCAGGCGCTGATCGGCGCAGTATTCAAGGTACTGGCGCATGTCGGCGACAGATAGGCCGGCCACGCCGCCGGAGAGCACATCCGTAGCGAATTGGGTTTCGCATGCAATGGCTTCTTCGAGCATTTGTTCGATCTGTGAGCGCATCGCCTCGTCGAACAGTTCGGGTTCTTCCTCGCGCACTTTGCGCACCACCGCGAAGGCGAAGGCCATGTGTCCGGACTCGTCGCGGAACACCCAGTTGGTGCCCGAGGCCAAGCCGTGCAGCAAACCGCGCGAGCGCAGGAAGTACACATAAGCGAAGGCGGCATAGAAGAACAGGCCTTCGATGCACGCGGCGAAGCAGATCAGGTTGAGCAGGAACTGCCGGCGCTGTTCGCGCGTCTCCAGGCGCTGCAGGTTCTGCACCGAGTCGATCCACTTGAAGCAGAACTCGCCTTTCTGACGGATCGAAGGAATATTCTCGATGGCGGCGAAGGCTTTGTTGCGTTCGGCCGGATCGGGAATATAGGTATCGAGCAGGGTCAGGTAGAACTGCACATGCAGGGCCTCCTCGAACAGCTGGCGAGAGAGATACATGCGCGCTTCGGGTGCGTTGATATGCTGGTACAGGTTCAGCACCAGATTGTTTGCCACGATGGTGTCGCCGGTGGCGAAGAAGGCGACCAGGCGATGGATCAGGTGTCGATCCGCATCGGACATCTTGGACTTGAGGTCCGTGACATCGAGCGAGAAGTCGACTTCTTCCACCGTCCAGGTGTTCTTGATCGCGTTGCGATACATGTCATAGAACTCGGGGTAGCGCATCGGGCGCAGCGTGAGTTCGAAGCCGGGATCGAGAATGTGTTGGGCTTGGGTCGACATGGGTGGCCTTCTTATTAAGTGGAGCTGGCACTCGCTGAATCCTCTCGCGATCGTCCCGGCACCCCTTTTACAGGTTCGCCGGGACGGCGCGAGGATTATTGGCAGGCTTCGCAGTACTCTGGGTTTTCGAGCGAGCAGAACACCGCCGCGGTTGCCTGTTCCTGTGCATCGATGACCGGCGCTGCCGCAGCCGCCGCTACGGTGGTCTTGGCGATTTTGGTCGCCGGTCGCGAGCGCAGGTAGTACGTTGTCTTGATGCCGGATTTCCAGGCGTACATGTACATGGAACTGAGCTGGCCGATGTTCGGGTTTTCCATGAACAGGTTCAGCGACTGGCTCTGGTCGATGTACGCACCGCGCGCGGCGGCCAGGTCGATCAAGGCTTTCTGCGGCAGTTCCCACACAGTGCGGTAGATCCGACGCAGGCGCTCCGGGATCGCATTGATGCCCTGGATCGAACCGTCGGCCAGCTTGATCGCATCGCGCACTTCCGGCGTCCACAGGCCGAGTGTCTTGAGCTCTTCGACCAGGTAGCGATTGACCACCAGGAAGTCGCCCGAGAGCGTCTCGCGCTTGAACAGGTTGCTGACCTGCGGCTCGATGCATTCGTAGCAGCCGGCGATCGAGGCGATGGTTGCGGTCGGTGCGATCGCGATCAGCAGCGAATTGCGCAGGCCGCTGGCCTTGATCCGCTCGCGCAGGGCGTCCCAGCGTGCCTTGTCGTTCGGCATGGCCTGCGGCCAGTAATCGAACTGCAGTTCGCCGTTGGCGGCGCGGCTTTCTGCGAAGCCGGGGTGCGCGCCCTGTGCCTGCGCCAGTTCGTTGGAAGCATCCAGCGCGTTGAAGTAGATCTCCTCGGCAATGCGCGTGGACAATGTCAGCGCTTCGGCGGAATCGAACGGCAGACGCAGCTTGAAGAACACGTCCTGCAGGCCCATCACGCCCAGGCCGACCGGGCGCCACTTGCTATTGGCGACGCGCGCGGTATCGATCGGGTAGAAGTTCAGATCGATCACGCGATCGAGCTGGCGCACGGCGGTACGAACCGTCGCGGCCAACTTGGCAAAGTCGAATTGGCCGTCGACCACATGGCGCGAAAGGTTTACGGAGCCCAGGTTGCATACGGCCGTTTCGCCAGCCGAGGTGACTTCCAGGATTTCCGTGCACAGGTTGGACAAGTGAATAACGTTCTCTGCCTTGGCCGTCTGGTTGCTCGTGGCGTTGGAACGATCCTTGAAAGTCATCCAGCCGTTACCGGTCTGTGCCAGCGTGCGCAGCATGCGTGCATAGAGTTCGCGCGCCTTGACCTTTTTCGTCGCCAGCCCGGCGGTCTCGGCATCGCGATAAGCCTGCTCGAAGGTCGGACCCCAGCTATCGACGAAATGCGGCACCGCTTTCGGGTCGAACAGCGACCAATCGCCGTCGGCCTCGACGCGGCGCATGAATTCGTCGGGAATCCAGTTGGCCAGGTTGAGGTTGTGGGTGCGACGCGCTTCGTCGCCGGTGTTGTCGCGCAGCTCGAGGAATTCCTCGATGTCCGCGTGCCACGGCTCCAGGTAGACACAGGCCGCGCCTTTGCGCTTGCCGCCCTGGTTTACTGCCGCGACCGAAGCGTCGAGCGTTTTCAGCCACGGCACCAGACCGTTGGAATGACCGTTGGTGCCGCGGATCAGCGAGCCGCGCGAACGCACGCGCGTGTACGCCAGACCGATGCCGCCAGCGAATTTGCTGAGCTTGGCGACGTCGCCGTATTTCTCATAGATCGATTCGAGCGAATCGGTCGGCGAATCGAGCAGGAAGCATGAAGACAATTGCTCGTGCGTCGTGCCTGCATTGAACAGCGTCGGCGAGCTGGCGATGTACTCCAGCGAAGAGAGCAGGCGATAAAGCTCGAGCGTCTCGCCGATCTCGTTGCCGCCGAGTGCGCAGGCAATACGCATGAAGAAGTATTGCGGTGTCTCGATCGCCTTGCGCAGCTGCGGGTGGCGCAGCAGGTAACGATCGTAGACAGTGCGCAGGCCGAAGTACTCGAAGCGGCGGCTGGCGAGCGTATCGATGGCGTCGTTGAGCTTGCGCGCATTGGTGGCGACGAAGTCGCGCAGGCGTGCGTTGAGGATGCCCAGTTCGGCACCGCGTGCGATTGACTGGGAGAAGCTCTGGATTTCCTGGCCGCTCACTTCCTTGTCGATATAGGCGCTGAGCAGGCGCGCGGCGAGCTGACCGTACTCGGGTTCTTCGGCGGTCAGCGCGGCGGCGGTACGGATGGACAGTTCGTCGAGCTCGCGCGTGCTGGCGCCGTCGTACAAGCCGCCGATGGTCTTGAGCGCCACACGCAACGGATCGACCGCGTGCAGGCCCTCGCCCGCACGGGTGACCGCGCGCACGATCTTGTTGACGTCGACGATTTCGTGGCCGCCGTTGCGCTTGGTTACGCGCATCTGGCCCGGATTGTGCGGCGGGGTCAGCGCGAACGGCGCTTCGGTGCCGGCAGCAGGGGTTGCGCCGAGGCTGGTGTCGGTGGAGAAAGAAGATGCGTCCACGCGAGCGGCAGTGCGTTCGCGCGTGGAGGTATCGAGAGGTTGCATGGCGGCAGCGCTCCAGAAAAAGTATCAAACGCCTGCTCCCGCGCGCAGGGCTGAAAGTGATGGCTAGACGTTCGCGGACGGTCGTAGGCGGAGCTTGTGCCCCGCTGGTACGACGCGCCTCCCCGCGGAAGCCGCCATCACTTCATCGCGGTGCTTGGCCGCGATGTGTCGGCAGGTCTTCGGACTCGTGGACGGGGATCATCCGGGCGATCCACCTACTTGCTCCCGCTTCCCAGCCGTGCAGGCCAGTGCGTTGGGAGCGTTCGTTTCCACTTACCGCTGCGGGGCAGTTCCGGATTCTCACCGGTATTCCCTATTAAGCCGATCCGACCGTAGGTCTGAGAAAGGCACCGACGGGGCACAACATATAGGGGTAACGGGGTCCGGTCAACCCGATAATTTGGGTTTCTTTGTGGATAACCCGTGGATAAGCAGCGGTTGCCCAAGCGCAGCAGGGGCTTGCGTCAAGGTAAGGTCACGTCGATTTCGATGGGGTAGTCGCCGCTGTGCCGCGGAGGCACGGGGAAGGTCCAGGTCCGGAACTGGTTGGCCATGCATTGGGCGACGGGCGTTGGCGGGCGAACCTCGACCCGCTTGGGGTGGCCATCGGCCGAGATGGCCGCGACCAGGGTAAAGGGCGATCGGTCTGCCTGCGGGCTGCTCTTCAGGCAGGCTTTGCCCGCGTCGGTCATCGGGTTGCCGGTCTTGTCCCAGAAGGCCTTTTGGTAGGCCGGGCCGTCGGCGGCGGTTTCGGCGAGTCGGGCGCGGGTGACACGGTCGGCGAAATCGTCGGCCGAGGTTTGCGCGGCGGTCAGTAGCGCGAAGGCCATGATGGGCAGCATCGGAGGGCGCCTTGGGTTGGGGCTTTAGAGAGCGGGTGAAGTGGAGCCGGTATGGAGGTTATACCTCCAAGAAGTGAGTGAGGCGGAGCGGGTAAGAGCGGGCATCGCGTGTTCTGCTGGCTTTTCTATCTCCTCACCTCCCTACACTTAACTCCTTGCAAGGGCCAAGCCGCGCTGCGTCGGCCGAAGACCGATCAATCGGCGCGATGCTCCAAGGCCAGATATTCCTCGCTCTGCATCTCGATCAACCGCGATTCCGTGCGCCCGAACTCCGCGCGCAGTCGTTCGCCGTCGTAGAGCTCGGTGATCGGCGCGGCGGCGGACAGGATCAGCTTCACGTGCCGATCGTAGAATTCGTCGACCAGTAGCACGAAGCGCTTGGCCTGGTCTTCGGTATAGATGGTGAACTGCGGCACGTTGGAAACGATGATGGCCGGCCCCGCTTTGGCTAGCGCAATGTAGTCGGCCACGGCACGCGGTCCATCGCACAGCGCATCGAATTCGAACCACAGGATGCTATCGGCGCGTTTGCGCAACGGAATCGGGCGGTCGTTGATGGTGATGTCGCCGCCTTCGACGATTTCGCCCACCGCCTGGGTGGTGAAGATCTTCGTCAATGCGCGTTCGGCTTCCGCGCTCGGCGGGGTGTAGTACACCGAGGCTTGCGAGAGCGCACGCAGGCGCCAGTCCCGGCTGGAGATCATCTCCACCACATGGCACTGCTTCTCGATCAGCGCGATTGCCGGCAGGAAGCGCGCACGCTGCAAGCCATCCTTGTACAGGTTCGGCGGCGCGGTATTCGACGTGGTGACCAGGGTAACGCCGCGCGCGAACAGCGCTTCGAGCAGATTGGCCAGGATCATCGCATCGCCGATGTCGTTGACCAGGAATTCGTCCAGGCACAGCACACGGCAGCGCTGGGCAATGCCGGCGGCCACTTCGATCAGTGGATCTTGCTGCTCGCCCAGCTCGCGCAGGCGCTCGTGCACTTCGCCCATGAAGCGGTGATAGTGCCGCCGCAGCGCTACACCGTGAGGCAGGCTGGCGACGAACAAGTCCATCAGGAAGGTTTTGCCGCGGCCGACGCTGCCCCACAGGTACAGGCCAGGTACCGCCTCGGCCTCGTCATTGCCAAGCAGCGACTTGAGCTTGCCGAAGAAGCCTCCGTTGTCTTGCTTGGCCGCGCACAAGGCCGCATGCATGCGATCGAATTCAGGCAGCAGCGCCTGTTGCGCCGGATCGGCCTCCCAGCGATGCGCGGAGACGCCTTCCTGATAGCGCGCACTGGGGGAAAGGGAGATGTCGCTCATGAAATGTAATCGTGGGGGGGGGGGGACGGGG
>NZ_DATCRY010000041.1:0-10489 GCF_036568765.1 Dyella sp. | reverse complement strand
AACTACGCTACCCCCGCCAGAGGATTTTAAAGAACCCGATCCCGAACAGGCGGTAATAGAAACCGCGGCCGCAATAATGCAGGTCGCCAACAGGGTTTGCTTGAGAACAGAGCCGACACGCGTTTTGTCCATGACCATTCTCCACAAAGAGCCACCGTGGCTCAGGCACGCCTTGGGCTATGGGCTGTGAAGCTCATAAGTCAAAGAAGTCCCGAGGGAATTTAGATGAGTCACCCCTTAGAAGCCGAATCTAGGCGAGTGGGCGATAACTGAAACGGGCGGTCCAGTTATTTCTCGCCATTGCGATTCGGTTCGCGGATTATTTGTGCGGATGTCGTGAAAGAGCGATATAGGGACACTCTATTTTTCGTGAATTTGAGAAAGCGTAATTAGATTGATTTTGTCATTTTTGACGATCCATTTATTTTGGCTAATGGCGTGGATTTTGAATCGTTCCATAAATGGATTTTTTTTCGGTTATGGATTTTGGGCGTTCACAGGATTATCGAGGCCTCGTCGGCAGGCTTTTCGACCATGGTCTAGTGCGCTGGGACTGACGGTCTGGTCCAGTCTTGCTCCACGGACCGGCAAGGGGTCGTAAGACGTGGAATACGAAGCGTTCTACCGCCGCTCGATCGAGCAGCCCGAGGCGTTCTGGGCCGAGCAGGCGCGGCTGATCGACTGGCGTACGCCGCCAGAGCGCATACTCGATGCCTCGCAACTGCCATTTCGGCGCTGGTTCGTCGGCGGCACCACGAATCTTTGCCATAACGCGGTGGATCGTCACTTGGCGGAGCGCGGCGACCAGTTGGCGCTGGTGGCGATTTCCACCGAGACGGATATCGCCCGGGAACTTACCTATCGCGAGCTGTACAGCGAGGTGAACACGTTCGCCGCGATACTCGCTGCGCTGGGTGTGGGAAAGGGCGATCGCGTAGTGATCTACATGCCCAATATCGCCGAGGCGGTGTTTGCCATGCTTGCCTGCGCGCGACTAGGGGCGATTCATTCGGTGGTGTTCGGCGGCTTTGCCGCGCACAATCTGGCGTTGCGCATCGACGATGCCAGGCCCAACCTGCTGATCGCCGCGGACGCAGGTATGCGAGGTGGCAAGGTCATTCCCTACAAGCCGCTGGTGGATGCGGCACTGGAGGAGGCAGGTTACCCACCCCCGCATGTGCTGATCGTCGATCGGCGGCTCGATCCGCAGATGACGCGTGTGGCTGGGCGCGATGTGGACTATGGCGAGATGCGCGCGCTTTACGATGGCACCGAAGTGCCGGTGACCTGGCTGGAGTCTAACGAGCCGAGCTATTTGCTCTATACCTCCGGTACTACCGGCAAGCCCAAGGGAATTCAGCGCGATGTGGGCGGTTATGCGGTAGCGATGGCGATGTCCATTCGCTGCATTTTCGATATCGCACCGGGACAGGTGATCTTCTCTACGTCCGACGTAGGATGGGCGGTAGGGCACTCGTACAATGTGTACGGTCCGTTGATCGGTGGGGCGACTTCGTTGCTTTATGAAGGAACGCCGATCCATCCGGACCCCGGCGTCTGGTGGCGCTTATGCGAGCGTTACGGTGTGCGTACCATGTTCTCTTCGCCCACGGGCATCCGCATGCTCAAGAAGCAGGATGCCGCATGGCTGAAGCGCTACGACTTGTCCGCGCTCAAATGGCTGTTTCTTGCCGGTGAGCCATTGGACGAACCGACCGCTCACTGGATTACCGATGGCTTGGGTGTGCCGGTGATCGACAATTACTGGCAAACGGAAACCGGCTGGCCAGCCATCACACTGATGCCGGGACTGGACTTGAAGCCAGTGAAATTCGGCTCGCCCGGTTTTCCGGCTCCGGGCTACAAGATGAAGATCATCGATGAAGGCACCGGCCATGAAGCGGCGCCGGGCGAGAAAGGGGTGCTGGTGTTCGAGCCGCCGTTGCCGCCTGGATGCCTGACGACTGTCTGGGGCGACGACGAGCGTTATCGCAGCAGCTACTTTGGCCATTTCACCGAATTGTTGTATAGCTCGCTGGATTGGGCGATTCGCGATGCGCAGGGTTACACCATGATCCTCGGACGCACTGACGATGTAATCAACGTGGCCGGTCATCGGCTGGGTACGCGTGAGATCGAAGAATCGGTGTCGACGCATCCCGCCGTCGCGGAAGCTGCGGTCATTGGCATGCACGACGAGCTCAAAGGGCAGGTACCGGTGGTGTTTGCCACGCTGAAGCAGGGCGCGGTGGAAACGAACGCCAGCGAGGTCGCGCACGCGATGCGCCGGTGTGTCGCCGAGCAATTGGGCAAGTTCGCTCAACCTTCGCGCATCTATGTAGTCAATGCGTTGCCCAAGACACGCTCCGGCAAGTTGTTGCGTCGATCGCTGCAAGCACTGGCCGAGCATCGCGATCCGGGCGATTTGTCGACCTTGGACGATCCGGGGGCCTTGGAAGAAATCCGCCAGGCGTTGGTGCGCGGTCCGGACGAAGCTATATAAAAACAAAGCCCCGGTTGCGCCGGGGCTTTGTCGTCGCGCTTGCCCTGCGAGGCTCAGGCGGCAATGTCTTCGACGGTTTCAACCGGCAGGCGGATTAGATGATCGAAGGCGCTCAGTGACGCTTTGGCACCTTCGCCCATGGCGATAATGATCTGCTTAAACGGCGTGGTGGTGGCATCGCCGGCTGCGAAAACACCAGGCACCGAGGTGCGTCCATGGGCATCGACTTCGATCTCGCCACGCGATGACAGCTTGACCGATGTCTTTAGCCATTCGGTGTTCGGCAGCAGGCCGATCTGCACGAAGATACCTTCCAGTTCCAGCTTGTGGCTCTCACCGGTGGTGCGATCCGTGTAGCTGAGGCCTTGCACTTTGCTGTCGTCGCCAAGCACTTCAGTAGTTTGTGCATTGACCATGACATCGACGTTGGGCAGGCTGCGCAGCTTGCGTTGCAGAACATCGTCCGCACGCAACCTGCTGTCGAACTCCAGCAGAGTGACGTGTCCGACGATGCCTGCCAGATCGATCGCAGCCTCGACGCCCGAGTTGCCGCCGCCGATCACCGCGACGCGCTTGCCCTTGAACAGCGGGCCATCGCAATGCGGGCAATACGTCACGCCCTTATTGCGATATTCCTGCTCGCCGGGCACACCCATGTTGCGCCAGCGCGCGCCGGTGGACAGGATGACCGATTTGGCTTTGAGCGAGGCGCCACTGGCCAGCTTGATCTCGATCAGGCCGTTAGGATCCTTCGGCGCAATCAGTTCCTCGGCGCGCTGGTTGTTCATCACATCGACATCGTATTCGTGGACGTGCTGTTCCAGCGCCGCAGCCATCTTCGGACCCTCGGTGTAGGGGACGGAGATGAAATTCTCGATGGACATCGTGTCGAGTACTTGGCCGCCGAAACGCTCGGAGGCGACGCCGGTACGAATGCCTTTGCGCGCGGCATATACGGCGGCCGCTGCGCCAGCCGGACCGCCACCGACCACCAGCACGTCGAACGGCGCCTTGGATTTGAGTTTCTCCGCGTCGCGCTTGGCCGCGCCAGCATCGATACGGGTGACGATCTGCTCGGGCGACATGCGGCCGGTATCGAAAAGCTCGCCATTGAGGAACACGGTCGGTACTGCCATCACCTGGCGCTCATCGACTTCGTGCTGGAACAAGGCGCCATCGATGGCGACGTGCTTGATATTCGGATTGAGCACGCTGATCAGGTTCAGCGCCTGCACGGTGTCCGGGCAGCTGTGGCAGGACAGCGACATGAAGGTCTCGAAGCGATACTCGCCTTCGATGTGCTGGATCTGCTCGATCAGTTCCGGCGCAATCTTCGGCGGATGACCGCCGACTTGCAGCAGGGCGAGCACCAACGAGGTGAACTCGTGACCCATCGGGACGCCGGCGAAACTGACGCTGACGTCGGTTCCCAGCCGGTTGATGATGAAAGACGGCTTACGCGACGAGTCCGCGCGGCGCAGGGAGATCTTCGGCGACATCGCTTCGATATCGGTGAGCAGGCCCAGTAGTTCTTGCGACGCTGCGCTGTCGTCGACGGAGGCCACCAGCTCGATCGGGTGCACGACCTTTTCGAGGTAAGCCTGCAATTGGGTCTTCAGATCGGCGTCCAACATGAGGGTCCACTCCGGTCGTTATTATGCAAAGGAACGAAAGCATGGCTTCGGGGTGAACGCCGCCAAAGCACCGGTGTGCAGACCGGGTGCCTTGACGACGATCGTTGCTTCATAGAGCGACCTCGTGCGGACTCGCACGGGTCGCATGCGGCCTGCGCAAACAGGCCGCCAATCGTGCGGATGCGGTGGCTTAGATCTTGCCAACCAGGCTGAGCGACGGCTTGAGCGTCTTGTCGCCTTCCTGCCACTTGGCCGGGCACACTTCACCCGGATGGGCAGCCACGTACTGTGCAGCCTTGACCTTGCGCAGCAATTCGGTCGCATCGCGGCCGATACCGTTGTCGTGGATTTCGCACAGCTTGATCTGACCTTCCGGATTGATCACGAAGGTGCCGCGCAGGGCCAGACCTTCTTCTTCGATCATCACGTCGAAGTTGCGGGTGATCGCGCCGGTCGGGTCGGCCAGCATCGTGTACTTGACCTTGCCGATCGCCTCGGAAGTGTCGTGCCAGGCCTTGTGCGAGAAATGCGTATCGGTCGAAACCGAGTAGATCTCCACACCCAGCTTCTGGAAGTCGGCATAGTGATTGGCCAGGTCTTCCAGTTCGGTCGGGCACACAAAGGTAAAGTCAGCCGGGTAGAACACCACCACGGACCACTTGCCCTTCAGGTTGGCATCCGTCACCTCGATGAACTGGCCATCCTTGTAAGCCTGAGCCTTGAACGGTTTGATTTGGGTGTTGATCAACGACATCGTTTTTTCCGCTGGTTGGTTGAAAAGTTGGGTTAGTGTTACGCAAACGGGGCGATAAATCTAATTGATAGTTGGGATGGTGGCGATTGATAGCATCTATGGTCATCCGATAAAGCCATGGTTTTTCATGAACTTGCGGATGCTTCACTCGGGGTTCGCGCGTCGACCACGGTAGCCGTGACGATGTCGCTGCCGACATTGACCGTGGTGCGCAGCATGTCCAGGATCCGGTCGACACCGAGCACGATGCCGATGCCTTCGGCCGGCACGCCGAAAGTGGCGAGCAGCCCGGCGATCAACGGCAGCGATCCTCCCGGTATGCCCGCGACCGCCACGGCACTGAGCACCGCCAGCAGCATCAGCACGGCCTGCTGAGCCAGGTTCAGTTCGACGCCGAAGGCCTGCGCCACGAACAGCACGACACAACCTTCGAACAAGGCGGTGCCGCTCATGTTCATGGTTGCACCCAGCGGCAGGACAAAACCGGCAACGCTCGGTGCAAGCTTCAGTTCGTCACGTGCGATCGCCAGCGAGGCGGGAAGGGAAGCGCTGCTCGAGCTGGTCGAAAACGCCGTGACCAGTAGCGGTCTGATCTGCTTGAAATAAGCGAGAGGGCTGCGCCCTGCGAACAGGCGCAACCACAGCGACATCGTGCCGAACAAATGCAGCAGCAAGGCCGTGGCGCAGCCGAGCACGAATACCGACAGGGTCACCAGGATATCCACGCCGACCTTCACGATTACGCTGTAGATCATCGCCGGTACCGCATAGGGAGCCAGCTTCAGCGCAAACCCGACAATGCCGGTCATCAGGTCGCTGATGAGATCGAGACCCTCCTGAACCCTCGCGCGTCGCGTATCGTCGAGCAACGTAGCTGCTGCACCGACCAGCAGGGCGAACAGGATCAGTGGCAGCACGTCGCCGAGCATCGTGCGGTTTTGACCGACGAAGGCGCCGAACAGGTTGCGCGGCATGAACATGTCCACCAGAACGGTCAGGCTCATCGCCGGTTGTTTGCTTTCGGCCGCAAGCGTCTGCTCGATGGCGCCGCCATACTCGCTCATGAGCAGTTGTCGCGATCCGGTGGCCAAGTGCTGCCCGGGCTGCAGAACGTTCATCATGATCAGGCCGATCGCCGCGGCGATCGCCATGTTGGCGAAAAACAACGCGAACGTACGCCCCGCCAGTGGGCCTAGCCGGTCAAGCCGCCCCAATTGCGTGACGCCCGATGCCAGCGAAGCGAATATCAGCGGAATCACCACGAAGAACAGCATGCGCAAGAAAACTTGGCCGAATGGATCGAGCACCGACTGTGCCGCACTGCGTGCCCAGGCCAAAGCCGGCGGATGAAAGCGGCCGACAATCAAGGTGACGATGCCCGCAGCGACACCGATACCCATTCCCCAAAGAATGCGTGTTGCCAGAGAGGTTCTTTTTGTGTTCATGCCCGGCAATGTACCGGGCCGCGTCCGTGTGCGTCATGTAGGCGCATGGAGCTACTTATGCTGCTGTGCAATAGGAGCGCCGCCCAGGAAGAATGAATCAGGGCATCCCTAGTGCGCTAAAATAGCGTTTTTTCATGGAGGCGATATGGCCCAGCAAGCATCTCCCGGCGCGCGATTCCGCGCAGCCCTGGCGGCAGAACAGCCGCTTCAGGTCATCGGCGCGATCAACGCCAATCACGCATTGCTGGCCAAGCGGGCCGGCTATCGGGCTATCTATTTGTCCGGTGGCGGCGTGGCTGCGGGTTCGCTCGGTTTGCCGGACCTGGGCATCAGCACCCTCGAAGACGTGCTGATCGATGTGCGGCGCATCACCGATGTCTGCGATACGCCGTTGCTGGTGGATATCGATACGGGTTTCGGCCCTAGCGCCTTCAATATCTCTCGTACGGTCAAGAGCCTGATCAAGGCCGGCGCTGCCGCGTGCCACATCGAGGATCAGGTCGGCGCCAAGCGCTGCGGCCATCGCCCTGGCAAAGAGATCGTTTCGGCAGCGGAAATGGCCGATCGAGTGAAGGCAGCCGCCGATGCCAAAACCGATGCGGATTTCTTTCTTATCGCGCGTACCGACGCCATCGCTGTCGAGGGCGTGGATGCGGCGATCGAGCGCGCCATCGCCTGTGTCGAGGCCGGTGCCGACGGTATTTTTGCGGAAGCGGCCTATGACCTGCCCACATATCGCCGGTTCGTCGAAGCGGTGAAGGTGCCGGTGCTGGCCAATATCACCGAGTTCGGCCAGACGCCGCTGTTCAGCGTGGACGAGTTGCGGACCGCCGGTGTGGCCATCGTGCTGTATCCGCTGTCCGCGTTCCGCGCGATGAACAAGGCCGCGGAGCATGTCTATACCGCGATCCGCCGCGACGGTCACCAGCGCAATGTCCTCGACACGATGCAGACGCGCGAGGAACTGTACGACCGCATCGGTTATCACGATTTTGAAAAGCGCCTGGACGCGCTGTTTGCAAAGAAAGCCTGAATCCCCTTTCCCTGGCGGAGGCCACCGCGCCTTCGTGGTTGCTTCAATGGAGACTCACTAATGAGCGAGCAAGTCCTTCCCAAGGCCAAGAAGTCCGTCGCTTTATCCGGCGTGGCAGCGGGCAACACCGCGCTGTGTACCGTCGGGCGTAGCGGCAACGATCTGCACTATCGCGGTTATGACATCCATGACCTGGCTGCCAAGGGTTGCTTCGAAGAGGTTGCCTATCTGCTGGTGCACGGCGTGTTGCCGAACTGGGCGGAACTCAACGCCTATCGTGCCAAGCTCAAGCGCCTGCGCGGGCTGCCGGCACCCGTCAAGAGTGCACTGGAATTGCTGCCGGCGGCGACGCATCCGATGGATGTGATGCGTACCGGTTGCTCTGCGCTGGGCACTGTGCTGCCAGAGAAGGACGATCACAATGTTACTGGCGCACGCGACATTGCCGACCGTCTGATGGCCTGTTTTGGCTCGATCCTGCTGTATTGGTATCACTTCAGCCACAACGGCAAGCGCATCGAGACCGAGACCGACGACGAGTCGATAGCCGCGCATTTCCTGCACCTCCTGCACGGCAAGAAGCCGAGCGAGCTGCACGCACATGCGCTGGACAAGTCGCTGGTGTTGTATGCCGAACACGAGTTCAATGCATCCACCTTCACCGCGCGAGTGATTGCCGGTACCGGTTCGGACATGTATTCGGCCATCACCGGCGCCATCGGTGCGCTGCGCGGCCCGAAGCATGGCGGTGCCAACGAGGTGGCGATGGAGATCATTTCCCGTTATCGCAATGCCGGCGAAGCGGAGGCGGATATTCGCGCCCGCGTGGAGCGCAAGGAAATCGTCATCGGCTTCGGCCACCCGGTCTACACGGTATCCGACCCGCGCAATGAGATCATCAAGGAGATCTCGCGCAAACTATGTACCGATGGCGGCAATCCGACACTGTTCGAGGTCTCCGAGCGGATCGAGAAGACAATGTGGGACATGAAGAAGATGTTCCCGAACCTCGACTGGTACTCGGCAAGTGCGTACCGCATGATGGGCGTACCCACTGCGATGTTCACACCCCTGTTTGTCATTTCGCGCACTTCCGGCTGGAGCGCGCACGTGATCGAGCAGCGTGAGGACGGCAAGATCATTCGCCCGAGTGCGAACTACACCGGACCGGAAGACCTGGCCTACGTGCCGATCGAGAAGCGCTGATCGTCGTTTGAGAATCCAGGAAAAACAGGGGCCTGCGGGCCCTTGTTTTTTTCTGTTGCAGGCCACGCGAAGCGATGCATGGACAGTTGTAACGATGAAGTTACACCGTGGCCGCAAGTGCATGTCGCGTCTGCGCTATATCCCGTAAGCGCATGAAATTCTTAATCGACTCTGAGTCTTCTGTAAATCGCGCCTGACTGCCTTGGCATCCGACGCTGTAACAAGGCTGCGCCAACGGGTGGCCGAAACAAGTGAAGGAAGGTCCGCGAGATTCTCGTCATCGCCGCCTAAGTCAATGATTCGACTGCAATAGATCCTTAGCGGCCGGAACAGCGTCGCATGGCATGCAAGCTGCAACATGCCGGTGCTGCAAAGCAAGACAAACAGGGGGTTACCGCTTGTTCACGGAGAACCCAATCATGCGCAAGACTCTACTTGTAACAGCCGTATGCCTCGGACTCGGAATCGCTCTTCCGGCCTTGGCGGACGATACGCAGACCGGCGGAGCCGGACCCAGCGCACAGCGCCGCTCGAGCGTGCAGGCCGACGCCTATGCCAATGGACAAGGCAGTGCATCGGCCAATAACAGCGGTACCGCGACCTCATCCATCGCCAGCTCGTTCAATAGCAGTAAGGCTGTCGCAGTCAGCCGCCTGGATGGCACAGTGACTGATATCCGCATCCACGACATCGGCAACGTCGCCAAAAATTGGGGCGACGCCAATGGCGGCAAAGGCGGAGCCGGCGGCAAAGGCTATGGCGGCGACGGCGATGGTGGACGTGGCGGATCCGGTGGGGACGCCAAGTCGCATAGCGGTCGGGCAGGCGGTTCCGGGGCCTCCAGCGGTTACGTCGGCGCGTTGAGTGCGGCGGCAGGCGGCGATAGCAATGGCGATAGCGGCAATGCGCGCAATCGTCAGCGCGGTGCCGGCAACGGCACGGCGACCACGGGTGCTTCGTCCTGGGCCGGCGGCGCCGGTACCGGCGGCGCGGCAACCGCAAGCAGTGGCGCTGCGACTTCTACTGGCGGAACCAGTGGTTCGTCGTCGAGCACCGGCGGAGCAGGCGGCGCGGGTGCCGCAGGCACGGGCGGTTCGGGCACCGGCGGCGCGGGCGGCGCAGGCGCGGCGGGTGGCACGGCCATGGCCGATGCGGGCACGTTCAACATGTCCAACACCATGGATAGCGCGGCTTCGGCAGCAGCAGGTGTGGCAGTGATCGCGCAGAACAGCGGTTTTGCATCGCTGGTACAGCAGAGCGTGAACGTTCAGGCCAACCTGAACGTCGGTCCATAACGGCCCAACAACACGAGGGGCGCGAAAGCGCCCCTCGCACGTTACGGCGCAGTAGGGAGAACGCCATGCGATCCAGTCTCTGCCTGGTTTTATTGACCGGGTTATGCACCGCCACCGCAGCATTCGCGACCGATCCGCCCCAGCACGCAGCTCCTCAGCAGACAGCCAAGGGCGATTCTCACGAGATTGCCGGTCTCGGCCACAGTATCGACAGCAACGCCTTGGCGAAGATGAGCGGCGGCGCCGACGTCAGCTCGACCATGACCTTGACCGGTACGGTCAGCAACAACGTCGATGAGAACGTCGCCACTGGCTTCAACGAGATCGCGTCCGGCTCGTTCAGCGGCGCATCCGGTGTGCCGATGGTGATCCAGAACACCGGCAACAACGTGCTGATTCAGAACGCCACCATCATCAACGTGCAGTTCCAGCCATGAAGTTACGCGGCGCGCTACTGGGATGTCTCGCGCTGGCTTGGCTGGCGCCGCCGTCGTTGCATGCGGTCGACTTGACCGGTGCGCAGGGCGAGGGCTATCGGCTGCACATCACCAGTCTGAAAGAAGCGCGCTTCAAGAATACAGTGCGGCAGAAGTACGACTTCAGCTGCGGCTCGGCCGCG
>NZ_DATCRY010000040.1:0-5465 GCF_036568765.1 Dyella sp. | reverse complement strand
CAACTCGAAGGCATCGATGCGGTGTGCCGCTTCAGCATAGCCGCCCACCCGCAGCCGCCACTGATCCTGCAGCCGCAGCCGAACGCGAAAGTGCGTGCCACGCGCCCGTCCTTCAGCTGGACGGAAAATCAGGACGCGGCGTCTTACGCATGGCAGCTGTCACGCGACGCCTCGTTCGATACGCCGCTGGCCGAACAGCCGGCGGTGAAGACCAGCGAAGTGCGCGCACCCGAATCCCTGCCCTATGGCCGCTACTACTGGCGCGTCGCCAGCCGCGACCATGACGGTAAACTCGGGCCGTACACGCAGGCACTGCCATTCGAACTCGTACCCGAGCCGCCTGCGCCTGCGCCGGGCGAACCGACATCCCATCGCGGCGGGCTGGTACTGAGCTGGCCGCAGGGTGCGGAAGGGCAAAGCTATCGCGTGCAGCTGGCGCGGGAGCCCGGCTTCGCTCACCCGGCGATCGACCAAACCCTCGCCACGCCCGAACTGAAACTGGACAAGCTCCGCTCCGGCACCTGGTACGTGCGTGTGCAAACGCTGGACACCGATGGCTACGCCGGTCCTTGGGGCGCGACGCAAAAGACCCGCATCGGCTGCGCGGCCTGTCGCTGGGCTTTGATCGGCGGTGGCGCCGCGCTCGTGTTGTTGATGCTATGACGTCGGTCCGCGCGCGCCATGTCGGCTGATGTCGCCATACGCGCACTTGAACGTGGCCTTGTATGGATGGCCGGAATGGCCGCCGGCCTCCTGCTGGTCGCCGGCGGCGCGACCATGCGCCTGGACAATCTGTTGTACGACACGCACATGCGCCACTGGTCGTACGCACCGGGCGACAACGTGCTGATCGTCGCCATCGACCCGCAAAGCCTGACCGCACTGGGCAACTGGCCCTGGCCGCGCGCCACCCATGCCGAACTGGTGAAAAAGCTGGCGGCGGCGGGCGTGCGCGGCATCGGCATCGACGTGACCATGGCCGAACCCGATGCGCGGCACCCAGAAAACGATCGTGCGTTCGCTGCAGCCATCGGTAGCGCCGGCAATGTCGTGTTGCCGGTCTTCGCCGAGGCGACTGAATTGGGCGGCGTACTGGAAGAAATGCTTCCGCCGCCGGTCATCGCCAGCGAAGCGGCCGCCTTCGGTCATGTCGATGCCTCGAAGGATCCCGATGGCGTTGCGCGCGGCGCGTACCTCAAGGCGGGCCTGGGCCGCCCGCAGTGGCCTTCGTTGGCGCTGGCGCTCTACAACCTGCGCAATCCGTCGCCATTGCAGACGCTGCCCGGTCTGCATCGGCCGAACGAAACCGTGGATTCGCCCTACCAATGGTTGCGCGACGACTATGTACTGCTGCGCTTTGCCGGAGCCTCCGGCAGCTTTAACCAGGTGTCGTACATCGATGTGCTGGATGGCCATATATCCGCCGACCAACTCAAGGGACGCTGGGTCTTGATCGGCGCGACCGCCGAAGGCCTGGGCGATCAATTGCAGACCGCCGCCTCGGTGGCGAACCAACCGATGCCCGGCGTCGAATACCAGGCCAATATCCTCGAATCGCTGCGAGACGGTCGTTTGATTACACCGCTGAACTTGCGCGGCCAGTTGCTGTTCGGCGCGTTGTCGCTGGCCGTCCCCCTGTTGCTGTGGGGTTTGCCCGGCATCCGGCGTACCTGGGTTCTCGCGGTCCCCACACTGGCTGCACCGCTATTGCTCAGCCTTGCCTTGCTGCGCGGGGCGGGATGGTGGTGGCCGCCGGGTGCTTTCTTCACTGTGGCCTTGCTTGGTCTTCTTGCGCATGGCGGCGTCGGCGCGCTCGTGCGCCGGCATGGCGTGCCGAATCGACCTGACGTCGACGAACCTTGGCGCGCGCTCGAAGTGTCCGATCAATAAGTCGCTGCGACTTCGATCATGGGAACCCGCCTAACTTTGTAGGAGCGGCTGCAATCGCGACCGACTGTGACGCAACCGTGGGACGCCACTGAAGGGAACCTCTAAAAACCCCGTCCTATTCGTCATCCCAGGGATGAAAACTGAGGTTTTTCGAGCTCCCCTGTGGTCGTTCCCGCAAGCTAGCTGCATTTTCTGGAAAGCATGTCGCCAAAAAGAATCCCGACGGGCCGAACTCAAAAAGGGGGAAGAGTTCGTTGATGCCCGCCGCGCGCGTCACCGCGGGCCCCTAACCCTTGCGGGATAGGGGGGATAGGGGGCGGAGCCGCCGCCCGGGGGGCGACGACTCCACTTGGCTTGGGGACGTCTTGCCGTCGTCGGAGGGGTGGACGTTCGATCGGCGGCGGCGTGAATAGCTTTGTCGATCGCGCGCAGCGTTGCTATCGGAAAACTCCTAGGCATGACCTAGAGAAGCCTGACTATGCCGGAGGGGATCAGACAGCGGCGGCGCGCTGCACCGAGCCCGTCCGCGTTACCTGCGCAACCAGATCGGCACCGATGCTCAGGGTCTGGTCGGCAAGCATCGCCACGTTGGCACGGTGCGATACGACAATCAGGATAGTCCGCGGCAAGCGGCGCTTGAGTGCCAGCAGAATGGAACGCTCCGCAGCGGCATCGAGCGCACCCGTCGCTTCGTCGAGCACTGCAAGGCAGGGCTGGCGCAGGATGACTTGGGCCAGCAGCACCCGTTGCAGCTCACCGCCGGAAAGACGGCTCGACGCATCGCTGAGTGCCGTATCCAAGCCGTCGCGCGAACTGGCCAGACGCTTGTCCAGGCCGACATCGGCAAGCGCGCTGCCCAACTCTTCATCGCTCGCCTCGGGCGCAGCCCAGCGCAGGCAATCGCGCACCGTGCGCTGCCAGGGGCGTACGCTCTGGCTGACATAGGCGCCGTTACGCACCAACCGGCGATAGTCCTCGAATCCGATACGGCGCTCGCCGAACCGCGCAACGAAAGCGCGCGGCGGCGTCATGCCCGCCAGTACGTCCACCAAGCTGCTCTTGCCGATACCCGAATCGCCTGCGATCAAAGTCAGCTCGCCGGGCACCAGCGCAAGCCCTCGGATATCCAGGCCACCCGGCGGCGGTTGCAGATGCATGTGCTCGATATGCACTGTCCCGTCGAGCGGCACGACCGACGTGGCGATATCGGCGGCAGGCAGTTGCATATAGCGTTGCCATAGCTCGAAGGCAGGTACGGCCGAACGCAATTGCTGAAAACTCTGCCGGGTGGAAACGAGATAGGGCAACAGGCGCCCCAGCAGGAGGCTCACTGCGATCAACGCCGCCTGGTCGATGCCGTGCCAGCGATTGGACAATACGAAGACACCGGCAATACATGCGGCAGCGAGCACTTCCAGCAACAGCCGACCGGAAGCCACCAACTCCAGTTGACGGCGATAGCCCTGCCCAAGCCGCGCGGATATCTGGTCATAGCCGGCCTTTTCGGCTTCCTCGCGCTCGAACGAACGCACGTGACGCAAACGACGCGGAAAATCCTCGCTCTGCCAGAACAGGCGGGTCAGGTCCGATACGTATTGCCGGCTGACCCGCGACTGCTCGCGGCCGAACATCCGCGACGACAGAATGCCCACGCCCAGCAGCACGGGTACCGCCACTACCAGCGACGGCGAAATCCAGCAGGCGAAGCCCAGGCTGATCAGACAGGTCACGCCAGCAACCAGCAATTGCAGCGTGGCGCTGAAACCCTGAATCAGGATCTCACCGTTATGGGTCAGCACCTGGGCAATTTCCGCCGACGTGACATGGGCCAGCGCAGGCAGCGGCGCGTCGATCAGCCGCGCGTGGACCCGGTTGCGCAGGCCCACGCCATAGCGGCTGACCAGGCCGGCACCCAGGCGCGCCGCCTGCCAGCGCGTCAGGGCGAAGCCGACAGTGATGCCGGCGAAGATCGCCGCCTGTAGCTCGATGCTGCCGTGCAGTGCATACAAGCCGTCGGCCAGCGGCAAGGCATGGCCGGGTTGCATCAGCGGGACCAGCGACACTGCCGCCAGGCTACCGGTGAGCGCCGAGCCCAGCGACAACACGACATAGAGCGCCAGCCACGGCAGATCGTCGCGACTCATGGTTCGCATCAGCGTTCGCGGCAGCGCGAGTCCCGGGAGCGTCATCGGTCAGCAAGGTATCGGCATGCGCATAGCGGTGGGTGCTCGTGCGCGGGACAAAGGTTGCCCTCAACAGGCGGAAAGGAAGCCATGCAAGGCAGCGATCGCATCGCGCGGATGGCGTCCGCGGCGCAGACGGTGCACACCGAGATGCACCACGCGCTCGGTAAACAGATCCCAGCCTGGCTGCCCGCAGGCGTACGGTTGGTTCTCGATCAGCAATGCGGCAGCTTCCGCGTCGGGTACGGGCTGGAGGAGACTGTCGGGATCCTCAGCCGTTTCGGCACTCACGAACACCGCGCCGACCAAACGCAAGGGCGCATATGCCGGCCGGCCCGGTGCGTGCCGCAGGTCGACTTCGAATTTCTCCACGCCGCTACGCCGGCGGATCGTCGGCGACTGCACGATCCAGCGTGCGATGGCGGCATCGTCGATAAAGCGCACCGCATCGGACTTCAAGTGCAAGTAATTGGCCACGCCCGTGGCGAGCAGGCTGGCCGGTTGCACGAAGACGGCATCTTCGGCCAGCACGTCAAGGCCGCCCAGCAGACTATGCAATGTCAGCGTGGTTTTGCCGTTGCCGCTATTGCCCAGCAGCAATACACCCCTGCCGCGGTGGCCGACGCAGGCGCCGTGCAGCGGCACCAAGCCCAGTCTGCGCGTGGCCAGGGTGAAGACGGCGAATTCGATCAATTCGTAGCGCAGATGGTAAGCGTGTTCGAGCATGTCGGTGGATGCGACCACCAGCGCGCGCCCCTGTTCGGGCGATAGCACCACATAGTTGGCCTCATCCATCACGCTGCAGATCAGGCCCGCGCCCGATTGCATCGTCATCCCCGGCGGCTCGCCTTTATGCGGCGTGGCGCGGCGCGGCAACAAGCGCAACTCCACCTCGAACTGGGCCTCGGCAGCCAACAGGGGATGCGGCGGCAAGCCGCCGTAAGCGGCTTCGACCAGCCGCAGCAACGCCTCGCTGGCGCTTTCGAAACGAAAGTGGCCGCCCAGGATCTGCTTGCTTACCGAGAAGCGATGGCACACCCGTTCGCGGAACGGATCGGCGGCGACATCATCGCGCTGGGACAAGGCCATAGGGGATCGGTCGTCGGTAGCGAGGTTGTGAGGGCAGGACGGTATGCACAGCGCGTGAGTGCGCTGCCGCACGCAAAAGGTTGCCGATTGCATCGGCGCCGTCTTTTTTGCCGCTGCGGGGCAACCGAACCGGCGCGCAGCGGCACTTACCTCCATCGACGGCGCTGGGCATTGAACGCGCCGGCAGCCTGCCCTCAAGGCGACGACTAGAAGGCCCTGCTCCAGATGCTAAAGATCCAGGTCAGCCACTCCTATTTCCTGCATTACGACCGCAAGCAGTGGGAACGTGGCAAACCCTACCCG
>NZ_DATCRY010000039.1:0-7721 GCF_036568765.1 Dyella sp. | reverse complement strand
ACCGCGTGGCTTGCCTTCGGACAGGCTCAGGCGCGCCCCCGGGAAATGTTGCGGAAACGGCGCAATCAAATGCGGCAGCAGATATGGCCCCAGAGTGGCCAGCACCCCCAACCGCAACTCGCCTCCGAACGCTGTCGCCCCCGCCTTGGCTGCCTGTTGCAGATGATCGGCGGCCACCAGCAAGGCATCGATCTGCTCCAGCAACCTCGCCCCGCTCGCTGTCGGCACGACACGCCGCCCGCCACGTTCGAACAACGGCGACCCCAAGGCCTGCTCCACTTTCTGCACTTGGTGCGACAAGCCGGAGGGGCTGATGTGCATGGCCCGCGCCGCGCTGTTGAAGCTACCGTGGCGATGCACCGCCTGGACCAGGGTGAGGTCACGCAGAGAGACGACGGCGAGATGGGAGGAGATCATGGAGGGAGGATAGCTGGCATCGGGCAAAGGGACGAGGGACGAGTAGCGAGGGCGTACAAATGTGCGTTGCGGTGAACCCGGGAACGTATCGCCGCACTTCCCTGGCATCTATGCTGCCCCTTGTCGCTCAGTAGCGCGCCCTCGCTACTCGTCCCTGCTCTCATCGGCATATCCATGAAACGCAAACAAAAAGCCGGCTAAACGCCGGCTTTTTGTTCTGCACAATCAGGACAGCGCTTACGCAGCAACCGTATCGGCCACTTCCTTGAACTCGGCGATCTGATCGAAGTTCATATAGCGATAGATCTTGTCGCCATTGGCATTGATCACGCCGATGTCGGTCATGTACTCGTCCTTGGTCGGGATGCGGCCGAGGCGCGAGCAGATCGCCGCCAGCTCCGCCGACCCCAGGTACACGTTGGTATTCTTGCCCAGACGGTTCGGGAAGTTACGGGTAGAGGTGGAGAAAACGGTGGCGCCTTCGCGCACCTGCGCCTGGTTACCCATGCAGAGCGAGCAGCCGGGCATTTCCATGCGCGCACCGGCCACACCGAGCACGCCGTAGTGACCTTCCTCGGTCAGCTGCTGCTGGTCCATCTTGGTCGGCGGTGCCACCCACAACTTGGCCGGGATGTCGCGCTTGCCCTCCAGCAGCTTCGACGCCGCGCGGAAGTGACCGATGTTGGTCATGCACGACCCGATGAACACTTCGTCGATCGCCGCACCGGCAACCTCCGACAGCGTCTTCACGTCGTCCGGGTCGTTCGGGCAAGCAACGATCGGCTCGTGCACGTCGGCCAGATCGATCTCGATCACCGCGGCGTATTCGGCATCGGCATCGCGATCGAGCAATTGCGGATTGGCCAGCCACGCCTCCATTGCCTTGATGCGGCGCTGCAGGCTGCGGGCATCCTGATAGCCTTGAGCGATCATGTACTTCAGCAGCACGATGTTGCTGTTGAGATACTCGATGATCGGTTCCTTGTTGAGCTTGACCGTGCAACCGGCCGCCGAACGCTCGGCCGACGCGTCGGACAGCTCGAACGCCTGCTCCACCTTGAGGTTCGGCAGCCCTTCGATCTCCAGAATGCGGCCGGAGAAAATATTCTTCTTGCCCTGCTTGGCAACCGTCAGCAGGCCCTGCTTGATGGCATACAGCGGGATCGCATTGACCAGATCGCGCAGCGTCACACCCGGCTGCAACTCGCCCTTGAAACGCACCAGCACCGACTCGGGCATATCCAGCGGCATCACGCCGGTGGCCGCGGCAAAAGCGACCAGGCCGGAGCCCGCCGGGAAGCTGATGCCGATCGGGAAGCGCGTGTGCGAATCGCCGCCGGTACCGACGGTGTCGGGCAGCAGCATGCGGTTGAGCCAGGAGTGAATCACGCCGTCGCCAGGGCGGAGGCTGATGCCGCCGCGCGTGGAGATAAAGGCCGGCAGCTCATGATGCGTCTTGACGTCGACCGGCTTCGGATAAGCCGCCGTATGGCAGAACGACTGCATGACCAGATCGGCGGAGAAGCCCAGGCAGGCCAGGTCCTTCAACTCGTCGCGAGTCATCGGACCGGTGGTGTCCTGCGAACCGACCGAGGTCATCTTCGGTTCGCAATAGGTACCCGGACGCACGCCCTGGCCTTCTGGCAAACCACATGCGCGGCCGACCATCTTCTGCGCCAGGGTGAAGCCCTTGCCGGTATCGGCGGGGTTCTGCGGCAAGCGGAACAGATCGGACGGCGGCAGGCCGAGAGCTTCGCGCGCCTTGGCGGTCAAGCCACGGCCGATGATCAACGGAATGCGGCCGCCTGCGCGCACTTCGTCGAACAGCACGTCGGACTTGACCTGGAACTCGGCGATCGCCTGACCGTTCTTCAGCGCCTTGCCTTCGTACGGTCGCAACTCGATGACATCGCCCATCTCCATTTGGGACACATCCAGTTCGATCGGCAGAGCGCCGGCGTCTTCCATGGTGTTGTAGAAGATCGGGGCGATCTTCGAGCCCAGGCACACGCCACCGAAGCGCTTGTTCGGGATGAAGGGGATATCCTCGCCGGTCCACCACAGCACCGAGTTGGTGGCGGACTTGCGACTGGAACCGGTGCCGACCACATCGCCGACATAGGCAACCAGATGGCCCTTGTCCTTCAGGTCGAGGATCTGCTGGATCGGTCCGCGCTTGCCGTCTTCTTCCGGCTGGAAAGGCGCGCCCTCGCGCTTGTTCTTGAGCATCGCCAGCGCATGCAGCGGAATGTCTGGACGCGTGGTGGCGTCCGGCGCCGGCGACAGGTCGTCGGTATTGGTCTCGCCCGGCACCTTGAACACGGTCACGGTCAGGCTGGCCGGCACTTCCGGACGGCTGGTGAACCATTCGGCATCGGCCCAGCTCTGGATCACGGCCTTGGCGTTGGCATTGCCCTTGTCCGCCTTGTCCTTGACGTCGTGGAAGGCGTCGAACATCAGCAGGGTCTTCTTCAGCCCTTCGGCGGCAGCCGCACCGACCTGCGCATCGTCGAGCAGTTCGATCAGCGGATGGATGTTGTAACCGCCGAGCATGGTGCCGAGCAGCTCGGTCGCCTTCTCGCGGCTGATCAACGTGCACTTTTCCGTGCCGAACGCCACCGCCGCCAGGTACGAGGCCTTCACCTTGGCCGCATCGTCCACACCCGCAGGCACGCGGTTGGCAATCAGGTCGACCAGGAAGGCTTCCTCACCGGCGGGCGGATTCTTCAGGAGTTCAATCAGGTCGGCGGTCTGCTGGGCCGAGAGCGGCAGCGCGGGAATGCCCAAGGCGGCGCGTTCGGCGACATGTTGGCGATAAGCGGTAAGCATGCGATCGAAGTCCTAAAGAGTTGCGTGTGGCATAGCCCTTGGGCCGCCGGGCGCGCCAGGGGCGCGTCCGGAACCGGCGGGCCGGCTGGGGAGCGGCAGGGGGAAAAGCCAATTCCCATGCCCAGTTACGGAAACTTGCAGCCGCCTATTTTGCCAGTCGTGGCAGGGTCGCCGCAACGCAAGACAACATTTCCGCCAGCGTTCGAAATCTTGCAATGCAAACCAGGCGTATCGTCGCTTGCACGTCGCGGCATTTGTCCCAAAACTGGGCAGTGTCGGTGTGAGGCCCCCTTACGATTCCCCTCACGCGCGCTGCATTAGGATCGTCCGTTACGCCCCCAGCGTCCGCTTTGCAAAGGAGTTCCCGACCATGCTGGATTCATTCGCCACCCGCGACACGCTCACTGTCAACGGCAGCTCGTACCAGATCGCCAGCCTGACCAAGCTCGGTCAACGTTTCGACCTGAAGACTCTTCCCTATTCGCTGAAGATCCTCCTGGAGAACCTGCTGCGCCAGGAAGACGGCGTCAATGTCACTTCGAAAGAAATCGAGGCTATCGCCAACTGGGATGCCAAGGCCGAACCCGATACCGAAATTGCCTTCATGCCTGCGCGTGTTGTATTGCAGGATTTCACCGGCGTGCCTTGCGTGGTGGACCTTGCCGCCATGCGCGACGCGGTGATCAAGCTTGGTGGCGATGCCACGCAGATCAATCCGCTGGCACCGGCCGAGCTGGTCATCGATCACTCCGTACAAGTGGACGTGTTCGGTTCTGAAGCGGCACTGGAAAAGAACGTCGAAATCGAATTCGAACGTAACCAGGAACGCTATTCGTTCCTGCGCTGGGGCCAGAAGGCGTTCAACAATTTCAAAGTAGTACCGCCGCGCACCGGCATCGTGCATCAGGTAAACCTGGAACATCTCGCACGTGTGGTCTTCACCGCCGACGTCGACGGTCAGTCGTGGGCTTATCCGGATACGGTGTTCGGTACCGATAGCCACACCACCATGGTCAATGGCATCGGCGTGCTGGGTTGGGGCGTGGGCGGTATCGAAGCAGAAGCCGCGATGCTCGGCCAGCCGTCGTCGATGCTGATTCCGCAAGTGGTCGGTTTCAAGTTGACCGGTAAGCTGAGTGAAGGCGTCACCGCGACCGATCTGGTGCTCACCGTCACGCAAATGTTGCGCAAGCTCGGTGTGGTCGGCAAGTTTGTCGAGTTCTTCGGCGACGGCCTCAAGTATCTGCCGATTGCCGATCGCGCGACCATCGCGAACATGGCGCCCGAGTACGGTGCGACCTGCGGTATTTTCCCGGTCGACCAGGAAGCACTGAACTACCTGCGCTTGTCCGGCCGCAGCGCAGAACAGATCGCCCTGGTCGAAGCCTATGCCAAGGCGCAGGGTCTCTGGCACGACCAGAACGCCCATGAGCCACGTTTCACCACGACGCTGGAACTGAACCTGGCCGACGTCAAACCGTCGCTGGCCGGCCCCAAGCGCCCGCAGGACCGTGTCTTGCTCGAAGGCGTCAAGCAGAGCTTCCACGACGCCGTGGGGCCGCTGACCGCCAACCGCAAACCGCGCAACGGCGATGCTTCGCGCTATGCCGGCGAAGGCGGCGCAGCGGCCATCGGCAACGAGGCCAATGCCATTGGCGACGGCAGCGTGTCGGTGACGCGCAATGGCCAGAACTTCGAGCTCAAGGACGGCTCGGTCGTCATTGCCGCGATCACCTCCTGCACCAATACCTCCAACCCGGCCGTCATGCTCGGCGCGGGCCTGCTGGCCAAGAAAGCTGCGGCCAAAGGCCTGGCCGCCAAGCCTTGGGTGAAGACTTCGATCGGCCCGGGCTCCCTGGTAGTCACCGACTACCTGCAGAAAACCGGCCTGCTCAAGGAGCTGGAAAAGGTCGGTTTCTATATCGTCGGCTACGGCTGTACCACCTGTATCGGCAACTCCGGCCCCCTGCCGCCCGAAATCAGTCAGGGTATCGGCGAAGGCGACTTGGCCGTCGCCTCGGTATTGTCCGGCAACCGCAACTTCGAAGGCCGCGTACATCCGGAAGTGAAGATGAACTACCTGGCCTCGCCACCGCTGGTAGTGGCCTATGCGCTGGCCGGCACGTTGGATATCGACCTCACCTCCCAGCCGCTCGGCACCGGCAGCGATGGCAAGCCGGTCTATCTGAAAGACATCTGGCCGTCCAACCAGGAAATCTCCGACATCATCGCCGGCGCGATCAATCCGGAAATGTTCACCAAGAATTATGCGGATGTCTTCAAGGGCGATAGCCGCTGGAACCACATCGCCTCACCGGACGGTTCGGTGTACCAGTGGAACGATTCCACTTACATCAAGAATCCGCCCTACTTCGAAGGCATGAGCAAGGAGCCGGGAAGCATCGAGGATATTCACGGCGCGCGGGTGTTGGGCCTGTTCGGCGACTCGATCACCACCGACCACATTTCGCCGGCCGGATCGATCAAGAAGGATAGCCCTGCAGGGCGTTTCCTGATCTCTCACGGCGTCGAACCGAAGGATTTCAACTCGTATGGTTCGCGCCGCGGCAACGACGACGTGATGGTGCGTGGCACGTTCGCCAACATCCGCATCAAGAACCTGATGCTCGACGGTGTGGAAGGCGGCTATACACTGCACGTGCCCAGCGGTGAGCAGATGGCGATCTACGATGCGGCGATGAAGTACAAGGCCGACAGGACCCCGCTGGTCGTGTTGGCTGGCAAGGAGTACGGCACCGGCTCCTCGCGCGACTGGGCGGCCAAAGGCACCTTGCTCCTTGGGGTCAAGGCCGTCATCGCCGAGAGCTTCGAGCGCATCCATCGCTCCAACCTGGTCGGTATGGGCGTGCTGCCGTGCCAGTTCCAGGATGGCGAAAATGCACAGTCGCTAGGTCTGACCGGCAAGGAAACATTCGACATTGTTGGCCTGGACGGCGGCGAATCGAAGACCGCAAAGGTCACCGCCACTGCCGCCGACGGCAGCCAGAAGGCATTTACCGTGAAGGTATTGCTGCTGACGCCGAAGGAACGGGAGTTCTTCCGCCATGGCGGCATCCTGCAGTATGTGCTGCGGCAGCTGGCAGGCAAGAAGGCGGCTTGATTTTCGTTCCCATCGCCGATGGAGACGCCGCCTGAGGGCGGCGTTTCCCTATACGTGACGACCGTAACGGGGGGAGGCAACCGATGGTGCTGGAAGGGTGGCAACGATTCTCCTGCATGGCCGGCATTGCGTTGATGGCCGCGACACTTTACGGCGAGACTCGGGGAAACGCTTCGGAAGGTAAACCTTCCTGGAGCGCGATATTGCGTATGGATGCGCAAGCAATGCACGACGATATCGCCGCCAACCATCCCGGCCCGGTCGATCCACAGAATCCTGGCTTTGCCCAGGCCAACGAAAAAGGCTTGGCACTGGCTTTGAAGCGTGCGCAAACCACGCGCGACTACGCCAGCTATGGGTATGCCATGAGCGCTTATGCGGCGAGTTTCGACGACGGGCATTTGCGTTTCTCGATCGCGAAAGGAGCCAAGCCGCCCGTGGTGCCCTTGCGTTGGCCCGGATTCCTGACCGGTTTCGATCGTGACGGTAGCCAGCGCGTGATATCGCGCGAGGACCACGCTCCGCTGCCATTGGGCGCACGTCTGATCGCATGCGACGACATACCGGCGGATCGGCTGGCACAGGAGAATGTCGGCACATTCGTAGGCCGCTGGTCGCTCTATGCCACGCGAATTTCGGCAGGCCAGCTATTGTTTGTGGACCAGCAGAACCCATGGATCAAGCGCCCCGAGCACTGCCAGTTCGAGGTGGCGGGTCAAACACGATCCATCGCGCTCGAATGGAGGCCGATCGGCGACGACGAACTGGCAAAGCGTCGCAACCAGGCATGGACGCGCGCCAAAGACCCTATCGGTATGCGTGTGCTGAACGATGGCACCGTCTGGATCGCATTGAGCGACTTCGACGGCGACCCCGACGGCCCCGCCAGCAAGGCGTTGCTACCGCTGATCGCCGAGCTCAAGAAAGAACGCAAGACACTGATCGAAGCTCCGGCCATCGTGCTTGATGCTCGCGGCAACCATGGCGGCTCTTCAGACTGGAGCCGAAGGATCGCTGAAGCGATTTGGGGCAAGCGTCGCGTCGATCGGGCCCAAATCGGTTCCGATGCGGTTGACTGGCGGGCGTCTACCGGCAACATCGCTACCTTGCAGGCCTTTGCCGATAAGGAGCGCGCCAGTGCGAACGGGTCGCACGATGCGCTCGTATGGGCCGAATCGGTCGTCGCCGGCATGGAAAAAGCGCGCACCGAAGGTAAGGTATTTTTCCATACCAGTTCCGCGGACGATGAGAAGCCCGCACCGACACCCGATATCGAGCAACCGCGTGGCAAGGTATTCATGGTCACGGATGCCGGCTGCTCGTCGGCTTGCCTGGACGCCGCCGATCTCTGGCT
>NZ_DATCRY010000038.1:0-31783 GCF_036568765.1 Dyella sp. | reverse complement strand
GTCTAACGCCGCGGCGCCGGTCAGGTGTAGCGCCTTTGTGAAAGGGCGTTGGATGGGCGTCCGACAGGTTTTCAGGACGAAAAATCGTCGTCGATAAAGTAAAGCGGGCGTTGCTTGCTCTCGGCATAGTTTCGGCCCAGGTATTCGCCGATGACGCCCAGCGCAAGCAGTTGCACGCCGCCCAGGAACAGCACGACCAACATCAGGGTGGGATAGCCGCGCACTGGGTCTCCATAGAGCAGGGCCTTGCCCAGTACCCAGATGCCATAGGCAAAGGCCAGTACGGAGGAGCACAGACCCACCCAGGTCGCCAGTCGTAGCGGCGCGGTGGAAAACGAGGTGATGCCCTCGATGGCCAGTTGCATCAGTCGCCAGTAGTTCCATTTGGTATGGCCGGCTTGTCGCGGTTCGCGTTGATAGCGAACCGAAGCCTGGCGATAGCCGATCCAGGCGAACAGCCCCTTCATGAAACGCTGTCGTTCGCGCAATTGTCGCAGCGCATCCAGAGCGCGACGCGACAACAGGCGAAAATCGCCGGTATCGCGTGGGATGGGCGTATCGGAGAGACGCTCCATGCTGCGATAGAAGGCTGCGGCCGTCAGGCGCTTCAGGCGGGTTTCGCCTGCCCGTTCCGTGCGGGTGGCATAGACCACGTCATGACCGGCTTGCCACTGGGCCACGAGCTCCGGGATCAACTCAGGCGGATCCTGCAGATCGGCATCGATCAGGATCACCGCATCGGCATCGGCGCGATCCAGGCCGGCGGTGACGGCGGCCTCCTTACCGAAATTGCGCGACAGGCGCAGTCCGCTTACCCGCAGTCCATGACCACCGAGCCGCTTGATCAGCTCCCAGGTACCGTCGGAGCTGCCGTCATCGACATACAGCACCGCGCAATCCAGTGGCAGGCCGGTTAGCGCCGCGCTCAGGCGTGCATGGAAAGCTTCCAGCACGGATGATTCGTTAAAGGCGGGGACGACGACGGTCAGCTTCTGCATGGATCGATTCAGTCGGTAGGTTATCGGCAGGCATCTTACAGAGGCGTGGTGCGACTCAGCGTCCGCGCCCGAGGTAACCCGGGCCGCCCAACTGGTTCATCTGTTGCTGGATCCAACTGGCTCGGCGCAATACGTAAGCGCTAGGGCGATCGGCGTGCAGGCGCCGTGGACTGGGCAGCACGGCGGCAAGCCTCGCTGCCTGCGCAGGACTCAGGCGCCCAGGCGGCATGCCGAAATAGGATTCTGCCGCGGCACCGACGCCATAGATGCCATCGCCGAGTTCGGCAATGTTCATATAGACCTCAAGGATGCGTCGCTTAGACCAGGTCAGTTCGATCAGCACGGTGAAATAAGCTTCCAGCCCTTTGCGCACGAAGCTGCGGCCGTTCCATAGAAACAGGTTCTTCGCGGTTTGCTGGCTGATCGTGCTGGCGCCGCGAAGGCGTTTACCTTCGTCGGCATCGTCGATGGCGTCCTGGATGGCATCGACGTCGAAACCGTGGTGAAAGGGAAACTTTTGGTCCTCGCCCGCGACCATCGCCAGAGGCACAAAAGGCGAGACGTTTTCCCAAGGCACCCAATGATGATGCAGGCGGAAATCGCGTTCGCCGTGGATGAGTGCGCTCACGCGCCGTTCCATCATGACCGCCGAGGTCCAGGGCGGTACGAAGCGCAGTACCAGCACCACCAGCCAGCTCAGTGCCAGCCATGCGACGAGCAGCAGCCCCAGGAAACGCAGGATTCGAAAAAACAGCGAGCGAGGTTTGGTCATGACAACGCAGGTTTGGAGATACCCGCAGTATATAAGGCTCTCGCATGGCGCTGAGACCGTCATCGGCAGAGGTTGCGTCCGGTGCCGCTTGGCCCCATCTTGTTCGACTTGGCCGATGATGGCCGTCGATATGTCTCTCCAGAGGTTCGGACGTGGAAACCGTATTGCCAGAAGATGTCCTGCATCGATTCCTGCTCGAGAGCGCTGGCGTGCGCGGGGTGCTGGTGCGCCTCGGCCCGGCCTGGCGCGAG
Source organism: Dyella sp. (assembly GCF_036568765.1). Taxonomy (GTDB): domain Bacteria; phylum Pseudomonadota; class Gammaproteobacteria; order Xanthomonadales; family Rhodanobacteraceae; genus GSA-30. Next base: position 29,762 of record NZ_DATCRY010000038.1, on the reverse strand, counting down.
GTGGCCGGGCGCGCAGCGTATCCCGAGGCGGTTCGCGACCTGCTTGGACAGGCCTTGGCGGCCAGTGCGCTGCTGACCGGCAATATCAAGCTCGAGGGCTCCCTGTCGATCGAGCTGAAGAGCGCCGGTGCCTTGCGTCTGCTGTTCGCCGAATGCACCGATCAAGGGCGCCTTCGCGGCCTGGCGCGTTGGCACGACCCGTTGCCGGAGCCCTTGGCAGTCGCCGAGCTCCCCCAGTCGGTCATGGCCATCACCATTGGCCATGCCGAGCGCGGTCAGCGTTACCAGGGTTTGGTCGATCTGCACTATCCCAGCGTCGGCGAGGCGCTGGAGAATTACTTCCAGCAGTCGGAGCAGTTGCCGGCCAAGATCCTGCTTGCCGCCGATGGCGAGCGCGCCGTCGGCCTGATGGTGCAACGCTTGCCCGGTGAAGGTGGCCATGACGCGTCGACCGACGAAGATGGCTGGAATCGCATCGAGCACCTGACTGCGACGTTGGGCGTCGACGAAATGCTCGGCACATCGCCGGAGCAGTTGCTGTACCGGCTGTACCATGAGGAGTCGATACGCCTGTTCGAGCCGCGTCCGTTGGCTTTCGGTTGCAGCTGCACTCGCGAGCGCGTGGAATCGATGCTGCGTTCGCTCGGGCGCGAAGAGGTCGAGGCGGCCTTGGAGGCGCGCGAAGGCGAGATCGAAGTGATCTGCGAATTCTGTGCGCAGCGCTACATCTTCGATCGCATCGATGCAGAGCACCTGCTGAGCGCCAGCCACAACGCCGCCGCATCGACCACCGCCCAGTAAGGGTGCCGGGCCAGTTGTAAGAGGAGAGGCTTTTCTCTCTTTACGCCTGACAGCGCCGCAGGCACGACCTCACAGGCGACACAGTCGCCGACCTCGCCCCTCACGGCAAAGCCACATGCCTTTCCCGCTCCAGCCAGACTTCGGCTGGACGCGGCGTGGCGAACAGGAAGCCCTGTCCATAGCGGCAGCCCACGCGCAGCAAGGCCTGACGCTGGGGCTCTTCCTCGATGCCCTCGGCGATCACCTGCATCTGCAGCGAATCGGCCAGGACCTGGATCGCGCGCACGACGGCCAGGCCGTTGCTGCTTTCGCGCGGGATCTCGGTGATGAAGGAGCGGTCGATCTTCAAGGTATCGATCGGGTACTGATGCAGGTAACTCAGGGACGAATAGCCCGTGCCGAAATCGTCCAGCGCGATACCGACGCCTTGTCCACGCAGGTGCGAGAGGATGCGTTTGACCTGCGTCGGATTCTCCAGCAGGGCGCGCTCGGTCACTTCGATCCGTAATGAATGCGGCGGCAGCCGATGCGACGCCAGCAGATCGAGCAGGCGCTTGTCGAGGTCGGGCGATCGGAAGTGTCGGCCGGAGACATTGATGCTGACGAAGCCTTCGCCGCCCACCAGCGCATGAACCTGGGCACAGGCTTGTTCGAAGATCTGCCAGTCGATGCTTTCCGCGCAGCCGCTCTCCTCGGCGATCGCCAGGAAGTCGCTGGGTGTGAGCAAGCCGCGCTCGGGATGACGCCAGCGCAGCAAGGCTTCGTAGCCGACGGTGCGACCGGTCTCCAGCGCGACGATGGGTTGGTAGAACGGGACGAACTCGTTGCGCGCAAGGCCGCGACGCAGGTCGCCTTCCATTTCCAGAAGCGATAGCGCTTCGCGGCGCAGGCGATCGTCGAAGATCGCGGCGCGGTGCCGTCCTTCGTCCTTGGCACGATACATCGCCGCGTCGGCGTCGCGCAGCAATTCCTCCGGTCGCTGATAGTGCGGGCCGGGCAGGGCAATGCCGATCGAAGCGGAGGTGAAGATTTCCTTCGCGCCGAGACGGAAGGGGGCCTGCAGTTCGTCGATAATGCGCTCGGCGATCAGCGAAGCCATGCGGATGTCGGTGATGCCTTCGGCCAGCACGGCAAACTCGTCGCCTCCCAGGCGCGCGACGACGTCGCGGGTCTTCAGGCAGGCACGGATGCGGCCGCCGACCTGGAACAGCAGGTCGTCGCCGACCAGATGTCCGACCGAATCGTTGATCACCTTGAAACGGTCCAGATCGATGAACAGCACCGCGAACAGTTCCTGCGGATTGCTGTGGTAGCGCTGCAGGGCCTGTTCGAGGCGTTGCAGTAGTAGCGTACGGTTCGGTAGGCCGGTCAGCGAATCGTGCAGGGTTTCATATTTGAGGCGGCGCTCGACACGTTCGCGTTCGGCAATCTGCTCGCGCAGGTCGCGGTTGGCCAGGGCCAACGCACGCGTGCGTTCGGTGACCCGGCGCTCCAGACTGGCGTAGGCCTGCTTGAGCGACTCGGTAGTGTGCTTGCGCTGCAAGGCGTTGGCGACGTGGTAGCCCACGAAGGTCAGCAACTCCTGGTCGCGCTCGTCGTAGGTGTGCTCCGGGGAATAACTCTGCACCGCCAGCACGCCCATCGCACGCTCGCCCCAGATCAGCGGTACGCCCAGCCAGCAGACCGAGCGCGCACCGAACTGCCCGATTTCACCGACCTGGCATAGCCGGTCGATTTCCTGCGGGTCGGCAAGCAGCGGCTTGGCGTGGCGCAGAACGTATTCGGTTGCGCCGCGGCCATGAGCGCGCGGCAGGCGCACGCTGTCCAGTTCGTCGACCGAATAGGGGAAGGTCAGCTGCTTGTTCTCGTCATCGAGCAGAGCGATGTAGAAGTTGCGTGCATAGAGCAGTCCGCCGATCACGCGATGGACCGCGGCATAGAAGTTATCCAGGCTCTCGGTCGCGTTGGCCAGTTCGGCGATGCGAAACAGCGCTGCTTGCAGGCGTTCGCCGCGCTGGCGCTGCAGCACCTGCTGACGCAGCACACGATTGGCTTCGCGCAACGCGGCAGTGCGGCTGGTGACCCTGCGTTCGAGTTCGGCATGTGCCTCGCGACGTTCCAGCGCCGTCTGCACGTGCTGGGCGACGTAGCTCAGCAACTCGCGGTCGTGCTGGGTGTAGTGCGTGTCTTCGCGATAGCTTTGCATCACGATGCCGCCGACGACATGGCCCTCGCGCAGCAATGGGACGCCGAGCCAGTGCTCGCAATTCGGGCCGACCGGACGCAAGTGCTCGCCGAGCTGATGGGTCAGTTCCTCGATCGAGCCCATGATCGGCTGTCCTCCCTGCAACAGATGCCAGGTCAAGCTGTGCCGCATCTCCTGCAAGGGCAAGTTCTGCTCCGGTGCGGGCGGATCCTTGTCGACGGTATCGACGTAGTACGGAAAACGGACATTTCCCGTGGCCGCGTCGTACAGCACGATGTAGAAGTTTTCCGCATACATCAGGCTGCCGAGGATGGCATGCAGCGAGCGCATCATCTCGGTCATATTGTGTTCGGCACCGGCTTGCTCGGCGATCGCGTACAAGGCGCGTTGCAGGCGTTCGGCCAGGGCCAGGCGCGAGATGGCTTCGTACAGCCGGGAAGTCTCGGCCAACTGGCGCAGGCGCGCCGAGGCCAGCCTGCCCAGCCAGGCCAACTGGTCGTGCAGGTACTGCGACGGGGGCAGCATCTGCGGCTCCAGAATCAGCACCAGGGTGCGCGGCCCCTGCGGATCGTCCGCCAGTTCGACGCGATAGATCGCCGGATCGGGCATGGCATCGCTCAGCGGCTGCCAGTGAAGGCGGCCAGGGATGCCCAGGTCTTTCATAACGGTGTCGCAGATCTCGAATACATTGGCCGCGTCCGCCGCCCTGAACAGGCGTTCGGCCGCCGTACGCAGCACGGCACTGCCCTCTTCGGAAAGGGGAGTGAGCGCAGTGCTGGTTGGCGCGGAGTTCATGGTTCGCGGCCGGCTTCGAGGTAGGGCTGTGTGGGCAACTTTATAACTTCTCGATTCAGCTTTGTGGTCCGCGATCTATCGGCCTGGAACGCGTGAAACTAAAGCCGGTCCAAGGGTCTGTCGAGAGCCAGCCGGATAACGCTAAGTGGTTTTGCTGAAAGGGAAAAAAAATTCCAAGGGACAGCCATGAGGCGGTTGTTATTAAAAAGTAAAATATGTTAGACTGAATTCGTAAGATCCCTCGGGGGAGGGGTCGGTCAATGGACCTCATGTAACGTCATGCGTCGTCTTCTGCTCTCATTGCCAGTTTTGCTGATGCCGCTCGCCGCGGCAGGGCAGACTGTCGCCAGTGATTCGCAGACGCGACAGCTGCAATCCGACCAGTTCCCAGCCGTCACGTCACCGACCAATAACGGTTTCGACGCCGCCAGCGGTGCTGCCCAGCAGGGTGCGGCACCCCTGGTTCTGCGTCCGGATGTCAGGACCAAGACGGTCGACACGCAGTACGGTCTTGGCCCCAACTTACAGGCGCATGCCTCGGTCAGCGAACATTCCTGGCTCAATGGCGCGGCGCCACGCGTGGTGGGTAGCGAAGTGGGGGCCACGTACAATGTGGACCGCTACAGCGTCGGTTTGAGTGTCAGTGCCAACAGCACGCCGAACAGCGCCACCCTGCCGCGTCTGCTGCCGGGCGGTGCGCTCGGTAACGTCAGTGGGCTGGCCAGTTTCGACAGCAGCGCTCAGCTCAATGCACGCGGCCGTGTCGCGCTGGACAGCAAGAGCGGCATCGACGTGGGGGCCAGTGTGGGCCGTGTACGCCTGTTGCCGGGCAATCTGCTCGGTATCAATACCCTGGATCAGAAAGCGTTGAGCTTCGGCATCGATCGCGGTCCCCTGAGCGGCGCCATTGTCGGTCGTTCGCTGCAACCGCAGGCCGGTGTGCCGGGTGCCTACAATCCGGACCGCCGTTGGAACAGCATCGATCTGGGTGTTACCTGGCGACTGCCCTGGCAGGGCGAGTTGAGCATCGGCGCACAGAATGTCTGGTCGTCGGGTAGCGGCGTAAATACACCCGTCGGCCCCGAACCGGATCAGTCGCGTACGCCGTATGTGCAGTATCATCAGGATTTGTAAGGTCGCTCACTGGCGTTCGCTGTGAGATCGGCCGCTGCGCGGCCCGCGAAGAGTAGGGAAAAAAGCCGGCTGCATGACCGGCTTTCGTTTTGTGCGGTTTCCCTTTTCAGCGAGCGACCTTACTCTCCGCGTTTGATCCGCAGATCGCCGCTGAAGGTCTCGATCGTCATCTTGCCCGCGCCACTGCCTGCGGTTGCATTCAGTTCGCTGCCAGGACCGTTGTCGTTCTTTTTCGGCGTGCCGAAATCGCTGCGTAGGTCGCCGCTGAAGCTGGTGGCATGGATAACCGCCGACAGATTGGCCGGCACCTGCAATTGCACGTCGCCGCTCATGCTGTCGACACTATAGGTGCCGTTACCTGCGAGGCCGCCGCCGAGCTGTACATCGCCGGAGACCGTGCTCAGGCTGAGCTTGCGCCAGGGACCGCCGGTGACACGCACGCGGCCGGAGACTGTCTGCAATTCGGCGTCGTCGCCGACACTTGGTGCCAGGATGTCGCCGGAGACCGTTTGCAAGTCCACGCGTTGTGCTCGCCCGGCCAATTCAATGCTTCCGCTGACAGTATGTGCTTCGATCGAGGGCGTGCGGGCGTTGACGCGTACCTTGCCGCTGACGCTGTTGACCTTGATCGCACCGCCATCGATGCCGTCGATGCTCATCGGTGCACTGACGACCTCGACTTCCAGCGATGCCCCCTTGGGAACGCGAAGGTCGAGCGTGCTCGGTTCCATCGAGGTATCGCTGCCCCAGTTGAACCAGCCTGCCTTGCCGCTCTTGGGCTCTACCCGGATCGAGAGGTCATTGTCGCTGCCCTCGATCTCCAACGGCTTGGCTCCATCGCCGAGTCTGCCGGTGACCTGTACCTCATTGCGATCCCACGCCGTGACGGTAAGTGCGCCCTTGACGTTGGTTACTTCGATATGGGCGTTTGGAGCGGCGTTGCGGTTGAGATTGACCGGCGTATCGGCCAGTGCCTGGCCGACGGCCACGCAGAGCAGCAGGGGGACGTAGCGAATGGTTTTCATAAGTGACTCCTGCAAGCTCAGCCGGCCTGATTTTCCATGTAGCGCAATTGCGATTGTTGACGTTCGGTACGTTCCAGCAGGCGTTGCAAAGCTACCGAATCCGGCGCTTGCTTGAGCGCCTGGCGCAATTCCATCTGCGCTGCGTCCAATTCGATCGCCGCGCCGGCCAATCGTGGGTCGGTCGGCTTCCAGCGCCCCTGCCTGGGTGTCAGCGTGGGCGATACCGACGACGTGCTTGCCAGCGGCGTCGCAACTTGCCGCATGGACGATTGGTGCAGATGAAGCGACACCCCGCCGGCCAGGATCGCCGCGCCGGCAAAGCTGGCGGCCAGCAACCAAGTACGCCTCCGACGCCGCGCCGGTTGCGCCGCAACTTCCTGCTGCGCGGCATCGAGTGCCGCATCGATCTGCGTCCACAAGTCGCGTTGCGGAGCGACCGGTTGGCGCAGAGCGCGCATCTGACGGTGCCATTCCAATTCGTTCATGAGCTTTCTCCCAACGCTTTGCGCAACAAGCCGCGCGCGCGATGCAATTGTGCTTTGGACGAGCCGATCGCCATGCCCAGTTCCTCGCCGATTTCTTCATGCCGCCAACCTTCCACATCGTGCAGCACCAGAACGGCGCGCGCGCGTGGTGGCAGTTTGGCGATCGCCCGTTCCAGTTCGTCGCGTTCGGCAGCGCAGAACGGCGTTTCGCCGCGGTCGGGCAGGTTGTCCTCGTCCATCATGTGCACCGGATCCGCGCCGCGTGAGCGGATGTCCATCAAGGCCACGTTCACAGCCAGGCGATACAACCATGTACCGAAGGCGCTTTCATGACGGAACCCGGCAAGCTTTTGCCAGCAACGCACGAAGGCTTCCTGCGTCAGATCTTCGGCACGTGCATGGTCGTATCCGGCCAGGCGATAGATGGCGCCGTAGATCCGGTCGACGTGCTGACGGTAAAGCCTTTGAAAAGCGAGGCGATCGCCTGCAGCGGCGGCCTGCACGTCGTCCGAATCGCCGACGTCCACGACCGGCGTGGGCGGCGGGGCATTTCCGGATGTAGGGCTGGCAGCGATCATCTTGCTAGCTTGGATGCAGCCAATGAGGGCAGGGTTTAGACGAGGATGAAAGAAACGGGCAGCCAAGCTGCCCGTTCGGATACACCATGCACGAGCGACCTCGGCCTCGTCCAGGGCCGGGAGGCATGTCACTGGCCTTAGGAGGCAATCGCGTGGCGGGTGCGCGCCGGCGTGTCCTCCAGGGCCTGGGCGACACGCTGTTGCTCGGCGCGCAAACGGGGCGGTAGGCGTGCGCCGAAGCTCTGCAGATAATCTCCGATCGCTGCCAGTTCCGCCTGCCAGCCAGCGCGGTCGATATCCAGCAACATATCGAGCGTTCCGGCAGGCAGATCCAGCCCGTCGGTGCGCAGCTCGCCATCGGCCGGCACGGTACCTACCGGTGATTCGCGGCCTACGGCGCGTCCTTCGATGCGGTCGATCATCCATTCCAGAACGCGCAGGTTCTCGCCGTAGCCAGGCCAGAGGAAACGTCCTTGCGCGTCTTTGCGAAACCAATTGACGTGGAAAATCTTTGGTAGCTGCGCACCGTTGCCATCGAATGACAGCCAGTGGCTGAAGTAATCGCCGTAGTGATAGCCGCAGAAGGGCTTCATCGCCATCGAATCGCGCCGTAGCACGCCGACAGCTCCGGTTGCCGCCGCCGTGGTTTCCGATCCCATCGCCGCGCCCATGAGCACACCGTGCGTCCAATCGTTAGCCTCCATGACCAGCGGCAGGAGCGATGGCCGGCGACCGCCGAACACGATGGCACTGATCGGCACGCCCTGCGCGTCCTCGGCCTTGGGCGACCAGGTCGGGCATTGTTTAGCGCTGACGGTGAAACGTGCATTGGGATGCGCCGCTGGACCGTTGGCTGCATCGTAGGAGCGGCCTTGCCAGTCGATGGCCGGCGTGCCTGGCAGACCTTCCCACCATGGTTGGTTATCGGCGGTAAGGGCGACATTGGTGAAGATGGTGTCGTGCGCGATCGTCGCTAGCGCATTCGGGTTGCTGTCCTGGCTGGTGCCTGGCGCGACGCCGAAAAAGCCTGCTTCCGGGTTGATGGCATAGAGCCGGCCATCGCTACCTGGGCGCATCCAGCAGATGTCGTCGCCTATGGTCCACACTTTCCAGCCATCGCGGCGGTAGCCCTCGGGCGGGATCAGCATGGCGAGGTTGGTCTTGCCGCAAGCCGAAGGGAAGGCTGCGGCAATGTAATGCGTTTTTCCCTGTGGGTTCTGGATGCCGACGATCAGCATGTGTTCGGCCAGCCAGCCTTCGTCGCGTGCCTGCCAACTAGCGATGCGCAGTGCATGGCATTTTTTGCCGAGCAATGCATTTCCGCCATAGCCCGACCCATAGGATTTGATCGTCAACTCTTCCGGGAAATGCATGATAAAGCGGCGTTCGGGATCGAGTTCGCCGGTGGAATGCAGACCTCGGACGAAGCGGCCTTCGCGTTCGATGCGTGCCTGCGCAGCCGCGCCCATGCGGGTCATCGCGCGCATATTGGCCACTACGTAAGGACTGTCGGTGATCTCGACGCCGCAGCGTGCCAATGGCGAATCGATCGGCCCCATGCAATAGGGAATGACGTACATCGTGCGTCCCTGCATGCAGCCATCGAATAGTGCGTCCATCTTGGCGTGTGCGGTTGCCGGTGCCATCCAGTGGTTATTCGGGCCTGCCGCGACCTCATCGCGCGTGCATACGAACGTCAGGTGCTCTACGCGGGCGACATCGGAAGGGTGGGAGCGATGAAGATAGCAACCCGGGTGGGTCGCCTGGTTGAGTTCCAGCAGGTCGCCGCTGGTCAGCATGGCCTCGACCAGACCGCGGTATTCGGCATCGGAGCCATCGCACCAATGAACCTGTGCAGGACGGGTCAGGGCGGCAGTTTCATCGACCCAGCGTCGCAACGCTTCCAGTGAGCTAGCCATCGAAATCCTCTCTGGTCTTGCGTTAAAAGATAGCGGAAACGCTAATTTACGCGCACTGGCATTGCAAGGCGCGTTGCAGCAGGAGGCGCGAGAGGGCCACGCCCCGCTCCATGGGCAGGCTAGTCTCGAGGGGGTGAGAGGCCGGTGAGCGGGCGCGTCGCCACTCACCGCGGCTGTCAGGCAGGAATGAGCGTCCGGATCATATGTTCGACATACGCGTCGAACTCTTCGTGGCTGATCCGCGGCAGGCCGAGCGTGAAATTCAATTGCAGGAAGCCGACATACGCCGCGTAGGTCAGGCGGGCCCGATTGAGCGCTTCGGTCTGCGGCAGACCCGCCTGGGTATAAGCAGTGTGCAGGAACTCCATGCGGCGCTGCGAGACGCGTGCCATGACTGGCACCACCTGCGGGTGGTCCAGCGCCTTGAGCAGGGCGGCATAAACACGATGTGGCTTCAATTCGTGGGCGACCCGGCGGAACAGTTCAGGCAGCCGTTCGCGTGGGTTGGGAATCGCTTCGATCTGGTTGATCACTTCGCGTTCGCCGTACTGTTCCCATCGCTCCAGCGCGGCTTGCAGCAAGGCTTCGCGCGTGCGGAAGTGCCAGTAGAAGCTGCCCTTGGTGACGCCCAGCTGGCGGGCCAGAGCTTCGACAGCGACGGCGCCGACGCCTTGATCGGCGATCAGGTTAAGGGCGGCGTCTTCCCAATCTTCCGCCGACAGGCGGCTGCGTTCGGTCTTGTTACTGGCATTCATCGTGGCATGGTACCCCAGTCCGGAGCTTTGCAAGGGCAGTGGAGGGTAAGTGACTGAATAAACGGCCGGCTTCGGAATGGGGTCACCAGTTGACGATCCTTTCCGGGCGACCCATACTCGTCCGTATGGTAACGCTTGCGCCCCTGGACCGCCAGATCGAGACCGTCGTCATGCGCGACGGGCTGCCGCTTTGTACCGAACTGTTCCACGCCCGTGGAGCGCCGACATTGTTGTTTGCGCATGGCTTCGGCCAGACCCGCGGCGCCTGGAACGGAGCGGCCCAGACCTTGGCCGCGCAGGGGTGCCGTTGCGTGACATTCGATGCGCGCGGTCATGGGGAAAGCGGTCGAGTGGCTGGCGGTGCCTATCACATGGAGCAATTCATCGACGATCTGGCGGCATTGGCCAAGCGCCAGCCGGAACGGCCGATCCTGGTGGGCGCATCGATGGGCGGCCTGTTGGGCTTGGCGGTGGCAGGCGAGTTCGACGTTTCGCTGTTTCGCGCCCTCGTATTGGTGGACATTACACCGCGCTGGGAGTCGGCCGGTGTCGAGCGCATCCTGGCGTTCATGCAGGCGCATCCGGACGGGTTTGCCGACTACGCTGAAGCTGCCGAGCAAATTGCCTTGTATCTGCCGCAACGCCGCGAGCGCAAGACCGAAGAGCAATTGCGACCGTTGCTGCGCGAAGGTGCCGATGGGCGCTTGCGCTGGCACTGGGATCCAGCCTTGTTGGGCGGACTGGTCAACGAAAGCGAGCGGTATCAGCCCCGCCTGATGGCCGCCGCGGCACGAGTGCGCGTGCCGGTGCTGCTGCTTTCGGGCGGACGTAGCGACGTGGTCTCGCGCGATACCGTCGACGAATTTCTGCAATCGGTGCCGCAGGCGCGGCACGTGGAACTGCCGCAGGCCACGCATATGCTGGCCGGCGATGCGAACGACGCATTCACGCGGGAAATCGCAGCCTTCCTGCGTGACCTGGAATCGCCTGGCGCCCGGCGGGGCGCCGGTGTAACACAAGAGTGAGGTAACGGAGATGTCTATTCTATTGACTGTGCTGGCGGCGCTTATCGCGACGGGTGCCTGCGCTTATCACCGCAGCAGCCTGCGTACGTGGGCCATCGTCACCATGCTCGCGACGCTGATCGTCGGCGTACTGACACAGGCGCCATGGACGACGGCGATTCTGCTGATCGTCGAAGCATTGATCGCCGTACCGCTACTGATGGTCGGCTTCCGCCGCCGCAAGATCAGCGCACCGCTGCTCAAGCTGTTCGCCAAGGTCACGCCCAAGCTGTCGGCTACCGAGCAGACGGCGCTGGAAGCCGGTACGGTTGGCTTCGAGGGCGAACTCTTCTCCGGCAAGCCGGACTGGCATGAGTTGCTCAAGCAGCCCAAACCGGAGCTCAGCGTCGAAGAACAGGCCTTCATGGACGGCCCGGTAGAACAACTTTGCGGCATGATCGATGATTGGCAGATCACCCACGAGTTGGGCGACCTGCCGCCGGAAGTCTGGGAGTTCGTCAAGAAGAACAAATTCTTCGGCATGATCATCCCCAAGCAATACGGTGGCTTGGGTTTCTCGGCGCTGGCACATTCGGCGGTGCTGCAGAAGCTTTCCACGGTGTCGGCCACGCTTTCCTCCACTGTCGCTGTGCCCAACTCGCTTGGCCCTGCGGAACTCTTGCTGCACTACGGTAGCGACGAGCAGAAGAACTACTACCTGCCGCGCCTGGCTGTGGGTGAAGAGATTCCCTGTTTTGCGCTGACAGGCCCCTATGCCGGCTCGGATGCCACGTCGATTCCCGATTACGGCATCGTTTGCAAACAGGTCGTCGACGGTGTGGAAACGCTTGGGGTGCGTCTGACCTTCGATAAGCGCTATATCACGCTTGCACCGATCGCGACGGTCGTCGGTCTGGCGTTCCGCTTATACGATCCGGATAAGCTGCTTGGCGATACCGAGGACCTGGGTATCACGCTGGCCCTGCTGCCACGCTCGACGCCGGGCCTGGAAATCGGTCGTCGCCACTATCCGCTGAACATCCCGTTCCAGAATGGTCCGGTCCAGGGTAAAGATGTGTTCGCGCCGATGAGCACCCTGATCGGCGGCGCCAAGATGGCCGGTCACGGCTGGCGCATGCTGGTCGAATGCCTGTCGGTCGGGCGCGCCATCTCGCTGCCCTCCAATGCCACCGGTGCCATTCGCATGTCGGCCGCCGCCACGGGTGCCTACGCACGCATGCGCAAGCAGTTCGGCTTGGCAGTTGCCCGTTTCGAAGGCGTTGAAGAAGCACTGGCGCGTATCGGCGGCCTGGCTTATGCCACTGCAGCCTTGTCGCGTGCAACGGCCGCAGCGGTCGATCGTGGGGAGAAGCCGGCGGTGCCATCGGCGATCGCCAAGTATCACGCGACCGAATGGGCGCGCATCGTGGCTGGCGACACCATGGACGTGCATGGTGGCAAGGGCGTGCAGCTCGGCCCGAAGAACTACGCCGGTCGTGGCTGGCAGTGCGTGCCGATCGCGATCACCGTGGAAGGCGCCAATATCATGACGCGCAGCCTGATGATCTTCGGCCAGGGCGCGATCCGCTGCCATCCTTATGTGCTGAAGGAAATGCAGGCCCTGCAGATCGCCGATTACGGCGAACGTCTGAAGACTTTCGACAAGGCCCTGTTCGGTCATCTGGGCTTTGGCATTTCCAATGCGGTGCGGTCCTTCACGCTGGGCATTACCGGGGCGCGTATCGGCGACTCCGCGGGCGATGCCTACGTTCGCCGTTACTACCGCAAGCTCAACCGATATTCGGCAGCATTGGCATTGTGCGCCGACACCTTCATGGGCGTGCTGGGCGGCAAGCTGAAGTTCAAGGAAAAGCTCTCCGCGCGATTGGGCGATGTGCTGAGCTTCCTGTATATCGCCAGCGCCATGCTCAAGCGTTATGAGGATAGCGGTCGTCCCGAGGCCGATCGTCCGCTGCTGGCCTGGGCGTTCCATGAGTGCATGTGGCGCACGCAGGCTGCGCTGGACGGTGCGATCCGCAACTTCCCGGTACGCCCCGTGGCCTGGCTGCTGCGCGTTCTGGTGTTCCCGCTCGGCCGTCGCGAAGTGCCGCCGTCGGATCGACTCGGCCGCCGTGTGGCCGCGATCATTACTGCGCCGGGCGAGGCGCGCGATCGCCTGCTGCAATGGACTTACATGACCCCGACTGCCAACAACGTGGTCGGCCGCATGAATGCATTGCTGCCCGACGTCATTGCTGCAGAGCCGGTCGAGCGTAAGTTCGCCAAGGCGCAGAAGGCGGGCCAGCTCAAGGCACACGACTATATGGGGCAGCTTATCGAAGCAAAGCAGACTGGCGTCATAACCGATGCCGAATTCGACCTGCTCAAGCGTGTGCGTGAGGGCGTGTTCGAATTCATCTCGGTGGACGATTTCGATCCGCAGGAATTGCGCGCCGCTTACGTGCGTGGTGAAGAAAAGAAGAGCGGGAAGCTCGCCGACGCGGCGTAAGCTCCCACAGCAATCGCCGATTGCCTCCTCCCCTGTTTACCGGGGAGGGTCGGGGTGGGGTAAGTGCTTGCGTCGATCTCCATGTTGTTAACCAACGATGTGCAGCTTCCCGCAAGCGTTCACCCCGTCCCGGCTTTCCCCTGCAAGCAGGGCGAGGGGCATGGTTCTCCAAGAGCGAAATTTGATAGCGAGCACTCCCTGCCTCGATATGATCGAAGCCGAGTCAAGCCAATGGAGTGCGCGCTTACATCCTATGACCTCGATATCGTAGCTTTACGTATGTCGTTCATTCTCGATGCCAAGTTTTTTTTGGGGTTGATTGCAGCGAGAAAACATGGACAGTTTTAAAAAATATCGATAAGGAAAATTAATATGCAAATTGGAAGTGCAGCCCCCTCGGTTCAGCAGGGCGGATTTATCGAAGGCATGCAAGCGTTTGCCAAGCAACGTGCTTCGAACATCGCTAATAACTTGAAGGATGCATACAATAATCCGCTGAAGTTTGCCGGCAACCTGCTAATTAATGCGGGGAAGGGTACGATATTTCTCGCAAGCTTTCCCGTCGCCCTGGTTGCCGCGGAAAATGAAGCGCAAGACGCCTTGGGCGGTAGCGATGTAAGTTTTAGGCATTCCGCCATAATCGGTGCCTATATGCGTTATGGAGCTAACACGAGGACAACCACCGCAACGGTAAGGCAGTTAAATGCGAACGAGACTGTGAGCGAAGAGCTGCCTGGCTTCGGTAACTGCAATCCGGGCGTCGTGGATGAATTTTCCATCGCGCGAGGGAACGGGAGTTCCGGCGCGCCCGTGACCTGGCGTCAAGAAGGGCGTGAAATGACTGCGTATATCGGCCCTGACTATAACGGACGGAAAGTTTGTACATCGTTGCTAAACTATAGGCCGTCGCCGGAATGCCAGGTGACCAACAAACAGGTCCTCTGCGTCAAAGGCGAGGACCAGCCAGTGCTATTGGCAGGTGTCGGTGCAGCCGCTTTGTATGCTGGAGGCGCGGTGCTGGCAGGTGGCATATTAGTCAAAGCGGGCCTGTGTATAAAAGGTGAATCAGCTCAGGCCCATCAAAAGGTACCTCAGGTCGATCAAGTGTGACCTGGCGCTTGCCCATGGCGTGCTCGACGTGAATCAGATGCCCTTTCCCCCGGTTTCGCCGGGGAAGAGGGGACTCAGGTGAGTGGCCTTCAAACTGCCATGACACAACGATTTTTGCCGCCGTCCTTCGCTTGATACAGGGCGCGATCGGCGATCTGGATCAACGCCTCGTCGCTGCCATGTTCGCCATCGTGGTAAGCGATGCCAATGCTGGCACTCACATGCGCCACAAACTCGCCGTTGCGCCCCTGCAGCGGATAGGGCCTGGCCAGCCATGCGCCGACCTCCTTGCATCGGTCGAGCAAGGCCGCCGTATCGTTGATATCCTCCAGGATCATCGCAAATTCGTCGCCGCCCAGGCGTGCGACGGAGTCGTTGACGCGCACGTGCTGACGCAATCGCTCGGCGATCGCCACCAGCAAGGCGTCGCCGGCGGGATGGCCGTGTTGATCGTTGACCTGCTTGAACCCATCGATATCGAGCAGCGCGAGGGCGAAGCCGGTGCCGTGCCGCGGCGCGCGGGCGATGGCGGTTCGCAGCCGATCGTGGAACAACGTGCGATTCGGCAACCCGGTAAGCATGTCGTGTGTCGCCTGGTGGCGTACTTGTGCTTCTGCGCGCTGACGCTCAGCCACTTCGTCGACGAGTTGCCGATTACGTGCCGAAAGCTCGTCCATCGCCTGTTGCAACTGCGCGCGAGCGCTGTACAAGTCCAGGAAGACACGCACTTTCGATTGCAGGATCGCATCGTTGACCGGCTTGGCGATGTAGTCGACGGCACCGAACCGGTAACCCTTCAGCCGGTTGAGGTCATCGGCGTAGGCAGCTGTGACGAAGATGATCGGCGTGTCGCGCATATGGTCGGTTTCGGCCAGTAGCTGGGCGACTTCGAAACCGTCCATATCGGGCATGTTCACATCGAGCAGGATCAGGGCGAAGCGATGGTCCAGGCAAAGCGCCAGCGCCTGGTTGCCGCTGTTGGCTTCGATCAGTTCGGCGCCGCAGTTGGCGAGCAGGCGGCGCATGGCTACCAGGTTGGCCGGGGTGTCGTCGACAACAAGAATCTTCGGGAGCATGGAATTAGCGAATACAGAGTCGGTTGAGCAAAGGGGCGAGGTCGTTCAGGGGGACGCAGTAATCGGCGCCGGCGATGTCGAGACCGGCTTGTGGCATCGTCGCAACCTCGGCGTCGCCGGGGTCTTGCACGATCGCTACGCCGCCCTGGCGCCGGATGTCGGCCAATCCTCGCGCACCGTCCTGGTTGGCGCCCGTCAACAACACGCCGATCAGCGTGTCGCGATAAGCATCGGCAGCCGAGGTGAACAGCACGTCGATGGAAGGCCGGCAGAAATTCACTTTAGGGTCGACCGATAGCGCAAAGCGTGCGTCATGTTCGACCAGCAAGTGATAACCGCTGGGGGCGACCTGGACGACACCGACGTGCGCTGGCTCGCGCTCGGCCGCTTCGATCACCGGCAGGCGGCTATGGCGCGAAAGCAGTTCGCACAGCAGTTCCACATCGCTGGAACCGGTGTGAGCGCAGATTATCACCGTTGCCGGAAGGGCGGTATCGAGTTCGGCCAGCAGGCGTTCCAGCGCATTGAGCCCGCCCGCCGAGCAACCGATCACGATGGCGCGCGGCTCGCTCATCCGTTCTTGTGTCCCAGCTGATAAAGACGAAGCTTTGCATCTACAGGCGTGAAATCTCGCGTCGATGGAGCGAAATCGATACTTTCGCGGCTGCCAAGGCAAAGGAAGCCTCCACGGCGCAAGCTATCGCGAAACAGCGCAAGCGCACGATCTTGCAAGCCATCGCCGAAGTAGATCAGCACATTGCGGCAAAGCACCAGATGCGCTTCGCAGAAGACGTCGTCGGTGACCAGGTTGTGATTGGCGAAGATCACGTTGCGGCGCAATCGCTGGTCAAGCTTGATCAGCTCGTAGCGAGCGCTGTAGTAATCGGCCAGCGAATGTTCTCCGCCTGCGGCCGAGTAGTTTCGCGACCACAGTTGCGCTTCGCGAGCGGGGTAGATGGCTTCCTGGGCTTGCCATAACGCCGCGTCGTTGAAATCGGTGGCATAAAGCTGGCAGCGATCGTAAAGCCCGGCCTCTTCCAGCAGGATCGCCAGCGAATACACTTCCTGCCCGTGCGCGCAGCCGGCCAGCCAGATATTGATCTGCGGATAAGAGGCCAGGACAGGAAAAATCCGCTCGCGCATGGCGCGGAAGACCGGCGGATCGCGAAACATCTCCGAGACAGGCACCGACAGGCCTTCCAGCACCACCGACATGAAACCAGGCTCGTAAAGTACGCGTTCGATCAGGCCGCTGACCGTGCGCAGACCTTGAGCGTGTGACAACTGCACGATGCGCCGTTTCAGCGATGCCGGGGCGTACTGACTGAAATCGTAACCATGGCGCAGTTGCAGGGCGCGCAGGAATAGCTCGATCTCGATGTCGTCCGGTGCGGCCGTCATATCATGGCTCAGCGGTGCAACCACACGCGCAACATCGAAGATAATTTATCGATGTCGATAGGCTTGGACAGGTAGTCGTTGGCACCTACTTCCAGGCATTTCTCCCGATCGCCGCGCATGGCTTTGGCCGTCAACGCAATGACCGGCAGGTCGCCGTACTTCGGCTGCGCACGTATGGCCTTGATGGTCTCGTAGCCGTCCATGACGGGCATCATGATGTCGGTAAGGACGAGCTCGATCGTGGAGTCTTCCTCGAGCGCCTTGAGCGCTTTCTGGCCGTCCTGCGCCATGGCCACGGACAGTCCCCATTCGCGCAGCACTTTCGACAAAGCGAACAGGTTGCGCATATCGTCGTCGACCAGCAGGACTTTCCGGCCACGCAGCTCGTCATCCAGGGAGCTGCGCTGGCTTGCCGCTGCTGCGTGCCTGCGCTCATGCCGGACGCTGTGCAGGAACAGGCTGACCTCGTCCAGCAATCGCTCCGGCGCCCGTGCGCCCTTGACCACGATGCTGTCGGTGTACCGACGCAATTTGAGATTCTCTTCGCGGCTCAGGTCGCGGCCGGAATAGATCACTACCGGCGGAACGTGGCCGCGGCTGGATAATTGTTCAAGCAGTTCCATGCCGGACATGCCCGGCAGTCCCAGATCGAGCACCACGCAGTCGTAGTTTGCCTCGGCGAGACATTCCAGTGCTTGCTCGGCGCTGGAGGCTTCGTCGATGGTGACGCCGTCATTGTTGAGCAGGGTGCGCACGGCGGCGCGGGAATCGTTGTCGTCGTCGACGATCAACAGGTGTCGCGTACCGCCTTCGGCGAAATGCATCAGGCGCTCGAAGGCGCCGTTGATCGCCTCTCGGCTGACCGGCTTGGTGAGGAAGCCTACGGCGCCCAGTTCGCGTCCGCGGTGCGCTTCGTCCACGGCAGAAATGAAGTGGACCGGGATATGGCGGGTAGCGTTATCGCTCTTGAGCCGCTCGATGACGGTCCAGCCATCCATGCCCGGCAGCATCACATCGAGCAGGATGCCGGCTGGCTTGAAGCGCTGCGACAACTGCAGGGCCGCTTCTCCTTCGGCTGCGGCAAGCACCCGATAACCTTTGCGGTGGACCATGTCGGCAAGGATCCGCGCAAAAATCGGGTCGTCCTCCACGATGAGGATGACCTTGTCGTCGGGTGTGAGATCTTCGCGATCGTCTTCGATCGCCTCGGGGAGCAAGGCGTGTGTCACCGGGGCGCGCGTGTAGCTCGCCTCGGATGCTGCCTGGTCTTTCTCGGGGGCTGACGCACCCGCTTCCGTGGCTTCGGGTAGCAGCAGGGTGAAGGTGCTGCCGTGTCCTTCCTGGCTGCGCAGGTCGATGATGCCTCCGAGCAGTTCGACAATGCGTGCGGAGATCGCCAGGCCAAGCCCGGTGCCGCCATATTGGCGGCTCGTACCGGAATCGACCTGCTCGAACGCGTTGAATATCTTCTGGAACTTGTCGGCAGGAATGCCGATGCCGGTGTCGCTGACCGCGATGGCGATCGCCGGGCGCCCGATGAGTTTGCCAGGCAGGGCCAACTCAGCGGAAGGGCGCCCGATGCGTACGCTGACGGCACCCTGGTGTGTGAATTTGAACGCGTTGCCGATCAAGTTGGTGAGGACCTGTTCCAGCTTGGTCGAATCGGTGCGGATGATATCCGGCAAGCCAGGCGCGATTTCCACGTTGAAGCTGACGCGTTTTTCCTGGGCGACGTGATCGAAGGTGCGCTTGAGCGTGCGGCTGAGACTCGATAGGGGGAACTCGGCGATATCCAGCTCCATCTTGCCGGCCTCGATCTTGGATAGATCGAGAATGTCGTTGATAAGGCGAAGCAGATTGCTGCCCGAATCGTGGATGATTCTTGCCGACTCCACTTGCTCTTCGTTGAGGTTGTCCTCGCGATTTTCGGACAGGCTGCGGGAAAGAATCAGCAGGCTGTTCAGGGGGGTCCGCAGTTCGTGCGACATATTGGCGAGGAACTCGGATTTGTATTGACTCGCCCGCGCCAACTCTTCGGCCTTGTGCTGTGTCTCCCGCTGCAGGCCTTCGAGCACGCGCTTCTGCTCGTTCAGGGTCTCGGTTTTTTCGCGAAGCTCCTCGTTGGAGGCTTGCAGTTCTTCGGTCTGCACGCGGAGTTCTTCTTCCGAAGCGATCAGCCGTTGCGACTGTTCTTCCAGTTCGGCGGTCTTGGCTTGCAGTGCGTCATGGCTGTCGCGCAGCACCTCTTTTTGCTGGCGCATCACCAGCTCTGAAGTGCGCAGGTCGTCGGCCTGTTCCTGGGTTTGTTCGAGCAGCGCCTGGGTACGAATGGCGCGAGTGAGATTCTCCTGAGTCAGACCCGCGATCGGCAACAATTCGTCGAGTAGCTGGCGATGCAGCGGCTGGAGTGGCGCAAAGCTGGCCAACTCCAGCACACCGCAGATTGCGTCGCGCACCATGACCGGCAAAATAACGATCACATGAGGCAGGGCCTCGCCGCTGCCGGAGTGGATGCGCACATAATTGGCCGGGACCTGCTCCAGCACGATCGCCTTGCGCTCCTCGGCACACTGCCCGACCAGCCCTTCGCCGGGGACGTAGCTCTCCGGCCCCTGCCAGGACTGACGCAATCCATAGCTGCCGAGCAAGTCGAGCTGTTGACGATCCTGATCGTAGAGGTAATAGATCGCCAGGCCGGCATTGACCAGCGGTGCGACCGATGAGGTCAGGGCGAGCCCGAAATCGCGGTGTGTGATCGCTTGCTGCAGTCGGCCGGCGATATCGGAGACCTGCGTTTTCAACCAGGTCTGTCCCTGTGTCTCGACAGCCATCTGCTTGAACACTTGCAGGGCGCGCGAGAGCTCACCGATCTCATCGCGGCGCGCCAGGTGACGGACCTCGAAATTGCCATCGCGATTGGACAGCTGCGTCATCATATTGGTCGTGCGGCGCAGTGGACGAGTGATAAGCCGATAGGTCAGGCTGATGATCAGCAGGCCCAGCAGCACGCCGAGCAGGGCGAACGCCGCGCTGCTTGCGCGGGTAGTGAACAGTGCGTCGCCCAGCGCGGCATCGCGCGACGAAAGCAGTTCGTTTTCCGTACGCGCCATCTGGTCGAGCTGGGCATAGCCGTCTTCCATGCGTACGGTGCGGTGCGCGACGTAATCGTTGCGGATGCGCTGCAGCTGCAGCAAGGCCTTGCCCGGATCCGATTCGCTCAGTTTGCTGACAGGGTCGACGGCATACAGCGTGACCTCGCGCTGCCATTGCGCCAGCAAGGTTTCGATGCGGTCGATGCGGGTCTGCTGTACCGGATTGTCTGCGGTGAGCTTGCGCAAGCTTGCCAATTCAGCGGTGGCTTCGGACAGCCCATTGCGATAGTTGTGCAGTTCGTCGTCGCGCTGGTTGAGCATGTACCCACGCACGCCGACTTGGCTGGCCTGCATTGCCATGCGTACTTGGTTCAGTTGCAGCAGGACGCTATAGGTATGGGTATACCAGCCACGGCTTTGATCCTGCTTGTGCAAGGTGGTGAGCGTCACCACGCTGGCCAGCAGGAACAGCCCGACCAGCAGGCCAATGGCTAACAGAATTTTCCGCTGGATAGGTTGATCGGCCAGCCATGTTTCTTTCCTGGAATCGGAAGCCATGCGGATCGTCTTTGGTTTTTCGAGCGAGGGGCGTTCCAGCGTACCGTTTCGTCTCGGGTGCGACAGCAGCCATTCCGCTTGGCTGCCGGTGAATATTCAGTGACGACGCCAGCTTGGCGCCACAAAAGACCGCTTTCTCCGGGCAATACATACCAGGGCGACGGTAAATAGCGAACAGGTCAGCAGCGCCACCACCGAGGCTTCGGCACCGAAGACGCCACCGCTCAGCCACGCCGGGCCGGTACGGTAGGACACCAGCCAGCCGTTCGCATCGGTGCCGGAAACGGGAATACCGAACACCGTGCCCTGCATCACGTTCCAGGCAGCATGCAGTCCGACACAAGCCCAGAGCGATCGGGTGACGTGATACAGCATTCCCAGCATCAGGCCGGCTTCGATGGCGATCGCCGCCGAACTCCAAAGCGTGGCCCCTGGATTGAAAATGTGCGCTGCGCCGAAAAACAGCGCGGAGACGATCAAGGCCGCACCGGTGCCGAGACCTTCCTCGACAATCCGGAACAGCACGCCTCGACTGATGATTTCCTCATACAAGCCGGCGCCCAAGCCGACGCTGAGCACCGCGGGCAGCCAATCCACGTTCGGTTGGGTGCCGCTGACGTGGTACACCCCAAGCAGCCAGAGCAGTCCTGTCACGACGCTGAAGAGGGCCGCTCCGGCGAGCAGGCCAAGACCGCCCCAGGCAGGTAGTGTGCGCAGGGAGAGCTCCGTGGCCGGTCGGCGTTCGATCAGCCGCACCAGCAGCAGATAGGCGATCAACGACGTGAGCCATTGCCCCAGGGCGTGGGCCAGGGCGCGCTCCAGCGGTGACGATTTGGGGCTGCCGAAGCCCGCCATGACCATGGCGCCATGCACGGCAAAGGTCAGGATCAGGATCGCGACGATAAAGAACACGATCCGCGCGACAGGAGAAAACACCATCCAGCGTTGCCAGTCCGGTGCCGTTGCGGGCGTCGTGAAGGCCAGTTCGTCGCGCTGCATGGGTTCCCCTTGCGATTGTCTCAGGCGGCCAGATTAGCGCAGGTTTCAAACCTCGACCGAGGTCGCATGCTCACGGGTGGCGGAGAACCGCACGTCGGGCCAGCGTTCCTGCGCCAGTTGCAGATTGACCCGCGACGGCGCCAGGTAGACCAGTTCGCCGGCAGCGTCGATGCCAAGATTCAGTGCGTTCTTTTCGCGGAACTCGGCGAGCTTCTTCGGATCGTCGCAATGGATCCAGCGCGCAGTGACAACACCGACAGTGTCGAAGCTGGCGTCGACGTTGTATTCGTCCTTCAGCCGGTACGCCACCACGTCGAACTGCAGCACGCCGACCGCGCCCAGGATCAGGTCGTTGCTCATCAGGGGCCGGAAGAACTGGGTGGCGCCTTCCTCGGAAAGCTGGGCCAGCCCTTTCTGCAGGGCTTTCATCTTCAGCGGGTCGCGCAGGCGGGCGCGGCGGAACAGTTCGGGGGCAAAGTTGGGAATGCCGGTGAAGCTGATCGGCTCGCCCTCTGAGAAGGTATCGCCAATGCCGATGGTGCCGTGGTTGTGCAGGCCGATCACGTCCCCGGGGTAGGCCGATTCGACGATTTCACGATCGCTGGCCATGAAAGTCAGCGCATTGGCGATACGTACTTCCTTGTTGGTGCGCGTCTGCACCATCTTCATGCCGGCAGTATAGGTGCCCGAGCACACACGCATGAAGGCGATGCGATCGCGGTGGGCCGGGTCCATATTGGCTTGGATCTTGAACACGAAGCCAGTGAGCTTGTCCTCGTCGGGGACCACCGTACGGCTCAGCGTGGCGCGCGAGCGGGGCGAAGGCGCATGTTCGACGAAAAAATCCAGCAACAGCTGAACTCCGAAATTGTTTACCGCCGAGCCGAAGAATACCGGCGTCTGTTTGCCCGCCAGGTACAGCTCCAGATCGAAAGGATTGGAGGCGCCTTGCACGAGTTCCAGTTCGTCGCGCAGGTCTGCCAGGGCTTGTGCGCCGATCTTCTCTTCCAGGCCCGGAGCATCCAGTCCCTTGAAGATGGTCGAATCCTGGCGGGTGAAGTTCTTGCCGGGCTCGAATACATGCACTTCGTCCAGCAGCATGTGATACACGCCCTTCAGTCGTTGACCCATGCCGATCGGCCAGGTCAGCGGAGCGCAGGCGATGCCCAGCACGGACTCGACTTCATCGAGCAGCTCGATCGGCGAACGGCCTTCGCGGTCCAGCTTGTTGATGAAGGTCATGATCGGCGTGTCGCGCAGACGGCACACCTCCATCAGTTTGATCGTGCGTTCTTCCACGCCTTTGGCGCAGTCGATCACCATCAAGGCCGAGTCGACCGCGGTCAGCACGCGGTAAGTGTCTTCGGAGAAGTCCGCGTGGCCCGGGGTGTCGAGCAGATTGACGATGCGGCCCTCATAGGGGAACTGCATCACCGACGAAGTCACCGAGATGCCGCGCTCCTTCTCGAGCGCCATCCAGTCCGAGGTGGCGTGGCGAGCGGCCTTGCGGCCCTTTACCGAGCCGGCCATCTGGATCGCGCCGCCGAACAGCAGCAGCTTTTCCGTCAGCGTGGTCTTGCCCGCGTCAGGGTGACTGACGATCGCAAAGGTGCGGCGGCGGAGGGTTTCGTCGAGATGGGTGGACATGAGGTCTGGCGGGCGGTCATATGCAAACCGCCAATGATACCAGCGCCCCGGCTGGCGAGGCCGCTTATGCGCTGGGGGCTACATCCGCACGGCCTGGCCGCCCTCGGCCCGCCGATAAGGCGGCCGGTAAGCCGCGACACGCCCTTCGGCGCTGGCCGCGTAGGCCTGCACCTGGGCGCGGCGCTCTTCCAGGCCGCTAACGGAGCAGCAGGTCCTCGAAGAATGCCCCGTACGGCTCAGTCGGATGCGCAATCTGGATCTCCAGAATCCACAGTCCAGAGGACGGTGTGGCATCCAGTTCGCCAAGATCGCCAGCCTTATGAATCGAATGTGGAAAATCGCTAACCCGATGACCTTTGATCTCATGATTGAGCCGCCACCCCATCGTCTCAGCTTGCTGTTCGGCAAACGCGTAAAGCGCCTGCCCACTGATGCCATCCCTGCGCCACGTATCGGCGACGATCCTAAACAGTTCGCGTGCTGCGTCCGCACAAGCTTGATGCTCGGGGGCGCGACCCATCACGAAGGTATCGCCGACATCGCCCTCATGGCCTTCGAACACCAGGCCCAGGTCGATGAAATAAATGTCGTTTTCGCCTAGCCGTATATTCGGCTCGGAGCGTTCGCGGTAGGTCTTGGTGGTATTGGCGCCGATGCGGATTACGATCGGATGCCACAGTCGTTCCATGCCCAGGCTGCGAAAGACCTCCGCCGCCTCGATCTTCGCCTCTGCTTCACTGATGCCTGGACGCATCCGCTGGCGGATACCGTGCAGCGCTGCCCACGAGAGTTCGCGTGCGCGGTGCATCCGCGCCGGATCGAAACCTTGCCCTACTGTTTCCTTTTGAATCTTTACTGCGTTCAATGACCTACATCCTTATCGATGAGCTGAATCCACGGCCTGCGTCCTTTTGCCGCGCCGTCGAGTCCAAGCCTGCCACTTCAGCCTCCGGCATGCATGCGGCGGAGCACCATGCCGTTGTCACCAGCGCCTGAACGGCGCCAGGTCGCAGTCAAGGGAGTGAGGAGCCAAGCCTGCGTTGGCTTCCGCTATTGCCTCACTTTTCTCCGCTCGCTCCTTTCAAAGGAGTCGATCGGCGCAGCAAGCATCAGATAAACAGCAGGGCCAGCCCGATCGCTGCGGGTAATGCCTGTACCAGCAGGATTTTGCGGCTGGCCGTGAAGCCGCCGTAGATGCCGGCGATCAATACGCAGCCCAGGAAGAACATCGCCACGTCCACACGCTGCGTGGCCAGGGCCCAGACCAGGCCTGCCGCTAGGAAGCCGTTATAGAGCCCCTGATTGGCTGCAAGCGTCTTCGACTGGGCGGCGAATTCTGCGCTAAGGCCGAAGGCGCGCCGTCCGGCCGGCTTGTCCCACAGGAACATTTCCAGCACCAGGAAGTAGACGTGCAACAAGGCAACGAGGGCGATAACGATGCTGGCAGCCAGAGACATGGACGAGGTCGCTCGAAGGATGGTGAGGCAAGGATGACGCCAGGGCGTCCTCAGCGGATAGAGGGGAGACCGGGGGCTATCCGGGGAACGCTTGGCGCAACCAGCCGGGCACCGGTATTCCCTTGGCATCCAGAAATCCGGGATTGAACAACTTCGCCTGATAACGCGTACCGCCATCGGCCAGTACGGTTACCACGGTATGCCCCGGACCCAGCTCCCGCGCCAGGCGGATCGCACCGGCCACATTGACGCCGCTGGAGCCTCCCACGCACCAGCCTTCTTCGTGCAGTAGCCGATGAGCGAGCGGCACGGATTCGTCATCCGGGATGGACCAGGCCAGGTCGATCGGTGCGCCGTCGAAATTGGCGGTAATGCGACTAGAGCCGATGCCTTCGCTGATCGAATGACCGCTGGCGACCAGTTCGCCGGTCGTGATGAAGCTGGCCAGCGCCGAGCCGGTGGGGTCGGCCAGCGCAATGCGCACGCTGCTCTTGCGGCGCTTGAGGGCTCGGCCCACGCCGGCCAGGGTACCGCCGGTGCCCGCGGCGCAGACAAAGCCATCGACCTGGCCAGCTGTCTCCTCCCAGATTTCCAAGCCAGTGGTGATTTCGTGGAAGTCGCGGTTGGCGGTGTTGTCGAACTGGTTGGCGAACCAGGCGCTGCCTGGCTCGTCCCGATTCATGGCTTCGGCCTGGGCGCGTGCATGATGGGCGTAGTGATTGGGGTCTTTGTAGGGCACGGCAGGCACCAATCTCACTTCGGCGCCGGTCAGGCGCAGAGCGTCGATCTTTTCCCGGCTCTGCGTATCGGGCATGAAAATCAGCGTCTTGTAGCCGCGGCTCGCGCCGATGAGGCCCAGCCCGATGCCCGTATTGCCAGCCGTGCCCTCGACGATGGTGCCGCCGGGCTGGAGCAGCCCGCGTCGTTCGGCGTCGAGGACCAAGCCTAGCGCCGTGCGGTCCTTGATCGAGCCGCCGGGATTGAGGAACTCGGCTTTCGCAAGAATATGGCAGCCGGTCAGCTCGGAAGGGCCACGCAGCCGCAGCAACGGTGTGTGGCCTACGGCGTCGGGGAAGTCGGAACGAATACTCATAGGTGCGGGCAAAGGTCGGAAGTTTGGACAGCTTACCGGGATGGTCGAGTACAGGGCGACTGCTTTGTAGGCGAGTAGCGATGGCGCGATAGCCGGACACTGCGGGTCGACGGGGACTTGCTCCCGTGGCATTTCGGGTTGCCTCGGGCGCTCGAACTTGCGCTCTCGCCAATCGCCCCGGCAAGAATCGTTACAGGCGAAACGATGATTCAAGCAGATATCCATCTAGACGTCTAAACGTCTATTGACAGCTTCACGCAGGCTGACTAAAGTCGTCCGCACTCATCGAGACCGGCTGAGGGACAGGCCCTTTGAAGCCGGGGCAACCTGCAGGATGTTCTGCAACGGTGCCAACTCCTGCGGAGGCGTTCCAGGAAACGCTGCCGAGAGATGGGGTAGATCCATTGCCGTGCGTCGAGCGCGGCCATGGCTTCGAACCTCTCCGGTACCGCGGAAGCGATGTCCAACCGGAGAGCGTTCCAGATGCCCAGCCAAGCCAGCCCCGTGCCGCCAGCCTTCGCCGCCCCGTTTCCCGTGGCCGCGCGCGGCGATCTCACGTCCCAGCGCTGCACCCGGCGCGTGACGCTGACCCCCAAGTACGGTGCGGCCTGTGAAGTCGACGTGCGCTATCTGTGGTGTGGGGCGCCCGATGCGCCGACCATCGTCGTGCAGGGCGGTATCTCTGCCGACCGTGACGCAGTGACTTTCGACGGGCAGGCGCCCGGCTGGTGGCAGGATTTCATCGGGGCAGGAAACACCATCGATCTGGACCGTTACCGCGTGTTGTCGATCGACTGGCTGACCGGTGCGGATCTGGGCGGTGCGCAGGCCGTGTCCAGCGAAGATCAGGCCGATGCGCTGGCGGCGCTGGTCGAGGCCTTGGGCATCGGTCGCGTCTATGCCTTCGTCGGTTATTCCTACGGCGGCATGACAGGCTTGGCTTATGCCGCCCGCCACCCGTATGCGCTCGACAGGCTGGTACTGCTCGGCAGCGCGCACCGACCCCATCCGCTGGCTACTGCGCAGCGGGCCGTGCAGCGCGGCATCGTACGCCTCGGCGCCGAAAGCGGCCAACCGGAACAGGCGCTGGCGCTGGCGCGTCAGCTGGCCATGACCACCTATCGTGGCAGCGAAGAGTTCGTTCGCCGCTTCGCCACCGCGCCGGAATACCGCGACGGGCGCTTCCATTTCCCGGTCGAAGATTATCTGGAGCAAGCCGGTCGCCGCTTCGTGCAGCGTTTCGATATCGAACGTTACCTGGCCCTGTCCGAATCGATCGACCTGCATGACGTACGTCCAGAGCAAGTGCCTACACCGACCACCCTGATCGGCACGCCATCGGATCGATTAGTCCCGCTTTCGGACTTGTGCGAATTGCAGCGCCGTCTGCGCGGTCCCTCCGCGCTGGAAGTGATCGATTCGCCTTATGGGCACGACGCTTTTCTCAAAGAATCCGAACGCCTCGCGCCGCTGTTGCGCGATGCCTTGGCCTGAACATCTACGCATCCGGCAAGAGACATGATCATGAGCGACACCACCGCCCCCTGTACCCGCGCCGTGCGCGCCGGGATCGAATCGGACACGCAGCACGGCGCCGTCGTACCGGCCCTGCACCTGTCGACGAACTACAGCTTCGCTGGGCTAGGACAGAAGCGTGCCTACGATTATTCGCGCAGCGGCAATCCCACGCGCGACCTGCTGGGCGAAGCGCTCGCCGATCTGGAGCAGGGTGTCGGAGCGGTTGTCACCAGTAGCGGAATGTCTGCGGTCGCCCTGGCGCTGGAGCTGGTCCCTGCCGGTGCCACAGTGGTGGCTGCGCACGACTGCTACGGCGGTACGTGGCGTCTGCTCGATGCCTGGGCGAAGAAAGGACGCTTCCATCTGCGCTTTGCCGATCTCACCGACAGTCATGCTTTGGCGACGGCGTTGACCGACAAGCCCGCCTTGGTCTGGGTGGAGACGCCGTCCAATCCTTTGTTGCGCATCACCGATATTCGTCATGTTGCACAGGCTGCGCACGCGGTCGGTGCGCTGGTCGTGGTCGATAACACGTTCCTTTCGCCTGCGCTGCAGCAACCTCTGGCGCTCGGTGCCGACGTAGTCGTGCATTCGACGACCAAGTACATCAACGGTCATAGCGATGTTGTCGGCGGTGCCGTCGTGGCACGTGACGCGGCGGTGGCCGAACAGCTGAAATGGTGGGGTAACTGCAACGGCCTGACCGGCGCTCCATTCGACAGCTTTCTGACCTTGCGTGGCCTGCGTACACTCAATGTGCGTCTGCGCCAGCACCAGGAGAATGCACAGCGTATTGCCGCGCTGCTCGATAGCCATGAGGCGGTGCGCAAGGTGTACTACCCCGGTCTGGAGAGTCATGAAGGACATGCGTTGGCTGCGCGTCAACAGACGGGTTTCGGCGCCATGCTCAGCGTGGAGCTGGAAGGCGATTTCGCGCAGATCGAGGCCTTCGTCAATGGCCTGCGCCATTTCACCCTGGCCGAATCGCTGGGCGGTGTCGAAAGCCTCGTGGCGCATCCCGCCTCGATGACGCATGCTGCCATGGCGCCGGAAGCGCGCCGCGCGGCGGGTATCGCCGATACCTTGATTCGCCTTTCGGTCGGTATCGAAGACGGTGACGATCTGTTGCGCGACCTCGAGCAAGGATTGGCGCGCGCGCTGGCTATCGCCGCACACGAGGACAAACGCCGGGTGAGTGCATGAGTGCCTTGCCGTCCTTGGAGTCGGCAACGCAGCCATCTCTCGTGGCGCCACGCGAGGTGGCCATCGTCTTGTTGGGCACCGGCGTGGTCGGCGGCGCTTTCCTGAAATTACTGTGCACCCCAGCCGGAGCGCGCTTGCGGCTGGTGGGTGCGGCCAACTCGCGCAGGCAGCAGACCGAGCCCGCGCAACTGGCCGCGCGCGATCTGCGCGAACGTCTCAAGCAGACGGGAGCCGCACGCGACGATGCCACCCTGCTGGCGACGCTCGATGCGAATCCCGCCGACATCAAAGTGGTGATCGACGCCACCGCATCGGCTGAGTTGGCTGCGCGTCACGTCGAATGGCTGGCCCGTGGCTACCATGTAGTCACCGCGAACAAATCGCTGGCAGGTGGTCAGTTGAGCGGTTGGCGCGCGTTGCAGGCGGCTCGCGCGGGCGGTGCGTGCTACGGCGACGCGGCGACAGTCGGCGCGGGGCTACCGGTCATTTCCACGCTGCGGCGCCTGCGCCAATGCGGCGACGGCTTGCTGACGCTCGAAGGCGTATTTTCCGGTTCGCTTTCGTACCTGTTCAACCAATATGACGGTAGCCGTCCGTTCTCGGCCTTGCTGCGCGAGGCGCGCAAGCTCGGTTATACGGAGCCCGATCCACGCGCGGATCTTTCCGGCGAGGACGTTGCGCGCAAGCTTTTGATCCTGGCGCGTAACGCAGGATTTGCCTTGGGTGCGGACGAAGTAGCGGTGGAAAGCCTGGTGCCCGAATCGCTACGCGGCATCGACACGGAGCAATTCCTCGAGCGCTTGGAAGAACTCGATGCACCATTGGCGGCTCGCCACGAGGAAGCCCGCTCGCGTGGTCAGGTATTGCGCTTCCTGGCGCGCTTGAATCAGCGAGGACGAGCTCGCGTGGGCCTGGTCGAAGTGCCAGCTACTCATCCGGCTGCACGCCTCTATGGCACGGACAATCAGTTTGCATTGACGACGACGCGCTACAACACGCAGCCGCTGGTGATCCAGGGGCCGGGAGCTGGGCCGGAGGTGACGGCACAGGCTTTGTTGGGGGATGTCTTGGCGCTTGGTTGATCTAACCTGAGCTGGAATTTTGTATAAAGGGGGGCAAGGTAGCCTTGTGTAAGCCTTTGTTGTACTTAGGTTGTTCTCGTGGAGGCGCCGCGTCGCGCCCAAGTTGCTCGTAAATTCATGCGACCCCTGCCGGTGTCAGGTAAAAATATTTTCGTCTACCCCTAAACTTTTTTCGAAAATCCGGGATAAGGCTTTATATAGGGGCACCATTTCGGTGCCCCTTCGCATTGATGCGGAGAGCCAAACGATGGTCGCAGTGATCTCGGGTAACGGTCTGGGTCTGGGCAACACCTCGCTGACGCAACTGGGAGGTGC
>NZ_DATCRY010000037.1:0-7639 GCF_036568765.1 Dyella sp. | reverse complement strand
ATCATGGACGGCGCGACGCTGCGCGCCGGCAGCGTGGCCAACGTGCACCGGATCAAGAACCCGATCCTGCTGGCGAAGGCGGTGATGCAGAAATCGCCGCACGTCATGCTGGTCGGAGAGGGCGCCGAACAATTCGCCCAGGAAATCGGCATGCCCTTGGTCGATCCGAGTTACTTCCGTACGGAAGATCGCTGGCAGCAGCTGCAGAAGGCGCTGAAGGAAGACAAGCTGCGCCAGCCGCATGCGGATGAGGAGACGGCCAAGCATTTTGGCACGGTAGGCGCGGTAGCGCTGGATACTGCCGGTCATCTGGCGGCGGGGACATCGACTGGCGGTATCACAGACAAGCGCTACGGCCGTGTCGGCGATTCACCGATCATCGGCGCGGGGACATATGCCAATTCGGGCTGCGCGGTGTCGGGCACCGGCTGGGGCGAGTTCTATATTCGCGCGGTGGCCGCGCATGAGATCTGTATGCGCGTGACGCAGATGCGCGTACCTTTGCGTCGCGCTGCGGCTGAAGTGATCAATCAGGAAATTCCATCGATGGGTGGCAACGGCGGAGCGATTGCGCTGGATGCCGACGGTAACGTGGCGATGCCGTTCAATACGGATGGGATGTATCGGGGCTGGATCGGTGCGGACGGCAAGCCGCATGTGGCGATTTATGGCGATGAAGACGATGGGGCGGGGGATCCGTTGCCGGCTAGTGAGGGCAGTGCGGAGTGAGGTGGTTGGCGTAGAGCTTAAGAGCCCCCCTCACCCCAACCCTCTCCCCCGGCGAAGCCAGGGGAGAGGGAGCCTGACTGAGGTAAGCCTCAATACTTCGCACTTGCGCAGCCTGCTCCCTCTCCCCTGGCTTGCCGGGGAGAGCAACTGTCTTGCAGAGGCGGGCTCTTGCGGGAAGCTGCGGGCTCTTTGTCAGCCTTGAAAAACGGAGGCAAGTACTTACCCCACGCCGATCCTCCCCTGTAAACCAGGGAGGGATCAAGTTACGCAAGTGCGAAACACCGAGATTCGCCGCAGCCGGCTCCCTCTCCCCTGGCTTGCCGGGGGAGAGGGTTGGGGTGAGGGGGGCTCTTGCTTGTCGCCCATCACTCCCCCTCAGGCCGCTCCCGCACCGGATGCTTGCTCAGCTTCCGCTGCAACGTACGCCGATGCATGCCGAGCCGGCGAGCGGTTTCCGAAATATTGCCATCGCATTCAGTCAGCACACGCTGAATGTGCTCCCATTCCAGACGCCGCAGCGCCAGCGGAGCTTCCGGTGCATCGATGACATCGTCTTCGCCGGCGGGCGCATCGGCTTCCATCAGCGCGCGTACCACTGCATCGGCATCGACCGGCTTGGATAGGTAGTCGTGCGCACCGCGCTTGATCGCCTCCACCGCGGTGGCGATCGACGCGTAGCCCGTCAAAAGCAGCACGCGCATATCCGGCACCAAGGCCTTCAAGTCGGGAATCAGGCGCAGCCCGTTCTCTTCGCCAAGCTTCAGATCCAGCACGCAGTAACGTGGATGATGACGTCGCGTCGCGGCGCGCGCTTCATCGGCGTTACCCGCGGTGATGACTTCGAAGCCACGCGAGCCGAGGGCACGTGCCAGCACGCGGGCGAAGGTCGGGTCGTCGTCGACGATCAGCAGCGGTTGCGTGGGCGAGGGGCGAGTCGAGTCGTTCATCGAACAGCTCCAAAGTCATACGGTATCGGCGATGGCGGTCAGCGGCAGGCGCAAACACATTTGCGCGCCATGGTCGTAATTATCCGCTATCAGCTCGCCGTCGAGGCGTTCGGCGGTGGCTTCGGCGAGCGCCAGCCCGAGGCCAAGCCCGGTCAGCTTGTTGGACAGGCCGAGCTGGGTGAGCTCTTCGTCTTCATCGAAGCCCGGCCCATGATCGCGCACGACCAGCTCCAGCCAGCCCCCTTGCTTGCGCACGGTAAGACAGACCGCGCTCGATTGCTCCAGCTCCGAAGCATCGACGGCATTGTTGAGCAGGTTGATCAAGGCATGGCGCAAGCCCGGCGGCGTGCGCAGGACAATGGACGCGGCTTCGTCCTGAATGTCCAATGTCAGGTCGGCTTCGGGGCGCAGCAGCTGGAAGCGTTCCAGGCAACCGTTGACGAAGGCGAGCACGGTGTAGCGTTCCGGCTCCTGTGAGAGCTGCGCTTTGCCGAAAGCAACCATCTCGCGCAGGATAGTGCGGCACCGGTCGACCTGTCCTTGCAACAAGTCCAGATCTTCGGCCAGGACTTGATCCTGGGCATGTTCGCGGCGTAACTCCGGAAGCAGCGTGCGCATGGTCGAAAGCGGCGTATTGAGTTCGTGTGCTGCACCTGCCGCTTGAGTGGCGATCGCCAGGATGCCCTCGTCGCGCAGTGCGCGTTCGCGGATGCGTTGGACTTCCAGTTGCTGCATGCGCAACGTGCGCGCCAAAGTGTGCAGGAAGAATCCCAGCAACAACGCACTGATGACGAAGTTGACGCCCATCCCGGCGATATAAAGCGCGATGCCTCCGATAAAGGCGTCTTGCGGTGGCTCCGGTAGCGGTACGTACCAGACGAGCAGGGTGAGATAGGCCACACCGGCCAGTGTGGCTACCATCAGCATCGCCGACAGCGAAAGCGCCGCTGCGCTCAGCGCGATGGGAACTAGCAACAGCATGATGAAGGGATTGCTGGCGCCGCCAGTGAAATACAACAAGTAACCGAGCACGAGGGTGTCGGCGGCGATGTGCACGATGGTTTCCCATTCGCGCATCGGCGCGGGTTGGGTCAGTCGCCAGGCGGCGAAGACCGAAAAGATCGCCAACGCGCCGATCCCGATCAGCAGAGGCAGCAGCGGGATGGGCAGGTGCATCCACAGAGCGCAGACGAACACGGCCAGGCTTTGCCCGGAAATTGCGCAGAGACGAAGCCACGCCAGCGTACGCGCCAGCGCGGCCGGTCCGATGCGATGCAATTGTGTTTGGCGTGAACGGTATTCCATGACGAGTGGCCGGCGGTCAGGCCGCCGGCACGAGAGATTTCACATTCAAGCCAGCTCTTCGCTATGCACCGCAGGCAGCGGCAAGGCCGCGTCGTTCTGGGCGTGCGAGTTCGACAGCTTGCGCATCATGGGCAGGACGGCCAGCGCGATCACCGTACAGCCGATGCCGACCAGACCGAGCTTGTTGAACAGGTTGATATAGATCGGCAGCGATTGCATTGGATCGCTGATGCCGCTCGGGATGCTGGCGTAGTTGGCGACGATGCTGCCCAGGTACTGCGAAATGCCTACCGCGACGTAGTACGCACCCATCATGAAGCCACCCATGCGGGCCGGCACGTAGCGGGCGATCATCGCCAGGCCAAGGCCGCTGACCAGGAGTTCGCCCAGCGAATACAGGCCGTAACCCCACACCATGGTCCAGGAGGATACCTGACCGTTGACCGCGCTCATTGCGCCGACGCCGTACATGAAGAAGCCCACCGCTACGGCGGCGAAGCCGAAGGCGAACTTGGCCGCGACCGAAGGATCCTTGCCGATGCGCCCGAGCGAGTTGTAGATCAACACCAATACCGGACTGAGGATCACGATCCAGATGGCGTTCAAATTCTGGTATTGCTCCGGAATCCAGGTAAACAGCTTGAAGCCGAAAAGATTGAAGTCGAGATCGACATTCTTCTGCGCGAACAGATTCAGCGACGTGGCCATCTGCGCGTAGAAGATAAAGAAGAAGATCGTCTGGATGGTCAACACCAGCGCTACGATCAGGCCGGAGCGCTCGCTTTTTTCGCTGCCGCGGATCAGGTGCAGGAAGATGCCAAGGATCACCACGCCAGCCAGATAAACGCAGATCTTCGCTGCCAGCAGGCTTTGCAGGATAAAGGCCGATACGGCGACCATCGCCAGCGAGGCGAGTGACAATACGATAACTCGATCCTTCCGCAGTGGCTTCCGGTCCGGATCCGAACCGATGTGATCGAGCGTGCGGGCCATCAGGGTGTAGTTGACGAGGCCGAGGATCAGGCCAACCGCGCAGGCGCCGAACGCAAAATGCCAGCCTACGGTATCGCCGAACGCCTCACTGACTTTGTCGCGGATGAGTGGGGTGAGGGTCATCGACAACATTGAGCCGACATTCACCGCCATGTAGTAAATGGTGAACGCGCTATCGATGCGGGTGTCGTCGCCTTCGTAGATCTTGCGCACCAGGTTGCCGGCGTTGGGCTTGAAGAAGCCGTTGCCGACGATGATCACGCCTAGCGCGGTGTACAGCAGAGTCGGGTTGTCCGACGGGATCCATAGTAGGGCGTAGCCCAGCGCGAGCACGATGGCGCCGGTCAGCATGGTGCGGCGGGTGCCGATCAGTTTGTCGCCAATCCAGCCGCCGACTGCCGGAGTGGCATAGATCAACGCGGCCGCAGCGCCCCAGACCAGGTTGGCCTTGCTATCGACGAAACCCAGCTTCTTCATCATGTAGGTGACCATCAGCACCTGCATGCCGTAGAAGCCAAATCGCTCCCACATCTCGATCAGGAAAACGGTAGTGAACGATCGGCCCTGCGAGACCGGTGGGTTCTGAATTGCCATAAGTGTTCCGTAGACTAGTCATACAACGGCCCCGCGAGGCCGGCGGAGGCGCCTTTTAGGGGCGGCAATCGGTCAAGGGTACCCCATTCCCCGAACCGGTCGCGTTGCGGCGCGTCAGGCAAAACCTTGCGTGCCGGGGCGGCAGTGTGGCCCGGCCAGGCCGCAAGGGGAGGGGCTTGTGGCATCATGCCGCGCTTGGCCGTCCTTCGAGTTCGTTCGCCCATGCCCAACAGCCATTGTTTCATGCGATCGGTCTTGCCCCGCCTGCGGGCCGGCAAGGGCGGCTAACGCTATGGCCGCACAGGGTTTTCGTGGCCCCCGGCAGGTCTGGGCGGCATTCAAATGGTCAATGAAGGGCCTGCGTGCCGGTTGGGATTTCGAGGCATCGTTCCGGCTCGAAGTGGTGCTGGCGGTGATCCTGATACCCCTCGGGCTATGGCTGGGGCAGGGCGCGCTGGAAAAGCTGGCCCTGATTACCCCGATCGTGTTGGCGCTCAGCGCCGAATTGCTGAACTCCGCCGTGGAAGCGGTCGTCGACAAGGTCAGCCCGGAATTTCACGAGCTGGCCGGCCGGGCCAAGGACATGGGCTCGGCCGCGGTGTTCCTGCTGTTGGTGCTGACTTTTCTTAGCTGGGCGCTAATCCTGGGGCCGCGCTGGTTCTGACTGTGCCGGTTCCGATCCGGCTCCGTTCTTCATGGGAACATCTTGCAGTGAGCCGACAGTCACGGTCCCCGTCCAGACCTGGTCGCGGGTCTGGAAGTACTGGTTCGGTTGCCAGCGCGCTTTGGCGTAGAGGTCGCCGCAGCCCAGCACCAAGACAAAGTTGCTTGCCTTGCCGCATTGGGCGTGCAGGCCAGGCAGATCCGTGTAGACCGATTGGCCTGTTGGATAACCCAAACCGGTGCCGGTCATATCCGATAACCCACGCCGCAACGCGCGCTCCATGCGCGGTTTGGCCGCAGCGTCGCCGTATTCGGTATAGAGCGCCTCGACGCGGGCTTTGCCTTGCTCACGCTGGGCGGCGTCCAGTTGTGACCAGATACGATCGCGCGTGGCGAGAAATTGCGGATACTTGCGCTCGGCCGCGATAGCGATCCAGGCAAAGGCTTCGACCGGATCCTTCGCTACGCCTTCGCCATTGAGATACATGAGGCCGATATTCAGCTGGGAAAACTTGTCGGCATAACGGGCGCCCGATTTGAATTCGGCCAGCGCGGTGACGTAGTCGCCTTTGGCATAAGCCAGCATACCGGCGTATTCGCCTTGCTCGTCGGGATGTCCTGCGGTGTAGGCATGGCGCATCGCGTCGAGTGTGTCTTGGGATGCCTTGTCTTTCATATCGGCAGTCTGGCCGGATGCCGACGATGCAATAGCCAGCGCGATGGCGAACGAATAAGCAAGCTTCGGCTTCATGATCCCTCTCCATGAAATCAACATCGCATAAAAAAGCCTGGGGGTTGGGAAGCCCCCCGGGGCCGCCGCAAAAAAATCGTCGTGGCGGCAGAGCCCTGGAGAGACAATGCTATCTAATTCAATAAATTAGAGGCTTTATTGCCACCGTTGGCGCTATATTACTACTCGCCAGGGCGCTTGGCGGGAGTGCCGGAAGAGGAATGCAATTGCGCTGCGCCGCCGCAAGATGTTGCAATGGCGTCGTTCCCCGGATGGAGATCGACACTCATGAACATGCTACGTGCGATCGCGCTGCTGGCGATGCTGTTCGTATTGTCAGGTTGCGGCTACAACGCCATGCAACGCCAGGACGAAGCGGTCAAGGCCGCCTGGTCGGAAGTGATCAACCAGTATCAGCGCCGTGCCGATCTGGTGCCTAACCTGGTCAACACCGTCAAAGGTTATGCGCAGCATGAAGAAAGCGTATTGACCCAGGTGACCAACGCGCGCGCCAAGGTCGGCACCATGCAATTGTCGCCCGATACGTTGAACGATCCGCAGAAGCTGCAGCAGTTCCAACAGGCCCAGGGCGAGTTGTCCAGTGCCTTGTCGCGGTTGATGGTCGTGAGCGAGAACTATCCGCAGTTGAAGGCCGACGGTCTGTTCCAGAATCTGCAGGCGCAACTGGAAGGCACGGAAAACCGCATCACTGTGGCGCGCAATCGCTACGTCAAGGCGGTCGAGGAATACAACTCGATGATTCGCACGTTTCCGAACAATCTGACGGCCAAGATCTTCGGTTATCAGGTCAAGCCGAACTTCACGGTCGAAAACGAAAAGGCCATTTCCACCGCACCGACAGTCGATTTCGGCACGCGCCCGGCAGCGCCAGCCAGCGCGCATTGATGTGAGCCCCATCGTGGCGAAGCGTGCTGCGAACCAGGTCGCCCTGCGGTGGCTGGCCTGGTTTGTGTTGGCGTTGCTGCCATTATCGCTACATGCCGACGATGTCGCCGTGCCGCATCTGACGCGACACGTGACCGATCTTACGGGCACCTTGACCCCATCGCAGGTCGATCAGCTCGATGCGCAACTGGTTGCATTGGAGAAGCGCAAGGGTGCACAGCTCGTACTACTGATGGTGGGCACGACGCAGCCGGAAGACCTGGAAAGTTATTCGCTGGCGGTAGCCGAAGCGAACAAGATCGGCCGTAAAGGTACCGACGACGGTCTGCTGCTATTGGTGGCCAAGAACGATCGCCGTGTGCGCATGGAGGTCGGCTATGGATTGGAAGGCGCGGTCCCGGACGCGGCGACGGCGCGTATCACACGCGAGTACATCGCGCCCAAGTTCCGTCACGGCGATTATTTCGGCGGCCTGAGCGATGCTGTCGGCGCCTTGACCCAACTGATCGACGGCGAGGCCTTGCCGCCGCCCGTCGAACCGGTCGTACGCAAGCAGCGTGGCCTGGATCTGCAGACGGCTTTGATGATTGGCATCTTCGCCGCGATCTTTATTCGTGGCTTGTTCGGACGGGCACCGGCGCCAGCACGTGCCATTTTCGGCGGCATCCTGGTCGGCGGTCTGCTCTGGCTGGTGGCGTCGCTTTTTGCCGGCATTGCCGGTGCGGTGCTCGGTGGCCTGTTCATGCTGCTGCCCTCTGGCGGAGGCCGATCG
>NZ_DATCRY010000036.1:0-3907 GCF_036568765.1 Dyella sp. | reverse complement strand
GCCTTCTCCCGGGCCGGCCGCAAGCTGGCCGAGCTGCATCTGAACTACGAGAGCGTCGAGCCTTACCCGCTGAAGATCGACAGCGCCGGCAAGAAGCTCACCGACGCCGACTACCGCGTCGAGAAGATGCGCTACGGCAAGAAGGGCAAGGACAAGGACCTGACGACTCTGCACTACAACGACAGGATCACTTTGACCGGCATCCCACTGGAAGCCTACGACTACGTGGTCAACGGCAAACCGGCTCTGGACTGGGTGGTCGAGCGTCAGAGTGTCAAGACGGACAACGACAGCGGCATAGTCAACGACGCCAACGACTGGGCCGTCCAGACCATGGGCAACGCGCGCTATCCGATGGAGCTGTTTCAGCGTGTGGTGACAGTCAGTCTAGAGACGATCAAGGTGGTGAAGTCGCTGCCCAAGCTGGAAATATAGGCAGGGGCGACCCGCTCTACGTTGCCGCGCGCTCGATCGTCGCGGGGTAACTGGCGGGCAACTTCCTAGTCGTGCATCCCGGCGTCGATCGCGCAGGCGGGCGCAGCAGCCGGCGCGTCGCGATACAGCCGCAAGAATCTAAACATCTTCGGCCACTCCGTCCGCGGCTTGAAGACAATCGCCACCTGTTGGTCGCCGAGGGCAGATTCGGTAAGGACGACGTGATCCTCGACCGTCTTTGCGCGTTCGAACTCCTGCGGCGTCACCTTGCACACCGCCTTGAAAAATGGGCCCTCCAGCCAGGCAGCGACCTCCGGCGTGTCCCGAAACTTCAGGTATCCCGCGAGGGAAGCGTGCGCCACCGCAACCATGGCAAAGCCCAGCGGGATGTCGTCTCGAACTAGGATGTACATCTTCATGGTCGAAGGTTCTCCGTGGCCGGCCGCGCCGCCAGCGTATCCGGTCGACCGCTGAGCGACAAAACTCATAGGCGTATGCCTGCACGGATCGCCTATCTATCAATTCGGATGAGCAGCTGTACGCTAGGCAAGCTCATGCAGCAATAGCGCTGCCGCAACCCTGGAAGCCCTTTGCGGTTCAACACGATGGACAACTCCTCGCTAATTGACTTGGTTCGCCGCGGAGAGGTGAGTTTTGAACGCCTCGTAGAGGTCTTGTCCGATCGCGGATATGTGACCGAGCATGATCGGGATCAGAAATGTCGCCTCGGTGCGACATCGATTGAGCGAGCGCAGCAGGAGCAGTTTGATGCTCTCTTCGAGTTCTTCTATCCAGGTCAGTCGAACAATGTGCAACTGTCAAGACTGGCCACGGACAGGGGCGGACAAATCAGCGGTGCATTCTCGTACGCGTTGTTCAACACTAACGTCGTAAGTCGAGAACGGATGCGTTGCATCCTCGTTGAGCTGAACAAGGTGCATCAGCAGCCGCTGTAGCGATAAGGTGCGCGAATCGCTGTCGCGGAGGCGCACCCAGGCGACGAGGTGCCCAAGCAGGTGGCCGAAGACGGCTGCTCCGACAATGTCATCAAGTCGTATCAGGCTG
Organism: Dyella sp.; assembly: GCF_036568765.1. Lineage (GTDB taxonomy): Bacteria > Pseudomonadota > Gammaproteobacteria > Xanthomonadales > Rhodanobacteraceae > GSA-30. The sequence continues at coordinate 2,407 of NZ_DATCRY010000036.1, read as the reverse complement.
CGGCGCGCCGGCACGCCTTGTCGCCCCTGCCCACCCTGTTTGCCTGTTGATTCCCGCGCGATCCTGACCCACCGTTTCCATCCAATCTTGACCCACCCTTGTTCGAGCCGTTGAGGCTCAGGCTGTGGGTAACTTCTTGGTCTTGGACTCCTTCTTGATGGGCTGCGCGGAACTGTTCTTGAACCGGTAGCTCTCGTTGCCGGTTTCAAGGATATGGCAGTGGTGCGTGAGACGGTCCAGCAGCGCCGTCGTCATCTTGGCGTCGCCGAAGACGGTGGCCCATTCGCTGAAGCTCAGGTTCGTTGTGATGACGACGCTGGTGCGCTCGTAGAGCTTGCTCAGCAGGTGGAAGAGCAGCGCGCCGCCCGAGGAGCTAAACGGCAGGTAGCCGAGCTCGTCGAGGATCACCAGGTCCATGTGAGCCAGCCGGTGCGCCATCTGGCCGGTCTTGTTGTTCAGCTTCTCCTGCTCCAGCTGGTTCACAAGCTCCACCGTGGAGAAGAAGCGCACCCGTCGCCGGTGATGCTCTAGGGCCTGCACGCCGATGGCGGTGGCCAGGTGGGTCTTGCCCGTACCCGGCCCGCCGACCAGCACGACGTTCTCCGCCCGGTCCATGAACTCGCCGCGGTGCAGCTGTTTCACCAGCGCCTCGTTCACCTCGCTGTGCGCAAACTCGAAGCCAGCCAAGTCTCGGTAAACCGGGAACTTGGCCTGCTTGAGCTGGTACGCGACGGCACGCACCTCCCGCTCGGCGGACTCGGCCTTGAGCAGCTGGGCCAGGAAGGGCTGTGCGGCTTCAAAGGCTGGCGCGCCTTGCTCGGCCAGGTCACCCACGGCCTGCGCCATGCCAAACATCTTGAGCTCGCGCAGCGCGGTCATGAGCCCGTTGGTTGCTGAGTCACGCATTGCGGACCTTCCTTTCTTCGCGCAAGGCGTCGTAGCGGTTCACGTTGGCCTGAGGCTCGTTGGTCAAGCGCAGCGCGTGCGGGGCATTCACCGGTGGTGGCTCGGTCTTCCCGTCCACCAGCCGGTGCAGCACGTTGAGCACATACATCTTGGTCGGCACGCCGACCTCCAGGGCCAGCTCGACGGCGGCCAGCACCGCCTGCTCCTCGTGGTGCAGGACCAGCGCCAGGACGTCGACCATCTCTCGGTCACCGCCCGGCTTCTTGAGCAGCTCGGCCTGCAGCCGCTTGAAGGCCTGCGGCAGCTCGACAAACGGCGCGCCGTTGCGCAGCGCGCCGGGCTTGCGCTGCAGCACCGCCAGGTAGTGCCGCCAGTCGAAGATCGTCTTGCCGAGCGTGTCGTGCCGGCGGTCGATGAACCGCTGGTGCTCGCAGATGATGTTGCCCTCGGCCGCGACGACGAGCCGGTCTGCGTAGACGCGCAGGCTCACCGGCCGGTTGGCGTACGATGCCGGCACGCTGTACCTCGTGCGCTCGAAGGTGACTAGGCAAGTCGGCGAGACGCGCTTGGTGTGCTCGATGAAGCCGTCGAAGGGGCGCGGCAGCTGCATCAGCAGCGGTCGCTCGTCCTGCCAGGCGTCGTGCACGGTGCCGGGCAGCTTGCCGTGTGAGATATCGGCCCACAGCGCCTTGCAGCGCTCCTCCAGCCAGACGTTGAGCGCGTCCAGCGACGGGAAGGCCGGCACGGGTTGCCAGAGCCGGTGCCTGGCGTCGCGCACGTTCTTCTCGATTTGGCCCTTCTCCCAGCCCGAGGCCGGGTTGCAGAACTCGACCTCGAAGAGATAGTGGCTGACCATCGCGGCGAAGCGCGCATTGACGTCGCGCGCCTTGCCGCTCAGGACCTTGTCCACGGCGGTCTTCATGTTGTCGTAGATGCCGCGCTTGGGCACGCCACCAAACACGCGGAAGGCGTGGTTGTGTGCGTCGAACAGCATCTCGTGGGTCTGCAGCAGGTAGGCCCGGATGTAGAAGGCCCGGCTGTGGCTGAGCTTGAAGTGCGCCACCTGCAGCTTGGTGCGCTCGCCACCGAGCACGGCCCAGTCCTCGCTCCAGTCGAACTGGAAGGCCTCGCCGGGCTCGAAGACCAGCGGCACGAAGGTGCCGCGGCCCGTGGTCTTCTGGGCTTCCTGGCGCTTGAGCGCCCAGTCCCGCGCGAAGGCGGCCACGCGGTTGTAGGAGCCGTCGTAGCCGAGCTCCATGAGCTCGGCGTGCATCTGCTTCAAGGTGCGCCGCTGCTTGCGGTTCTTGCCGGACTCGGTCTTGAGCCACTGGGCCAGCTTCTCCGCGAACGGATCAAGCCGGCTGCGGCTCTCGCGCTTGGCGTACGACGGCTCCTTGTCGTCGCTGCGCAGGTACTTCCGGATGGTGTTGCGAGACAGGCCGGTGCGTCGAGCTATCTCTCGGATGGACAACTGCTCACGCAGGGCCCATCGCCTGATGAC
>NZ_DATCRY010000035.1:0-3522 GCF_036568765.1 Dyella sp. | reverse complement strand
GTGTCCCTGCGGCAGGCGAAAGAGGGGCGAGGGAGAAGTAGCGAGGGGCGCGATAACGACCGCCGACGGGCACTGGCAAGCCATCGACAGAAAAGCTTCCGCCGCGTTCGGCGAATCTCAGCCGTTCGGGCTTGCGCCCTCGCTACTCCTCCCTCGCCCTCTTTGGGCCCCAAGCCGCGAGCCGCACGGCAATCAAACCGGTTCGGCAGCGATCTTGCGCAATGTCTCGGCGAACACTTCCGGCGGTTGACCGCCCTGAATCAGATATCGCTCGTTGACGATGATCGACGGCACCGAATGGATGCCCTGGGATTGATAGAAGCGTTCCCTGGCCCGTACTTCGTCGGCATAACGGTTTTCATCCAGCACCTGCCGTGCTGCGGTCTCGTCGAGGCCAACGCTACCGGCAATATGGATCAACGTATCGCGTGCGCCGACATTTTCACCGTCGGTGAAATACGCCTTGAGCAAGGCTTTCTTCAACGCTTCCTGCTTGCCTTCTTCCTCGGCCCAATGCAGCAACCTGTGCGCGTCGAAGGTGTTGTAGATGCGGTCGCGCTTGTCCATGTTGAAAGTAAAACCGACCGCGGAGCCACGCTCGCGCAATGCTTCGCGGTTCTGCGCCACCTGTGCCGGCGTGCTGCCGTACTTGCGAGCGATGTGCTCGATGACATCCTCGCCCTCGGGAACCATCTGGGGATTAAGCTCGAACGGTTGGAAATGGATGTCCGCCTTGACCTCGTTGCCCAGTTGGGCAAGCGCAAGTTCCAGCGAACTCAGGCCCACCGCGCACCAGGGACAGACGATGTCGGAGACGAAATCGATCTTGAGCGTAGAAGCGGTCATGAGAGGCCCTGCGATATGGGGAGAAAACCCCATATGGGGACGTCGGCCCCCAAAAGAAAGGGGCTGGGATGCCCAGCCCTTTCGATCCAGGCAACGGATCAGAATGTGTAGTTTGCTCCCACGTAGTAGCCGCGGCCCAAGGTGTCGTACAGCGCGGAGCCGGGGGTCGTGCCGAACATGTTGACCGGCGGATCGCAGTCGAACACGTTGGTAATGCCAGCGTAGACCTGCCAGCCGCTATTCTTGAAGGCATGGCTGGCACGCACGTCGTTGAAGAAGCTCGCGCCGGCTCGGATCGGCGTAGTCTGGATCGGGTTGGAGCGATAGCTTTCGTTGGCAACCAGTAACATGCGCGAGGCATAACGCGTGTTCCAGTTGAACGTCCAGCCCTTGAGCGTGTAGGTCGTGCTAAGGGTGCCCTTCCACTTCGGAAAGCCCAGCGTACCGTTGCGTTCGATGGCGATCGTCGGATCGTCCTGGAAGGGATGCTCGGTGTAGCCGATAACGCGCGAAGCATTCAGATTGAAGCGGATCCTGCCTGCACCGAGGTCGTGGCTGTAGTAGGCGCCGATGTCGATGCCCGAGGTGCTCAGCGACGAGATGTTCTGGACGGTCGAATTGATGAACACCAGTTCGTGCGTGACCGGATCGCGTTGCGCGTTACCGCAATAGCTGTTGCCGACGCCCGATGGTGCGTCGACGCACTGGCGGGCGATGTCTGCGCCGCTCGGAGCGCTGATGGCGTCGGTGAGCTTGATGTTCCAGTAGTCCAGGGTGACGCCGAGACCGGGGGCGAACTGTGGCGTGAGCACCATGCCGGCAGTCCACGTGCGGCCCACTTCCGGACGCAGGGCTGGACTGCTGCCCGATACGCCACGGATGGTTGCGCTATTGGCCGAGGTCCAGCCCGGAGGAATACCCAGCGCCTGGCAGTTTGCCCTCCGGACCGCCGGATTGGCGCCATTCCTGATCTGGTTGTCCGAGCAAGGGTCGGTGATGGTGAAGAAGTTCTCCGACTGGCCGCTATAGAGCTCGTCGATGTTCGGTGCACGCACAGCGCTCGACATCGTGCCGCGCAGGCGCAGGTTATCGTCGATCGACCAATCCAGGCCCCAGCGCCACGCCTTGGTGCGACCGATGGAACTGTAATCCGATGCGCGCACCGCCGCATCGAACGTCAAGTTCTTCACTGCCATTCGATCTGCCAGCACCGGCAACGCCATTTCCGCATAAGCTTCCTTGACGTTGTAGGCACCGCTGGCTGGCTGGATCGCATTGAGGAAGGTCAGACCGGCCACATCCAGCGGATCGGTGACTTGCCGGCTGGTTTCGCGACGGAATTCCACGCCCATCGCCATGCTGGCGGCGCCTGCGTCGCCAGGCATCTGGAATAGATTGTTGTTGGTTACGCTACCGCCGCCAACGAACTGCGTGATGCGCGTCTTGGTGCTGGTGGTGGTGTTGAACCATTGCGCTGCGGCCGGATCGATCGCGCCGGTGCCGAAAATGCTTGTCGGTACACAGCCGCCACCCAGTGCGATCGGGTCGAGCACGCCGCCGGTCTGCGGGTTGATCGAGCCGGGCGAGATGCTCGAGCGGCAGACAATCTGCCCGGTGGCCGGATCGCGCACGGCATCGATCGATGCGTGGAAGCGATCGTTGATGCGGTTATTGAGGTTGTAGCGCGTTTCTCTGGTGACACCGTAGTTCAGCGACGCATCGTATTCCCAATCGTCGACAATGACGCCGTTCGCGCCGAACACCCCGCGGGTTACGTTGCGCGTGGTGTCTTCGCCACGGCGTCCCGCATCGACATCGAAGCGCGATACAGCGATGCTGTTCAGGCCATTGGCATCCATCAGTGCGGCGAGGCCCGGATCGATATATGCGTTATCGCGCATGATGGTATACGCATTGGCGCCGCTGCCGAACGCCGGCTGGCGCCAGATCTTTACATTGATATGGCTGAAGCTGCCTTCGAAGTACAGCCGGTGTTCCGGCGAGATATCGAAGCTTGCCACGCTATTGATCGAGGTGCGGCCGTATTTCGGCTGCAGCTGAAGCACCTGGTTGGTATGGAGGCTATCGCAATCGCTGCAACGCCCGGCGTTGTCGTACATGCCGCCGAAGCGCTGCGGACGAACGCTGCCGTCGGGATTGAATACATAACGATTGGCAACGTTCGTCGCCGAGTTGCCCAGAAAGAAGGTGCCGCCGTCGGTCACGGTATAGCTTCCGGCGTTGCTCATAAGCGCCGAATCGGTTGCTCCGTCCGGTGTCTGGACGGTCGTGTAGGACTTGCGCCCGAATCGGTCGGCAAACTCCAGCGAGCCTTGATCGCTATGCTCGACGGATACCGCCACATTGCCGCGGTCGCCAGCGAAGTTCATGCCTCCGGTCAACGCCAGCTTTTTGCGATCGAAGCCGCCATGCTGCGTCGTACCATATTGGGCGTTGAGCGTGGCGCCTTCGTATTTCTTCTTGAGGATGAAATTGACCACGCCCGTGACCGCATCGGCGCCATAAACGGCCGATGCGCCGCCGGTGATGATTTCAACCCGATCGAGCCATTCCACCGGAATCAGGTTGACATCTACCTCCGAACTGCCTGCGCTCGAGCCCACATATCGACGACCGTTCACCAATACCAGGGTGCGCGCTGTGCCCAGATTACGC
>NZ_DATCRY010000034.1:0-10410 GCF_036568765.1 Dyella sp. | reverse complement strand
AACCTCGCAATCGCCCGAACATAGCGAAAGCGGATCCTATCGTTGTGGGAGCGACTTCAGTCGCGACAAGGACTTGCGATAAGGCACGATCGTCGCGACGAAAGTCGCTCCCACAGAAGAGCCAGTTTTTAGAGGTTCCCTTCAGTCGCGACGGTTCGAAGCGTTACCGCGCAGGGTTCGATTCACGCAGTGGCACGTGCGTCTTCGATAATCGTGCCCACACGCAACGTGTCTTCCTCGTGCGGCGGATCACGCCACGTCTCGGCGAGCGCCTGCTCGTACCATGCACGCATCGCCGGCTGCGCAAGCATATGCGCCATATAGCCCTTGGCAGCTTGCCCTACCGGTAGACCATAAGTCTGTATGCGAAACACCACCGGCGCAAAGAACGCATCGATCGCGGTAAACGAAGCGCCTGCCAGGAAAGGACCGCCGAAGCGCTGCAACCCCTCGCTCCACAAGGCATCGATACGACCGATATCGGCCGCGACAGGCACCGGAATCTCATGGAGGCGTACGCGTATGCCGCAACTCATCAGGCAGTGATCGCGTAGCGCCTGGAAGCCGCTATGCATTTCCGCCGCGGCGCTGCGCGCCCATGCCCGCGCCGCAGAATCTGTCGGCCACACACCCGCATGCCGCTCCGCCAGGTATTCGGCGATGGACAGCGAGTCCCACACCACGATTTCGCCGTCATGCAGACACGGCACGCGGCCGCTGGGCGAAAAATCCTTGAACTGGCCGAAGCCGAGCGATTCGTCGAACGGCTGGATGCGCTCCTGGAACGGAATGCCCAGCGACTGCATCAATACCCATGGCCGCAGCGACCACGACGAGTAATTCTTATTGGCGATATAGAGCGTATACACCTTGCAACCAGCCTCCCCCTGAAGCATCAAGTATCGAGAATGACCAACGTACCGTAACTGCCCGGAGCCACGCTGTGCACGACGCCCGCGGGCACCACATATAACTCTCCGGCGCGAACGCTGATCGCTTCGTCGCCGACGGCCAGACGCATCTCGCCGTCGATCACGAATAGACCCTCCGTATAGCCGTGGGACTCCTCCGGATAGGCAGCGGCGTCCATGCGCAATAGCTTCCATTGCGCATCGCCGAATCGCGCCAGTACGCGGGAAGACCAGGCCTCCGGCAGCGCTTGGGCAGCTTCACACATGCGAACGAGGGTCATGACGATTTCGCCATCGAAGGGTCGATCGCCACAGCCGGCACAGCACGGCGACGCGCATTGACCAGCACCACACCAGCGACGGTCAGCACGCCGCCGGCCAGCGTGAGCAAGGTCGGCCGCTCGGCCAACCAGAACCAGCCGATCAGCACGGCGATCGGCGGCGACAGATACACAAAGCTGGTGACCTGCGATGCCGGAGCACGCTTGAGCGCGATATTCCAGGCGATATAGCCGATGAAGGTCGGCGCGATGCCCAGCCACGCCAGGCTGGCGATGTGCGACGCCGGCGCCTGCGCCAATGCCTCGGGCAAGCCTTGCAAACCGAAAGGTGCCGCGCCCACGGTGCCGCTGAAGAAGGTCACGGCCGTGACGCCAAGGGTGCTGCTGCGCGAGAAGTACGGTTTCTGCCCGACAAAGTAGATCGCGCAGGCCACCACGCACACCAGCACCAAAGCGGCCATCGGCTCGAAGCTCAAATGCTTGCCGGTCGTCAGCACCACCAGCACCACGCCCGCCAGCGCCACACCCAGGCCGATCAGTTTGCGCACACCAAGCCGCTCACCCAGCCAGATCGCCGACAGCGCGGCTGTCGCACCCGGCACCAGCGAAATCAGGATCGCAGCCGTACCGCTGGCGATGCGCGTTTCCGCATAACACAGGCAGAGGTGATAGACGGTCAGACCAATCAGACCCAGCACGATCAGGGCCGGCCAGTCGCGCCGTGCCGGCATCGGCACGCGCTTGACCGGCAGCAAGGCGCCGAAACAGAGCGAACCGATCAGCAACCGCGTAAAAGCCACTTGCCCGGGCGTAAACGACGCCAGGCTATAGGCAATGGCCGCGTAAGCCGACGACCAGGTCAACAGGGCGATAGCGATCGCGATCAGGGCGCGACCGTCGAGACGTTCGGTTTCCATGAAATCACCAGGCGGGGGAACGCCAATATCCTAGCGACGGCACTCCGAAGGATGAATGTGGGAACATAGGTAAATACCTTCTCTAGCCATCGATTCATAAAAAAAGGCGGCCACCGACCATGTCTTCGAAACTCGAACTGGACGCCAAGGATTGGCTGTTAATCGAAGCCCTGCAGGACGATGCCCGTCTGGGCTACGCCGAGCTAGGCCGCAAAGTACGCCTCTCTGCGCCGGCCGTGGCCGAGCGCGTCAAACGCCTGGAGGAAGGCGGCGTCATCCGTGCCTATCGCGCGGTGGTCGATCCGAAGGCCCTGGGTTTCGCCCTCGACGCGATGGTGCGTTTGCGCTGCGACGGCGGCATCTGCGCACGCGTGGGCGAACTGGTCGCCGGCATACCCGAAGTCATCACCTGTCATCGCCTTGCCGGCGAGGATTCAGCGTCGCTGCACGTGGTGGCCATGTCGGTGTCGCACCTGGAAAACATCCTCGACCGACTGCTGAAGATTCACTCGAGCGTCAGCACCACCACCCTGGTCGTTCTGCAGACCCCGCACGAAGTACGTCCGCTGACACGTACGATGTGGAGCCTGGCGCAGGAAAAATCCTGAGTCGCCTGCTGATAGGCGAAATTTGAAAGCGCTCGCCGGCCGGGATGCGCGACGCTAACGTGCCTATGCAAGGCGCCATAGCCCTGCGCACACATCGAGAACTGCGCCCACGACCTTAACTATCCCTCCCCAAAATCTTCGATCTTCTTCGACCCACCGACCCCTGAAGCTCGCCATTCTCGCGCATTATCTGGCTTGTGTGGCTCCATCGAATGCACGGAAGCATATCGTCCCGGCAATACGTAGTACGAACGATTAAGGAATTACCGCAATGAGTCTTATCACTAGCATCTTTCACTTTCCGCCGACAAAGCCAGACAAGTTCACGCCTGCACAGGATGCCGCTAGTTCGACCGCCGGGACAACCGCATCAGGAAGCGCGCCTTCTTCCAAATCGAACAGCAACAGTATTCTTAGAGCCTTTCAAGATATACGCAACGTATCGTGGTCGCTGCTCTCTTCTCTCGCCAGCCGTTGCCGCCAGCAATCGGCTCAACCCGATGCGAGCGAGAACGGCGTCACCGGTATCCGCTGGAGACCTCGGAATTTCGAAGCGACATCGACGATAGCTGGCGTGAAACCAACGATATCCTGGCCGATAGAATCGGGGCGCTGCGCCGATACCCTCCGGACGATTATCAATACCGATCCGGCCAACAACGCGGCGACACCTGCACCTGCAGAGTTCCATACTGCCGCTGGCCCGATCGCTCCAGACGATGACGTTGCCTTTGATCTTCATAGCGACTATGACGGTGCCAGCGAATACTGGAGCGCCGACGGGGACGAAATGGACTCGGCGCCTCTCAATCCCAACTCCGCCGCCGACATATCGCAAAAACCCGTCATTGGACTTCCCAAGCCTGCGGCGTCCGACAGCGTCACACGCGTCAACGACTGGCTCGCCCACAGCGCTTCCCAGCAGCTCAGAGCCTCCTCCCACAGCGGCGCTAATCATCTGCCGTGGATCGATCCGCGAGGACCAATCGATGTCTAACACCTCCCCCCCGGGGCGAGCGATGGATAGGAGAGCTCATACATGAAGCTTTGCGCGCATTGTCCGCCATCGCTGCCTCGCTCTGCCTATGGCCACTAACGAGAAAAGCTTGAAAGCGAGCTGACGCTGTCAATGCAAGACACGCATGATCTTCGAAAAGAGATATCAGAATGACAGACGTAGCATCCATCGCACCCGGGCAGAAAAGCTGGCTTCACGATCATTGGATGCCGAGAGCCAATTCGCTTGCTCACTCGGCGACATCGGAACGTTCGCCCGACTGCAAATCGGGCGACAATCGCTTCCTGCGCGCATTCCGGGATATACGTAATGCATCCCGGTCACTGCTCTCTTCGCTCGTCGATCGCTGCCTCGTACGAACGACGTATCCGGACACCGCCAAAGACAGCGTGATCGGGATAAGCTGGACCGCGAAAGATCCGGAGCCTATCGATGTGAGGCGCACCGTATCGCAGCCGCTGGAACGCCCCGCTCACAGCGATCGTGACGGGACTTCCAAATCTCGAGAATCCAATACGCCAGCAGAGCCATTATCCCCCAGGGAAGAAACCGATATCGGCACGAACGCAGGCGACGTCGCCGACGCGGTTTGCGAGTTGATCGATCTGGCTGTCCGCGCTCCGAATGGGGCATTGCTCAAGCAATACCTGTGGCAGGTATATAACGCCTACCAGGCCGTTGAGGCCAAAATCGCAGTGCGTCCTGAAACTCAGGCGCCCGACGGAGCGTCGAACGAAAGGATCGGGCGATTCAATTTCCCCGGTAACGCCAATAACCAAGCCTGGGATAACAAGACCCCAGAAATGTTCATTTAATTGTCTCCCACGGCGGCCACGCGCCGGCCTACGGCAAGCAGTGGCATACTTGGGGCTTACCTACAGGGAAGCCCCTATGCGCCCGTTATCCGCCGTCGCGTTCGCGGCATTTGTCTTGCCCCTGGCTGCCCATGCAGCCGATCCGCATTCCTACGCCCAGCCGGACACAGTCCGGGTCACCCACCTGGACCTCGACCTCAAGGTGGATTTCGCCCAGCGCGAACTCGACGGCCAAGCGACCCTGACGCTGGACTGGAAAAACCCGAAGGCACCCGCTCTGGTGCTCGATACCCGCGACCTGAAGATCGCCAGCATCGAGGCAGTGGCAGCCGACGGCAGACCCAGCCCTCTCAAGTACGTCCTGGCGCCTCGCGACAAGGAGCTGGGCAGCAAGCTGACGATCGAGGCGCCGCAGCACCCACGCATGGTGCGCATCGTCTACACGACCTCGCCGGAGGCCAGCGGCCTGCAATGGCTGACACCGGCGCAGACGGCGGACAAGAAGCTGCCTTTCATGTTCTCGCAATCCGAATCGATCCATGCGCGCTCCTGGGTGCCGCTGCAGGATTCGCCGGCCATTCGTTTCACCTACAAGGCCCACGTGACCGCGCCGAAGGATGTGCGCGTGGCCATGAGCGCGCTCAATGACGCCAAGCATCCGCTCGATGGCAGCTTCAGCTTCGAGCAGCCGCATCCGATCCCGTCCTACCTGCTGGCAGTGGCTGCCGGCGACCTGGCGGTCAAGGAAACCGGTCCGCGCTCGGCGGTTTACGCCGAGCCCAGTGTGGTCGGCAAGGCCGCCCATGAGTTCGAAGACACCGAAAAGCTGATTGCTACTACCGAGAAGCTTTACGGTCCGTACGCCTGGGGTCGCTATGACATCCTGGTGCTGCCGCCGTCGTTCCCGTTCGGCGGCATGGAAAACCCCAACATGACCTTCGCCACGCCGACCGTGCTGGTCGGCGACAAGAGCCTGGTCTCGCTGGTCTCGCATGAGCTGGCGCATTCGTGGTCGGGCAACCTGGTGACCAGCGCCGCCTGGCGCGATATCTGGTTGAACGAAGGCTTCACTACCTACGTGCAAGGCCGCATCACCGAAGCGGTGTATGGCAAGGCTCTAGCCGACGAGGAAGCGCTGCTATCGGCGCGAGGACTGGAAAAGAGTCTTGGCGAGATGCCGGAGAACGCACAAAAACTCGCGCCCGATCCGCGCGGCATCGGTGCCGACGATGCGCTGTCGGATGTTGCCTATAGCAAGGGCTCCTGGTTCCTTCGCACGCTGGAACAGCGCTTCGGCCGCGATACGTTCGACGCCTATTTGAAGGGCTATTTCGCGCATTTCGCCTTCCAGAGCATCACCACCGAACAGATGCTCGATTACTTGAAGCCCAACTTGATCGACAAGTACCCGGGCAAGATGAGCTGGGACGAGGTGAAAGCCTGGGTCTACGACGCCGGCATCCCGAAGGACGCACCGCTGCCGACTTCGCCACGTTTCGAGTCGATCGACAAGCAACGCGATGCGTTCCTTGCAGGCAAACTCGATGCCGGCAAGCTCGATGCGAAGGGCTGGAATACACAGGAATGGATGTACTTCCTCGATCGCCTGCCCGATGTCGCCCCGCTCGCCAAGCTCGAGTCGCTGGACAAGGCCTGGCATCTGACCGGCACGCCGAACGCCGAGATCGGCATGCGTTGGTACAGCCATGCCATCGCTGCCGGCGACAAGGCCGTGTGGCCGGCCGCCGCCGAACATATGACGCGGATTGGCCGCCTGTATCTGACGTTGCCACTGTACAAGGCGTTTGCCGCCACGCCGGACGGACTGGCCTTTGCCGAACAGGTCTATGCCAAGGCCAAGTCGGGCTACCATCCGCTGACGCAGCAGGCCGTAGAGAGCTTGCTGGCCAAGGCCAAGCAGCCTGCCAAGCAAGCGTGACCCGGGCTGCGGGAGCGCCGGGCTTGTCGAACCGACAGGATTTCGCATGAAGGCAACAACACGACTCGCATCGGCCATGCTTTGCGCCGCGCTGGGTTCCATGGCATGGACCGGCGCGGTGGCGCAAACCCAGCAGGCGCTGCATGACGGCTTAATCGCGCTCGACAAGACACCCGGCGGCGCACTCGACGCCGCCACGTTGCAGCGGCTGTCCGAACTCACCTCCCGCTACGGCTGGCCGACGGTCAAGAATGCCGGACGCGATGGCGTGGATGCCTTCGGGCGCCTGGTCGAACGAGCCGACAGCGATGAAGACTTCCAGGACGACGCCGAGACGCATCTGTCCACGCGCATCGGCATCGATGTCGATGCGCTTGCCTATGCGGCACTGACCGATCGCATCGAACGGGCACACGGCCGGCCGCCGCAATTCGGCACGACGCTCGCGCTGGAACACGGCAAGGTAGTGACGGCGCCGCCGGTAGCGGCCGCGCGTGCCAATGGCTATCGCGACACCGTTGGCCTGCCATTTTTGGATGTCTATCTGCAGAGCGTGCAAGCTGCGGCAGATGCTGGAAAGCCGCTGGCCGAAGCCGCGGCGGTACCTCGCCTGTCGACCGAACGACACGCCGTATCCAATCCGCAGCTGCGTAACCAGTTGCATGAAATGGTGGCCTCCGAGCAGCTGGCGCGCACCGCATACGTAGTCAATGGCATGAGGGAAGGTTCATCCGAGCGCAAGCGCATCGCCACTGTCGACGCGGCACATGCCGCACGCATCAAGGCGATCTTTGCTCGCATGGGCGTGCCCGATGCAGCAGCGGTCGGACGCAGCGGCGTGGCTGATTTCCTGCTGCTGGTCCAGCACACCGACGCGCCGTTCCAGGCGCAGGTCCTGGCCAAGATCGAACCTCTGATGCAACGCGGAGAAGTGTCGCGCCAGCAATACGCGCTGATGACTGACCATGTCCTGCTGGCACAAGGCAAAAAGCAACGTTATGGCTCGCAAGTCGAGGTCAAGGATGGCCATAGCGTCCCCTTGCCGCTGGACGACGCCGCGCATGTCGACGCACGGCGCGCAGCCATGGGCCTGAAGCCATTGAACGATTATTTACGGGAAAGCGACGCGATAGTCGCGCCCGGCCACTGATCGAATACCTAGAAACCGACCATGAACACCGCCAATAACGCCAAACCCGCGCAACGCCCTTTGTGGCAGCGCATGCTGATCCGTCGCCTGAAATTCCTCGCTATTGTGGCGGTGGTGCTCGGCGTCGCTTTCGGCGGCAGCTACCTGTTCGCACCGCAATGGCTGCTGCGTGCCGATATGGCGCGCCAGGCCATGGCAGCTCATCTGGAAACGCATTCGGTCGATGTCGGCGATACGCACTGGGTCTATTACGAAGGTGGCGGTCAAGGTTCGATTACGTTGGTGATGCTGCATGGCTTCGGTGCCGACAAGAACATTTGGCTGAAGCAGGCCAAGATTCTTGGCGAGCATTTCCATGTGATCATTCCCGACCTGCCCGGTTGGGGCGAGTCCTCGCGCGTCGATGGCGCCAGCTATAATATCGATGCTCAGGCCGCCCGTTTACAGCAGTTCGTCCAGGCCTTGCGCCTGCAGAACTTCGTGCTGATCGGACACTCGATGGGCGGCGCTGTTGCAGGCGTATACGCCGCCGATCATCCCGAGCATGTATCCGAGCTGGTGCTCATGGATGCCTTCGGACTGAAGACCGATCCGAACGACTTCTCGCGCGCCTCGCTTACGGGCAAGAACCCGTTCGATTATGACGACCGTGCCGGATTCGATCGTGCAGTAGCACTGACCTTTGCCACGCCACCGGATATTCCTTCGCGCATCGTCGATGTACTGATCAAGCGCAACATCGCCAATCGCTCGTTCAACGACAAGGTATTCAAGGAACTGACGGATCCCTCGCAATACCTGTCAGTGCAAAATCGGCTGGATAAGTTGACGATGCCCGTGCTTGGCATCTGGTGCCACGACGACAAGGTCATCGATGTTTCGGCACTGGACAGCCTGCGTAATGGCTTGAGCCATTCCAGCGCGATCAGTTCGACCATCTTGAACGGTTGTGGGCACATGCCGTTGGTGGAGAAACCGGATGAAGTGGCGCGGATTCTGACGGCGTTTGCGTTGTCGCACTAAGACAAGAGCCCCCCTCTCCCCCACCCTCTCCCCCGGCGAAGCCAGGGGAGAGGGAGCCTGACTGAGGTAGACCTCAGTAGTTCGCTCTGGCGCATCCTGCTTCTTCTCCTCCGGCGAAGCCGGGGAGAGGGAGCCTGACTGAGGCAGACCTCAGTAGTTCGCTCTGGCGCAACCTGCTTCTTCTCCTCCGGCGAAGCCGGGGAGAGGGAGCCTGACTGAGGCAGACCTCAGTAGTTCGCAGTGGCGCAACCCGCTCCCTCTCCCCTGGCTTGCCGGGGGAGAGGGTTGGGGTGAGGGGGAATGCGATGCGCAGCGAGCCGTCAATCGGCAACATCGGCAATCAGCCGATCCAGCTCCGCTTTCAATATCGCGCCGTTCTGTCGTAACCAGTCGCGCTCTTCGCGCCACTCGGGAAACAGCCCTTCCACCTGCGCCCAGAAGCGACGCGAGTGGCTGCGCACTTTCAGATGACACAACTCGTGCGCCAACACATAGCGCAGCGCGCTGGGCGGCGCCAGCGCGAGCGCAAGATCGAGATTGATGCGATCGCGCGTATCCAGGCTGCCCCACAGGCTCTTCATCGGACGAATGCGCAACGCCGTTGGCGCGAGCCCGAGCTGTGGCACATAACCGGCCAGCCAGCGCGAGACATCGCGGCGAATCTGCGCCTCGAAATACGATGCCAGCAAACCGCGCGCAACGGGCAACGCCCGCGTATGCGGGCGTGGAATGATCAACGTGATGCCGCCTTCGAACGGTTCCACCTTGGGATAGGCACCTTCGGCCCATTCCAACCGCGTGGTTTCGCCGCGAAACGGAAAATCGATGGCGATACCCAGGCGCAACGGCGGCAACGGTTTGGTGACCAGATGCAGTTCGTCGAGCTTCTGTTCCAACCAGTCGGCGTGACTACGCAGGAAGGCGCTGACCTGCGCCGGATGCGTGCCATTGGGATAGGACACTCGTGCGCCTTTCGGCGTTACCGTCAGGCGTAGCCTGCGCGAACGCGGGTGCACACTCTTGAGCACCCGGATGACGCTGCCACCCGACGTCGCCAATTCCAACCAGTCGCCTTCGAGATGCTGCGCCATGGTCTTAAGGATTCCTGCTTACTGCCCACGTGGTCACGCAATACCTACTCTACGCCTAGGCGCAAGGGCATTCTGCGGGGAACGGGCTGAAAAACTTGTCATTCCCCCGGAAGGTGCGCCCGGTTCAGGTTTCCCCGGACTCATCCGGGAAACCCGATATGGGGCAAGCTTCGCCTCTCAGCAAGACCGGGAAATGACCGCCCTGCGTCAGGCGTCAGCCGGGCGAGGCAGGCCGAACCACTCCTCCAGCTTGCCCAGCAGGCGCTCCAGCTCCAGGGTCAACAGGGCAAAACGGGCATCCATCTCGGCAGCCGCGTCCTGCTGGCTGTCACCGAGCTCATCCAGGACGGCGTCCAGGAACTTGAGCTTGCGCAGGATCAGGTCCTCGCCGAGCACGAAGCTGATCCGCTCATCGAACGTGAGACCGAGCTGGAACACCTGTTTGCCATTGCGCAGGTGCTCCTTGACCTCCTCGCTTTCCAGGTCCTGTCGGCGACAGCGGGCGATCGCTCCGGTGGCTGTGGCTGGGTCGCGCAGCTCGCATTCGTCGCCCAGGGCCAAGCCGCCGGGCAGGTTCCCGGTGGCCAGCCAGTCGGTCATCAGCACCCGCGGCCCCTCCTCGGGAGCCAGCGGTACGGCCGGGAAGCTACCCAGAGC
>NZ_DATCRY010000033.1:0-11073 GCF_036568765.1 Dyella sp. | reverse complement strand
GTACTGGCGGTAATCTTCCAAAGTGGATTGTCGCGGCATCGCGTCCATGGCTGCGGGTGCGGCAACCATGCCTGCCTTGGCCATCATCATTGGACGCGGGGCGGAAGCTTTTTGCAGGTTCGGCTCCCCGGCAATCAGGCTGAGCTTGACGTCGTTCCAGTCACGGCCGCTGCGATTGGCGATACTGGCGCGCGATTCCCATTGTATGCGGCAGGCGGCGCCGGGTTGCAATGTACCGATGTAGGAGGCGCGCCAGCCCAGGCCGGAGGTCGGGTAGCTCAACAGGGCCTGTGTCTTGCCGCTGCGCGAAGCCTGGACTTTCAGGTTGAGAATGGCGCCCGAGGCGGCATAGTCCTCATCCCGGACAAAGACATAGTTATAGCCGGTAGCTGGAGTCCAATAGACACGATTGTCGTCCGCGCGGATCAGCAGGCCGCCATTCTCGGTCGCCACCAGCACGCCGTCGGGCGTCGCTTGCCCATTGCCACGCAAGCTCACGCGCTTGCCGATCATGCCCGAGAGCATCGCACTCTGACTTTGGTCCAGCCTGAGCTGTTGCGACAGCACCTTGCCTCCGTCGATCGATAACGAGAGTCCTTCGGTATCCAGGAACTGGGGCAGGCCGTGCAGGCTGATCTCCTGCGTGCCCGATTGCAGATCCAGGGTGCGCGGTTCGCGCGCCAGCGCGAAGCCGGATGCGATGGCGCCGCTGTTATCGGCACTGAACAGCGAACTGTCGTCGCTGCGATACAGCGTCAGTTCGGTGCGGTCGGGTGTCGCGGCGAAAGCCTGGCCGGACAAAGCGACGGCGCTGGCGAAAGCGAGCAGGGTAGGGAGCGATCGACGCACGGCGGAAACTCCTTGTCATGGGGAATCGACGCCGATCTTACCTCCCGGTGATGAAGCTGCGGCATCCGTGCCGCGTCAGGTTTAACCCCATCGCGCCGCTTTGTGCGTTAGGCGGCGGCGTCGCGCACGGCCTGTGGCAACGGTACCGACTTGCCCGTCTGGGGATTCATCCAGACCATCACCACGCGGCCCTCGCAGTAGACCGTCTCGGCATCGTCGGCGTCGATCATGCGATGACCGATCGACATCGAACTATTGCCGGTACGCTCATTGAACAACTGCACACGCACTCGCGCCGGCCAGGCGATCGGGCGGCGATAGTCGATCTCGCTGGCTGCCATCACTGGCATAGCCTGTGCATTCATCCATTCCCCAGGCACCTTTTGCAGCCACTGCAAGCGAGCTTCTTCCAGATACGTGAGGTAGTTGGAATTGTTGACGTGATTGAACGCGTCAAGGTCACGCCAACGTACGCTGATGATGGTATCGAGCAGCGGGTTTGTCGCTGCGGTCGTGTTCGAGCTCATGCTTTCTTCTTCCTTGCTTGCTGCTTGGCCTGCTTGATTTCCAGATGAGGAGCGAGGAAGCGCCCTGTGTGCGAGCCGGCCGTATCGGCAACGTCTTCGGGCGTGCCGGCAACCAGGATACGTCCGCCGCCGGCGCCGCCCTCGGGGCCGAGATCGACAATCCAGTCAGCCGTCTTGATCACATCGAGATTGTGCTCGATCACGACGACCGTATTGCCCTGGTCGACCAGTTGGTGCAGCACATCGAGCAACTGCTCGATATCGTGGAAATGCAGGCCGGTCGTCGGTTCGTCGAGGATGTACAGCGTGCGTCCAGTGTCGCGCTTGGACAATTCCTTCGACAATTTCACGCGCTGCGCTTCGCCGCCGGACAGGGTAGTCGCGCTCTGGCCGAGCTTGATGTAATCCAGGCCGACGGCACGCAGCGTGTCGAGCTTGCGTGCAATGGTCGGCACGTTCTCGAACAGCTTGAGCGCATCTTCCACCGTCATGTCCAGCACATCGGAAATGGTGTGGCCCTTATAGTGGATCTCCAGCGTTTCGCGGTTGTAGCGCTTGCCATGGCAGACATCGCAAGGCACATAAACGTCCGGCAGGAAGTGCATCTCTACCTTGATCATGCCGTCGCCTTCGCAGGCTTCGCAGCGGCCGCCGCGCACATTGAAGCTGAAACGGCCCGGGGTATAACCGCGCGAGCGCGCTTCGGGTACCTGCGCAAACAACTCGCGTAACGGCGTGAACAACCCGGTGTACGTCGCCGGATTGGAACGCGGTGTGCGGCCGATCGGCGATTGGTCGATATCGACCACCTTGTCGAACAGGTCCAGTCCCTCGACCGATTTGTAAGGCGCCGGTTGCACGCTCGAGCCATTCAGTTCGGCGGCGGCCAGGCGGAACAAGGTGTCGTTGACCAAGGTCGATTTGCCCGAGCCGGAGACACCGGTCACGCACGTGAACAGGCCGGCCGGGATGGACAGGTCCACGTTTTTGAGATTGTTGCCGCTGGCGCCTTTGAGATGCAGCCAGGATTCCTTGTCCTGTTGTTCGCGCCGCTCGCGAGGTACTTCGATGGCGCGCCTGCCGGACAAGTACTGGCCCGTCACCGAGCGCGGCGAAGCGAGGATATCCTTGAGCGAACCCTGCGCCACGACTTCGCCGCCGTGCACGCCGGCACCCGGGCCGATATCCAATACATGATCGGCTGCACGGATCGCATCTTCGTCGTGCTCGACCACGATCACCGTATTGCCCAGGTCGCGCAGACGCGTCAGCGTGCCGAGCAACCGCTCGTTATCGCGCTGGTGCAGCCCGATGGACGGCTCGTCCAGCACGTACATCACGCCGACCAGGCCCGCACCGATCTGCGAGGCAAGGCGGATGCGCTGGGCCTCGCCGCCGGAAAGCGTATCGGCCTGACGGTCGAGCGTCAGGTAATTCAGGCCCACATCGTTGAGGAAGGTCAGGCGCTCGCGGATCTCCTTGACGATCTTCACCGCGATTTCGCCGCGCCAACCGGCCAGCTTCAGCGTGTCGAAGAACGCCAACGAGTCGTCGATCGAGCGGGAGGTGAGCGAGGGCAGGGCATGATCGGCCACGAACACGTTGCGTGCCGAACGGTTCAGGCGCTGACCTTCGCAATCCGGACAGGGGTGGTCGCTGATGTACTTGGCCAGCTCTTCGCGCACCGCGGGCGATTCGGTTTCCTTGTAGCGTCGTTCGAGGTTCGGCAGGATGCCTTCGAAGGCGTGCTCTCGGGTGACTTTGCCGCCGCGTTCGGTGAGATACCGGAATGCGATCTTGTCCTTGCCGCTGCCGTACAGCACCGCCTGCTGCACGGTCTTGGACAGTTTCTGCCACGGCGTATCGACATCGAAGCCGTAGTGGTTGGCCAGCGACATGATCAACTGGAAATAATGCGCATTGCGGCGATCCCAGCCGCGGACCGCGCCGCCGGACAGCGGCAGTTCCGGATGGCCGACGACACGCGAGGCATCGAATACCTGGGTGACGCCCAGGCCGTCGCAAGTGGGGCAGGCGCCGATCGGCGAGTTGAACGAGAACAGGCGCGGTTCCAGCTCGGGCAGCGAGTAATCGCAGACCGGGCAGGAATAGCGCGACGACAGCAACTGCTCTTGTGCCTTGGTGTCGTCCATGTCGGCCAGGATCACCAATCCGTCACCGAGGCGCAGCGCGGTCTCGAACGATTCGGCCAGGCGCTGCTTGATGTCGTCGCGTGGACGGAAGCGGTCGATCACCGCTTCGATGGTGTGCTTCTGGCGTAGCGTCAGCGGCGGTACGGCGTCGAGATCGTAGACAACGCCATCGACGCGGGCACGCACGAAGCCTTGCGCGCGCAATTGCTCGAATATCTGGACGTGTTCACCCTTGCGCTCGCGCACGACGGGTGCCAACAGCATGAAGCGCTTGTCGGCAGGCAGCGCCAGCGTGGCGTCGACCATCTGGCTGACGGTCTGGGCTTCCAGCGGAATGCCATGATCCGGGCAGCGCGGCGTACCGACACGGGCATACAGCAGGCGCAGGTAGTCGTAGACCTCGGTGATCGTGCCCACGGTCGAGCGCGGGTTGTGCGAGGTGGATTTCTGTTCGATCGAGATGGCCGGCGACAGGCCTTCGATGTGGTCCACATCCGGCTTTTCCATCATGGACAGGAATTGCCGCGCATAGGCCGATAGCGATTCGACATAGCGGCGCTGCCCTTCGGCATAGATGGTGTCGAAGGCCAGCGAGGATTTGCCCGAGCCGGACAGACCGGTGATGACGATCAGCCGGTCACGGGGAAGGTCCAGGTCGATGTTCTTGAGGTTATGCGTGCGCGCACCGCGTATGCGGATCGTATCCATGGCTACCGGATGGTTAGGGGGGTAGGGAAAAACTGCACTATACCAAACCGGCCAGGTTAGTTATTGGTCGGGTGGCATAAGCGGAAGGGATGTGGCTTTAATACCGGGCGCGGCCGCCAGGCGGCCCGTCGGCATGCCTACCATATGGGGGCGCAATATGGACAATCGAGGGAGTGCGATGAAAAAGAGCGTATGGCTGGGACTGGGATTGGGGCTGGCTTTCAGTGCCGTGGCGGGACAGGCGCTGGCGGCCCAGGCAAGCGAAGCCAAGGTCAAGGAACTCATGGATGTGGTTGGCGTGGGCAAGATGATGTCGCAGATGAACAGCCAGATGGCCGGCATCATGCAGCAGGCCCTGCCTTGCGTGCCGGGCAGCTACTGGCAAGGCTTTATCGACGCCAACGGGACCCAGCAGCTGATCGGCCGCATGGTGCCGATCTACCAGCGGCATTTCACCGCCGAGGACGTCGACGGTCTGCTGAAGTTCTATCGTTCGCCGCTGGGCCAGAAGGTCATCAACGAGATGCCCTCGACCATGGCCGAGGGCATGCAGATCGGCCAGCAATGGGGCCAGGAGCGTGGCCGTCAGATGGTCGCCGACCTGCAGAAGAAGGGCACCCTGGACGCCCAGGGTCGCTGCCCGGCCACGCCGGCGGCTGCGCCGGCCAAGGGGAAGTAACAGGTCAGGTCGGTCTGCGGCCTGTCGGGGGGTATTCCTCTCCTCGCAGGCCGCACCCGTGGCCGGCCTCACTTAGCTCCTTACGACTGGTCACTATTTGACCAGTCCTGTCCCCGTCGCTATACTTCCCCGTTCCCAGCGGCACAAAGCGCCCTGTGGAAACCCAAGAGAATAACGACAGAAGGGATATTCCCATGAGCTATGCAGTCATCAAGACCGGCGGCAAGCAGTACCGCGTTCAGCAGGGCGACGTCCTGCGCGTGGAACTCCTGACCGCCGATGAAGGTGCCACCGTCAGCTTCGATCAGGTCCTCCTGGTCGGTTCGGGCGAGTCGGTCACCATCGGTGCCCCGACCGTGGCCGGTGCCACCGTCAGCGCCACCGTGCGCAAGCACGGCCGCGCCGATAAGATCCGCATCGTCAAGTTCCGCCGCCGCAAGCACTACAAGAAGCAGCAGGGACACCGTCAGCATTTCACCGAAGTCGAGATCACGGGCATCAACGCCTGATCCGCCAATCTGGAGTAATCAGTCATGGCACATAAGAAAGGCGTAGGCTCGTCCCGTAACGGTCGCGACTCGAACCCGAAGTACCTCGGCGTCAAGATTTACGGCGGCCAGGCCATCGAAGCGGGCAACATCATCGTGCGTCAGCGCGGTACCAAGTTCCATGCCGGCACCGGCGTGGGCCTGGGTCGTGACCACACGCTGTATGCGCTGGTCGACGGCACGGTCGAGTTCAAGACCCGTGGCGAGAAGAACCGCAAGTACGTCAACGTCGTCCAGGGTTAATTCTCCCGGCCTCGTTCGCAAACGAAGGCCCCGCTTCGGCGGGGCCTTTGTCTTTTGAGAGGGGTGCTTTTCCCCCTCACACCTTACCCCTTACTCTTCACCCATTATGAAATTCGTCGACGAAGCGATCATCAAAGTCCATGCCGGTGACGGTGGCAACGGCTGCATCAGCTTCCGTCGCGAGAAATTCATCCCGTTCGGCGGCCCCGACGGCGGCGATGGGGGGAGCGGCGGCTCGGTCTGGCTGATTGCCGACGAAGGCCTCAATACCCTGATCGATTTCCGCCACCAGCGCAGCTTCAAGGCTCAGCGCGGCCAGAACGGCATGGGCAGCGACATGTACGGCAAGGGTGGCGAGGACACCACGATTCGCGTGCCCGTGGGTACGGTTGTGACCAACGTGGATACCGACGAAATCATCGGCGACCTCACCTCGCACGGCCAACGCCTGCTGGTGGCGCAAGGCGGCAAGGGCGGTCTCGGCAACATCCATTTCAAGAGTTCGGTCAACCGCGCGCCGCGTAAGTCCACGCCGGGCACGCCGGGCGAAGTGCGCGAATTGAAGCTGGAGCTCAAGCTGCTGGCCGATGTCGGCCTGCTGGGCTTTCCCAACGCCGGCAAGTCCACCTTCATCCGAGCTGTCTCCGCCGCGACGCCGCGCGTGGCCGACTACCCGTTCACCACGCTGCATCCCAACCTGGGTGTAGTCAGCCTGGGTACCGACCAGAGCTTCGTGATTGCCGATATTCCAGGCCTGATCGAAGGCGCCGCCGAGGGCCATGGCCTGGGCATCCAGTTCCTGCGCCATGTCTCGCGCACGAGCTTGTTGCTCCATCTGGTGGATATCGCGCCGATCGACGGTACCGATCCGGTCGAACAGGTCAGAGCAATCGAGCACGAATTGTCCAAGTTCGATCCCGAGTTGCTCGAGCGCCCGCGCTGGCTGGTGATAAACAAGGCCGACATATTGCTCGATGACGAGCGCAAGCAGGTTGCCGAGGACATCGTGCGGCGGCTGGAGTGGAAGGAGCCGTGGTTCCTTGTCTCCGCGATCGCGCGTGAGAACACCATGGCTGTCTGCCAGCAAGTGCAGCGCTTCTTCGAGTCGCAGCGCGAGGTACGCGAAGGCCGTGCCGATATGCATCCGGGCGACGTGCGCCTGCGTGGCGAGCCCTCGCAAGGCTGATGTCGCAGGCCGCACTGCAAGGACGAGTCGCTGGGTATCGCCGGCTGCGCGAGCAGCCGCTGTGGCGTCTGCTGGCTGCGGACCATGCGCCGGAGCTGGTCGGTCTATTGCAGACCGTGTTGCTGGAAGGCGATCGCAAGCTTCCGGGTTCGGTCTTGCTGGAGCGCCTCCAGCAACACCTCGACGCCATCAATACATCCGATCTGCCGCGCGAGTTGCCACGCACGGCGCAGGCCTATGTTGCGCATTGGCTGGCGCAGGGGTATCTCGAGCGCCGTTTGCCCGAAGGCGCGCATGAGGAGGAATACGAACTCTCCACCCAGGCGATTCAGGCGATCCGTTTCATCGCCGGCCTGGAATCATCGCGCAGCGCAGCGACGGAGAGCCGCCTGTCGTTGGTGATCCAGCAGCTAGTGCAACTGGCCGAGCAGACCGAAAGCGATCCGGCTGCGCGCCTGTCTGCGCTGTATGCCGAGCGCGACCGCATCGATGCCGAGATCGCGCGGGCCGGTACCGGCAAAGTCGCCGCACTCGACGGCAAGCGCGCCCTGGAGCGTTCGCGCGAGATCATCCAGCTTGCCGACGAGCTCACCGAGGATTTTCGCCGCGTTCGCGACGATTTCGAGCGGCTCAACCGGGAATTCCGCGAACGCATCATCGATGACGAAGGTGAGCGCGGCGATTTGCTCGAGCGCTTGTTCGAAGGCGTGGACGTGATCGGCGAGAGCGAGGCCGGGCGTAGCTTCCAGGCATTCTGGCGGCTGCTCAACGACGTCGAACAGAGCGCCCAGCTCGACGCCGCGCTCGAGGCGGTGCTTTCGCGCGGCTTTGCACGCAAGCTTCAGCGCGCCGAGCGGCAGTTCCTGCGTGGTTTGACCGGCACCATGCTCGACCGGGGTGGCGACGTCAACGATGTACTGCAGCATTTCGCACGCAGCCTGCGCGGGTTCGTGCAGAGCCGCGGCTATCTTGAGCAACGACGATTGAACCAGTTGCTCAAGCAGGCGCAGGCCGAGGCCCTGCAATTGCGCGATAGCGTGCACGCGCAGCAGCGCACGCCCTATACCCTGCAACTGACGACCAGCCGCCTGCGCTCCCTGTCGCAATGGCGGCTGCACGATCCACGTAACGGTCAGGTCGACGGGCGCATCGTGCGCAGCGACGGCGCAACGATCTCGCTCGACAGCGTCGGCGAATTGGTGGCGCAATCGGAAATCAACATCCGTGGGTTGCGTCGCGATCTGCACGAACTCCTGCGCGATCATCCGCAGCTGTCCATCGGCGAGGTGCTCGGCCATCGCCCGGCAGAGCAGGGTCTGGGTAGCGTGATCGGGTTGCTTTCCCTGGCGACACGGCACGGTGTTATCGCCGATGGCGGTCAGCACGAGGCCATCAGCTGGGAAGGCGGCGATGGTCATCGGCGGCATGCGCGTATTCCGTTGGTGTGGTTCCTGAAAGAGAAACGCCATGAATTTGCCTGAAGACGATCTCGATACGTTGGCTGTTACCGAGGGAGCGCCGATTGTCGACGCGCGCGGTAGCGGTCTATTCGATGGCGACACAGGGCTTCTGCCCGTGGATGCTCGCCGCGTGCTATGTCAGCTGTTGGCAGGCCCGAGCGTCGATGCGGGACGTCACAGCCAGCTCTGGCCAGTGCTGCTGCGTCACGAGACAGCGTTGCGCTCGCATCTGTGCGAGCTGTTCCTGGAGCTGGTGCTGGATCGCGAGGCAGGCGTAGCTTTCGTACGTCAGGCCGATACGGGCGAACTCAATACGCCCGTGCTGCTTCGCACCTCGCCGTTGACCTTTCTCGACTCGGTACTGCTGCTGCATTTGCGTCAGCAGCTGGCCGAGGCCGATGCACAAGGTCTGCGCGCCGTCGTCGAAGAGAGTGTCCTGAACGACGTGCTGTCGGTCTACGAAAAGAGCGTATCCACCGATCGAGCCGGTTTCGGCAAGCGCGTAGCGCAGGCGATAGGCAAGATGAAAGATAACCATATTCTGGTGAAGTTGCCTGGCGGCGAAGAGCGTTACGAGGTTTCACCCGCGCTCAAGCTGCTGTTCTCGGCCGAGGACGTGCTGGCGTTGACGCGCGTCTATCGCGAACTCGGTGAGGGCGGCGGCATGGAGGAAACCGGTCGATGAGCACCGAGCCGGGCGATCTCGCGCCAAAGAAAAAAGCCAAGGCAGCCAAGACGGCCAAGCCCGTCGCGCCGTCGTTGTTCATGTCCGACCTGCCCAGCCCGCGCGACGAACAGTTCCGTATGCGCCGCTTGCAGGTATTCAACTGGGGAACCTTCAGCGGACTGGTCGAAGTGCCGATCGCCGAAAAAGGATTCCTGTTTGTCGGCCGTTCCGGCTCGGGGAAGTCGACGCTGCTGGATGCGATGTCGGCATTGCTGGTGCCGCCGAACCTGGTCGATTTCAACGCGGCTGCGCGTGAAGCCGAGCGCAGCGGTCGCGACCGCAATCTTGCCTCTTATGTGCGTGGCGCCTGGGCGGATCAGCAGGATAGCGATTCGGGCACCATTGCCACGCAGTACCTGCGCAAGGGCACGACCTGGTCGGCGCTTGTGCTGGAATACCGCAACAGCCTCGGTGCGACGGTGTCGCTGATCCGCCTGTTCTGGATTACCGGCAATGGTTCGTCGGCTGCCGATGTACAGAAGCACTACATGGTGACCGAGCGCGCGTTCGATATTGCCACCGACATGGATGGTTTCGATCTCGACCGCCGTCGCCTGAAGACGCGCCTGGGCGACGAGGTCCATCATTTCGATACCTTCTCCGGTTATGCCGAGCGCTTCCGGCGCCTGCTGGGCATCCAGAACGAGATGGCGCTCAAGCTGCTGCACAAGACGCAGTCGGCAAAGAATCTGGGCGACCTCAATCATTTTCTGCGCGGGTTCATGCTCGATGAGCCGCAGACTTTCGCCGCGGCCGACCGTCTGGTCGCCGACTTCGGCGAGCTGGATGCCGCCCACAAGGCGGTGGTGGTCGCCCGCGAGCAAGTCGCGACGCTGGGGCCGGCGCGTGAGGCCCACGAGGCATTGATGAAGCTGCGGCGTACGACGTCGGAGCTGCGCGAGCTGCAGCACGGCGTGGACGCCTATCGCGAACAACGCCGCCTGGGTCTGCTCGATGCGCGCCTGGCCGAGCTCAAGACGCAGGACCAGGCGCTGGGCAGCGAGGTCGAGCAGCGCCGCCAGGCGGTGGCCAACCACGATGCGCGCGTCAGCGACCTGGAGCGCCAGCGCCGTGAACAAGGCGGTGACGCCATCGATGGTCTCGAGCGTGAGCGCGACCGTGTCGTACGTGACCGTGACAAGGCCATGCAGCGCCGCGACAAGATCGAAGCCGCTTGCGAGCAGCTAGGCTGGTCTCTTCCGTCCACGGCGCGTGCATTCGCCGAAATGGCCGGGCAGGCGCGCGAACTGCTCGATGGCGCACTGGGGCGCGCGGCGTCCCTCGAAGAACAGATGGACGGCCTGAAACGCGAAAGCGAGCAGGCAGGCCAGCGTTTCGCCGAAGTGCGCGCCGAGATCGATGCGCTCAAGCGCAATCCATCCAATATTCCCTCGCACGTGCAAGCGATGCGTGCACGCCTTTGCCAGGAGCTGGGTCTGGCGGAGCATGCGTTGCCATTTGTCGGCGAGCTCTTGCAGGTCAAGTCCGAAGAGGCCGCCTGGAGCGGCGCCATCGAGCGCGTACTACATGGTTTCGCGCTGTCCATGCTGGTCGACGAGCGGCATTACGGCGAAGTATCGGCCTGGATCAATAAAACGCATCTCGGCGGCAAGCTGGTCTATTACCGGGTCGGTCGCTCAGACAGTTTCGACCGGCACCGCCTGGACACGCGTTCGCTGGTGCACAAGCTCGATGTTCGCGACCATGTCCATCAGGGGTGGCTGAGCGAGCAACTGGCGCGGCGCTTCGACTATGCCTGCGTCGACTCCGCCGCCGCGCTGCGTCACGCCGACCGCGCCATGACCCGCGAAGGGCAGGTCAAGCATCCCGGCGAGCGCTACGAGAAGGACGACCGTCGCGCCATCGGCGACAAAAAGCATTGGGTATTGGGCTTCGACAACCGCGACAAGCTGAGCCTGTACGAGAAGGAAGGACAGCAGCTGGCGCAGGTTATCGCGCAGGCGGGTGAAGCCATCAAGCGACTGCGTGAGGA
>NZ_DATCRY010000032.1:0-8345 GCF_036568765.1 Dyella sp. | reverse complement strand
GCCCAGCACCGCGCGCAGGCCCAGGCGCGCCAGGTCGCCGCGGCGTCCCGGCGCAAGACCGCCGATACCGCCGATCTGGATTGCGATCGAGGAGAAATTGGCGAACCCGCACAACGCATAAGTGGCGATGAGGCGGCTTTCGGGCGCCAGCATGTCGGTGTGCTTGGACAGGTCGACGTAGGCGACGAATTCATTGATTACGACCTTCTCGCCGATAAAGCTGCCGACCAGGCTGGCGTCGTGCCAGGGCACGCCGATCAGCCAGGCGATGGGTGCGAGGATCCAGCCGAATATCGTTTGCAGGCTCAAGGCGACGGGGTGGCCGGCCAGGCTCGATAGCCAGCCGTTGAGCGTACCGCTACCGCCCCAGGTGGTCGTGCCTAGCCACTGGATCGGCCCGTTGAGCAGCGCGATCAGGGCGATGAAAGCCAGCAGCATCGCACCCACGTTCATGGCCAGCTTCAGGCCATCGCCAGCACCGGTGGCAGCCGCGTCGATGACATTGGTCGTGGTCTTTTCCACTTCCATCTTCACCGTGCCGCGGGTCAGCGGCACGCCGGTTTCCGGCACCAGGATCTTGGCCAGCATCATGGTCGCCGGTGCGGCCATCACCGAAGCGGTGAGCAGGTGTTTTGCGTAGAACTGCATCTCGACCGGATCGTTATGACCGAGCAGACCCACATAGGCCGCCATCACGGAGCCGGCGATATGTGCCATGCCGCCGATCATCACCGTCATCAGTTCCGACTCGGTCATCCGCTCGATGTATGGCTTGATCGTCAGCGGCGCCTCGGTCTGGCCGATGAACACACTGGCGCAGACGCTGGTGGTTTCCGCGCCGGAAACGCGCATCACCTTGGTGATCACCCAGGCCATGCCCTGGACGATCTTCTGCATGACGCCCAAGTGATACAGCACACCGGTCAGCGAGGCGAAGAACACGATCGTCGGCAGCACGTTCACCGCAAAGATGAAACCGAAGTTCTTGGTATCCATCAGGCTGCCGAAGATGAAGTTGGAGCCTTCATTGACATAGCTCATCAACTTCACGAAGCCACCCGCGATCGCGTTGAATACATCGCGACCCAACGGCAGCTTCAGCACTGCCGCGGCGAAAACCAACTGCAACAGCACACCGGTGCCGACCAGCTTCCAGTCGACGGCGCGCTTGTTGTTGGAAAACAGGAAAGCGATGCCCAGAAGCATCGCAAGGCCGAACAGGCCGAAAAGGATATGGCCTAGCAATTCCATCGTCGCTTGAACCCCGCGTGATACGGCCGCAGGGTCCCCTTAGGCCATCGAAAATAGGGTGGAAGCGTAGAGGAGGGGGCCGCCGAAGGGCAAGCTGCACCGCGGGGGCGCACCCGATAGACTGACCCTTCCCCGATCTCGGCTGGAGCCCCCCATGAGCCTGTTCCTGACCATTGCCCTGGTGCAAATTATTGCGCTGATGACCCCGGGGCCGGATTTCTTCTTCGTCTCCCAGACCGCCATCAGCCGTTCGCGTCGCCAGGCCTTCTTCGGAGTGGTGGGAATCGCCCTGGGTGTAGCGGTATGGGCGGCGCTGGCCCTGCTCGGCCTGCAGCTGCTGCTGCAGCGGCTGGTCTGGCTGGAGCGTCTGATTACCGTTGCCGGCGGCGTGTACCTGGTGTGGATGGGCTCGAAGATGCTGCGAGGAGCATGGAAGGCTCCCGTCACCGCCGATCGACCGCGTCCCACCCTGCAGCAGGGCGATCTGGCGACACTGCGTGCCGGGTTCTTCACCAATCTCGCCAATCCCAAGGCGGTGATCTACTTCGCCAGCGTGTTTTCGGCTTTCCTGGGCAATGGCGTCAGCCATGCTGCGCGCTGGGGTATCTGGACGATGGTGGTTGCCGAAACCTTCCTGTGGTTCGGCATCGTGGCCGCCTTATTTGCCATGCCGGTCATGCGCCAGGGCTATTTGAAGCTGGCGCGTTGGATCGATGGATTTGCCGGCGCGGTGTTTGTCGCGTTCGGGTTGCATCTGGTGTTTGCGCGGCGAGCTTAAGCGCGGCATCTTCGGCCAGGCCACCCCCTCACCCCAACCCTCTCCCCCGGCAAAGCCAGGGGAGAGGGAGCCTGACTGAGATAAGCCACAGTACTTCGCACTTGCGCGGACTGCTCCCTCTCCCCTGGCTTTGCCGGGGGAGAGGGTTGGGGTGAGGGGGGCTCTTCACACGATCAACGTCCCATCACAGGCGAAGCCATCGCTGGCTCCTGCATGGCCTGAGCTTGTGGTGCATCCTGCTGCGCCGTCGTCTGAATACGATCCGCTGCCTCTCGGCTACTCTGGCAAAGCGGCGTTTGAATAGCCTGCATGACGCCGACCTCTGCGTATTGTTTGAACGGGGAGTCGAGTGCACCTTGCACTGCAAAGCCTCGGCTGGCGTCATCGGACAACAGCACGTGATCGATCCGTTGCATGCCCGCACCAAGCGCAGCTGACGTCAGGCTGCCAGCGAACATCTGCGTGTGCGGACCCGGCGTGCGTCCATGGCTCTCATCGAGCCGAGCTACACACTGAAACGCCTGCGCGTACATGCCATGTGCCGGATGACGGACATCGGTCAGTTCGGGGATGGCGGCCTGGGATTTCGCTTCGGCCAGGGCAGCGAGCGTAGCTGGACCGGCAATGCCGTCAGCGCGCAGACCGTGCGCTTGCTGAAAAGCTTCGACGGCTTCGCGTGTACGCGGGCCGAAGTGCCGGTCGACTGCGATGGACTGACCGTCACGCGCGGTGAAGCCTAGTTCGGTGAGGTCTTGCTGCAATTGACCCACCGCGGCACTGCGGTCGCCTTGTCGATGCATTGCCGTGCTGGGGCCTGCACTTGCAGCCTTGGTTGGCGATGAGGCAGCTAGGGTGTCCCGCAGTTGTTCTTCGGTTAAAGGTTGCGTTCGCTCGACGCTACCTGCTTTCCAATGTTCTGCCTTTGCCAAGCCGTCAGCGAGTGCATTGAGCTCCTCGGGGGACATATCGACGACTTTCTTTTCGTGCAAATCCTGACCCTGGGCATCGGCGGTGGCATAGATAATGGCGACTTGGTTGGCATGATGGGTGTTCCCGCTGTAATCCGCCGTCGAATAGCTCTTCACGAGCTGCTCGACGGTTTTGTCGTTCATGCGCTCGTTCTGCAAGAGTTTCTTTTGCGCTTTACGTCCGGCTTCATAGCTCTCGAAAATGGCATTGCCCCATTGGTCGAGGTCAACAACGCCCTGATAGTCAGCCTGTGCTCTAGCGAGTGCTCTTGCTTTAGTACGCTGCGTACGCGCGGTTGTATCTGAGCTCCCGGCATACTCAAACTTCAGGTTGCCAGGGTTGTTATTACGCCAAGCCACCGTTCCGTCCTTGGCCGTCAACCAGGCGCCATCGTCCATTTCATAGACCCGCACTTTGCCCTGGGTTGCTACGAGGCGGGTGACTTTCCTGTCGGACACTACATCCATATTTCTCTCCTTGTATTAGGCCGTCATAGAACGCCCTTGCTGCAGTCCGTTCTAACTTCTTTGCAAGCATTTCCACCTGCGGCGTTGCATTTAGCTATTGCCTTGGCCGCAGCTTCTTTTTCAGCCTTGTGATCGGGAACGCCTGCGCCAAACGATTGCATCGCGCTGTCTTGTGCAAGTGAAATACAGCCATCCTGCTGCTGAATCAGCACCCGGCAATCCATGTCCTTGCAGTCGGCGGCAATACTTCTCTGGAACTCTTCGGGGCCAAGGTTGCCGTGCAGAAACATGAATCGGTTGGTTTTTCCTTTGATTACGATAGTGTTGAGGTACACCGGAAAGCTCCAGCGGCCATCCATGTCCTGTACTAGCCCAGACTTAGGAAGGGGCAGCTTTTCGGTCGTCGACTCATAGCGTCCCATCGCGATAGAAAACCGAGTGGCCTTTGTTACAAGCCAGCTGCCATTCCTCCGTACAAAATCGAACGTGGTCGTCGATGGCTTTTCCCCTCCATCCATCTGATCGATATGGATATGCCCCGGCACGACCTTGAGGTCGTCAGGATCGAAGGGATCGTCATGAAACTGACTGCACTTCGAGCAAGCAATGAGCTTGTCGTTTGTCACTTCCGGGACGAACTTGCCGTCCTTTCTGCCGAAAATAATCAGCTTTCGATAACGGATGTCATCGGCATCGGGCGATGTTTCATAGATGGCTACAGCATCGGCATCTGGCCCGTCGCCGCTGGTCTTGAACGCGATAAGCGAGGTTCCCGCAGGAGCCGAAGCCGCTATTTCAGGCGGTGCAGGGGGCAATGTATCTGCAAGCGAGGGAAGGCTCATGGTCGCAGCGAACGCGGCAAATAAAAGCCTTGGGGCAAAAGTCATCTACACGCTTCCTTTTGTGGAGTCGTCTAGTTTAACCGACTGAAATTCCACTTTGCTGCTCAATGGAGCATAAGGCACGAATCGCATCAACATGCCCTTGCGCTGGCACATCGAGCCATTGCAAGTCATCGTACGTCGGTGTGCCTTCGACTTCGAAGCGAATATGGCCGCAACGGGAGCTGCCTTTCACCGACGTGATTGCTTATGCACAAACGCCGCGAGCATGCCGCCCGCGGCGCTTCGAAGTCTAGACGCTGCGTAGCAATCAGATCGAAAGCATCGGTACGTCGACTTTTTTCATCAGCCGCTCGGTGAATCGCTTGTCCTTGTAATAACGAATCTTGTCGCATAGCACCGGATGCGGAATGCCCTCGTAGAGGAACACCTCCTTGTCCGGTCCCATCGCTTTGAGTTCCTGTGGCAGCATCAATGCGCGGCGTTCGTCGGAATGGCTCTTGGACCGGCTGTCGCGTCCCTTGCCCTGGGTGATGTTTTCCTTGCGAACGGTGGTATAGCCGAGCATCTCGGAATAATCATTAGCGTCCTGCTGTTCGCGCGGTGCGTAGACGATCTGCAAGGCGTGATTGGTGATCAATGTGCGCGAGACGTCTTTGCCATAGGTGGCATCGAGCTGGGCCATGCTCTGGATGATCGGTAGCAGGCGTATGTTATAGCCGGCCATATAGCTCACCGCCTTGGCGATGATCTCCACTTTGCCGATGGATGTGAATTCGTCCATCAGCAACAGACACTGGTGCTTGAGCGCCTTGTTGTTCTGCGGCAATTCCTTCGTGTTCTGGTTGATCAGCTGGCTGAAGAACAAGTTGACGATCAGCCGCGCTTCGGCCAGCTTGTTCGGCTGGATGCCGATATAGATCGTCATGCGCTTCTTGCGCACGTCGGTCAGCAGGAAATCGTCTTCGCTGGTGGCCGCATCCAGTACCGGATTGATCCAGGCGTTGAGCGGTTCCTTGAATGTGCCCAGGATCGAGGCGAAGGTCTCGTCCGCCTGCGAC
This sequence comes from Dyella sp., assembly GCF_036568765.1. Taxonomy (GTDB): domain Bacteria; phylum Pseudomonadota; class Gammaproteobacteria; order Xanthomonadales; family Rhodanobacteraceae; genus GSA-30. Next base: position 2,977 of record NZ_DATCRY010000032.1, on the reverse strand, counting down.
AACATATTGGCGAAAGCCGAGCGCGCGTTGCCGGAGAGGAACGATTGTTGCGAAAGCTGCTGGTAGAGTTTCTTCAGGTCCGAGCCGTCGCCGGAGGAGAGCCGATAGACCTGGCCCAGCGTCGGCTTGCTGCGAAGCGACAGCGGAATTTGGCGTTGCTCGTCGTATTCCCATTTCTCGAACAGATACAAGGTAAAGGCCATGAAGGCATTGCGCGCCTGGCTGACCCAGAATTTCTGGTCGTCCGATCCGTCGGGATAAAGCATCGCCGCGATGCTCATCAGGTCCGATACGCGGAAGGCGGGATCGGACGAGACATAAGTCAGCGGATTCCAGCGGTGTGTGCGGCGGTCTTCAGCGAACGGATTGAACAGGTAGATTTCCTGGCCCTGCGAAGCACGCCAGCCGGAGGTCAGGTCGAAGTTTTCTTGTTTGATGTCTAACACTACCATCGACTCGCCGTATTCGAGCAGGTTGGGAATAACGACGCCCACACCTTTGCCCGAACGCGTCGGTGCCGCGAGAATCACGAACTGCTGGCCGCTAAGGCGTACCAGCTGTCCCTTGTACTTGCCCACGATGACACCATTGGGGGCTTCCTTGAACATGCCGTTCTTGCTGAGATCACCGTTATTGGCGAAGCGCGCGTCGCCATGCATCGATTGCTTCTTGGGCCTGACGATGAAATAGAGCGCGATCAGCCACAGCAGGCCCGGCAGACCGAAGCCGATATAGCCGCCGAGTTTGATCTTGCCTACGTAGGGCTGCACCTCCGGCATCTGCAGAGCGCGCAGGTAGCTCCAATAGGTGCCCATGCCCAGGTCATGCAAACCCAGCCGCAGGAATGTCAGGGTCAGCAGGCCGGCCAGGTATTCGCCAGCTGCCAAAGCCGCAAGGAACAGTATGCCGAGCCAGATCCACTTGCCTTTACTCATGAAACTCTCACTTTGATGTGTTTTCCCCGCAGGCGGGGACTTCCCTGGACGGCAGGGCCCACCAGCCGGCCTTGTCTTTAACCCATGCGCATTGCCGTGGCCTGCTGCGGTGCCGCCTCGGTGGGCGCCCGTTGCTGGTCGAGCTTCTGCAGCGCCTGTCCGCTTTGCTCCACCGGTGTGCTCACCGCTTGTTGGGTGCCCACGCCCGCAACGCGCTTGAGTGGCGAATCCAGATCGCCCTGCACGGCGAAGGTGCGTGCGCGATCGTCGCTGAGCACAACATGGTCGATGCGCTGCAAGCCATCCTGCCGTGCGGCGACGGTTAGCGCGGCGGCAAGGTTCTGGCTGCTCTGGTCGGGTGTCCGCCCGTGCTGCGCATCGATGCGTTGCACGCCGCGCAGCGCCTGTTCGAACAAGGCGTGATCCGGGTGTCCTGGCTGATCCAGGTGCGGCGGGGCGGCAGGATGCAGCTTGTCGCTGATGTCCTTGCTCACCGCATCCACGGCGCGTTCGATGCGATCGACCGCGTTGTGCGTGGCCTGCGACAGGTCATGCCCGACGCGTTCGGCGGCATCGCGCACCGTGTCATAGATTTGCGTGGCCTTTTGCGCCACGGCATGTTCGAGCGATTCGGCGCCTTCGACGATGCCCTTGGGAATTTCCCAGCCGGCTGATAGTACCTTGCGCGTATCCTGCACATCGGTGCGGTAGCGATCGATCATGCCTTCGTGCGCTTGATACAACGCCTGGTTCTTGGGCGTCATGATCGACTGGCCCAGCGTTTTGCTATTGGGTACGAAGTTGTCGATCGCATGAGCGCCCAGGCTCGTCGCTGCCACGCCCACCGGGTCGCGTGGCGACAGTACGCTGCCGCCGTCGTGATAGCCGGCCTTGTTCAGCTTATCGATATCCTGCGGCACCGCGTACACGCGCACTTCGCCGAAATGCGCGCTGGCGGCGCTGACCGCATCGGTAGCTCGCACGTTGTCGATGACCTGGTTGCCGCCCTTGGGAATATCTTCCAACAGGCCGGCCGCGCCATAGGCATTGAAGGTCTGGCCGTGCAATCCCAGCTTGTAGGCGGTGGCTTCCGCCAGCGTGCCGCCGAGCGAGTGGCCGGTGACGGTGACATTGAGTGGATAGTGCCCCTGTTCGGCCGCCTGCGTAGCCTCGGCAACGACCCGGCGCGAGAACGCCATGGCATCGCCCATCTGCACATTCACGCCCGTCAGCACCATGCCCGCATCGGCGAGCACGCCGTCTTGCAGTACTTGCTCGGTACCGCGGTGAGCGATCACGACTTCGCCGGTATCCAGACGCTGATAGGCGGTGCCCTGGTAACCTGTGACCGGATCGTTCATATGGTCGAGCACGCGGTAATCGACGCCGCCAAGCTCGACCTTGCTGTTGTTTTCGCGCGTCTGGTACGCGTCCTGCGCAAGCAGGGCGTAATCGGTAGCGCTGAGGGTCATGGCACGTCTTCCCGCGCTGTCAGCGTGACGGTGAACAGGTCATTGCGCGATGGCGGCTGAAAAAGATCGCGGTTGGTTGTGCCAAAGGCGTTGCGCGGGGTGTCGCTGCTGTAGTCGCCCTTGACGAAATACGTCGCTACAGCGTGCTGCGCGGCAATGTCTTTGCGGAAGATCGCCGGGCTGAACTCGACCGCTTTATGCCGCAGTACCGCCGATGCCGCTACCACTTCCCAGTGACAGATGCCCAGGCCGTAATAATCCTCGTCCTGCATCAGGTCGGCATAGACGGTGGCGGTATACGTATTGCCTCCTGCCGATCGAAAGGTCAAAGGCACCTTTTGCTCCGGCGCGATCGTTGCCCCGCTGATCGGCTCGAGCGGAACGCAGGCTTCGTTCGCCACTTTGTATTCCACGAAGCCGGTAACTGTGTCGAACGGTCCCGGTGCGCCGTCGACCGCGAGGGTGATGGCGTACCGTTGTTTCGGCGCGGGATTGTGCTTGATCTCGGGAGTTTTCATTACGGAGGTATAGGCCGAAGTGAGCAAGGCAATGGCCAGCGCCGCGCAAGCG
>NZ_DATCRY010000031.1:0-8351 GCF_036568765.1 Dyella sp. | reverse complement strand
CCGCCGCACCGCCCAGGTAGACCAGCCCGCTATAACCGGTCAGCGCCGGCAGCAAGGTCACCAGCACCAGTAGGATCGTATAGAACAGCACGTGCCAGCGCGTGTAGACCACACCGTGCGTTACCGGCAGCATCGGCACTTGCGCGCGTGCGTAATCGTCGCGACGGAAGATCGCCAGCGCCCAGAAATGCGGCGGCGTCCATACGAAGATAATCAGACACAGCTGCAAGGCAAACGGGTGCAGCGCACCGGTCACCGCGGTCCAACCGAGCACCGGCGGAATCGCACCCGCCAAACCGCCAATCACGATGTTTTGCGGCGTCGCCCGCTTCAGATAAGCGGTATAGATCACGGCGTAACCGATCAGCCCGCCGAACGTCAGCAAAGCGGTCAGCGGATTGACCAGGAACACCAGCACCAGCATCGACAGCACACCAAGCGCAAGCGCGAAGCTCAACACCTGCGACGGCGCAAGATGACCGGTAGCGAGCGGACGATGCGCCGTGCGCGCCATCAGCTTGTCGATACGTTGATCGATAAGGTGATTGAATGCCGCCGCCGAGGCCGAGGCCAGCCAGATACCGAGCGTACCGAACACGAGGCTGCGCCAGGGTGGCACGCCCGGTACCGCCAGGAACATACCGATGACCGCGCAGAACACCAGCAGCGCGACGACACGCGGTTTGGTCAATTGCAGGTATTCGCCGAACTGCCCGCTCATCGGCGTACCCCCAGATCCGCGAACACCGCTTCGTCATGGCGTCGCTGCGTGCGCGCCAACGTCGCTAACAAGACAAACAATAATAAGGCGGCCATGCCGTTGTGCAACGTCGCCACCGGCAGCGGCAAGCCGAAATGCACGTTGCTGATACCCAGCAGGACCTGCGCGACCAACACCACGGCGATGGTCAATCCAAAGGCGCGCAGCCCACGCCGCGAAACACGCACCGCAAGGAAGGCCAGATAGCAGAACACCACCAGCGCACCGATGCGATGAGCGATCTGGATCGCACTGCGTGCAGCCATGTCGAGCACACCGCCTTCGTAGTTCACGCCGATGCCGCGCCAGAGCACGAAAGCTTCCTTGAAATCGGTCGGCGGCGCCCACTGCCCCAGGCATGTCGGGAAATCGGTGCCGCAGGCAAGCGCGGCGTAATTCGCCGACGTCCAACCACCTAGCGCAATCTGCCCAATCAGCAACACGATCCCGATCGCCACCAGGCGCCGCAGTGCCGCGTAGCCATCGTCGTACGCGCCCACGCCGGCATAGCGCAGCGCCGCATAGGCCAACAAGGCGAACGTGCCGATACCGCCGAGCAGATGTCCCATCACCACGATCGGCTTGAGCAGTAAGGTCACTGTCCACATACCGAGCATCGCCTGGAAGATAATCACCGCAAGCGCCAGCACACTGATGCGCCACGCACCCGGCTTGCGCAGGCCGATCGCCGCGACCAGCGGCAAAGCAATGGCGAACAGCGAAAGCACGGTCGACCAAAGGTGCTCGCCACGGATGTACAGGATCGTGCCGCTCGCCGCGAACACGGCACCGAGAATCACCGCAATACGCGCCCAACGTGTACGCCAGCAAGCAATCAACGCCAGCGCCAGAACCAGCGTGCCCAAGGTACCGGCGAGAAAGCGATGCACCTGCTCGCGCCAGGCCTTGTGCGTCTCGAACGGGCGATCGGGGAAGGCCTGGTTGGCCTGCGCGATCTCGTGCTGATGCTCCGGCCACGTCACCTGGCCGTAGCACGTCGGCCAATCCGGGCAGGACAGGCCGGCATTGGACAAGCGCACGAACGCACCGAACATCACCACGCCAAATGCGAACACCGCCGCGAGCAAGGCAAGGCCACGCAGGATTTTCACGGAGCGGACTGACATCAGCGAATCACCTTTTGCAGATCTTTGTGCAGACCGATCGGATCGAAGCCGGCAGGATACAGCGACAGTGCCGTGCCGTTGGATTCGACCAGTACCGCGCTGACGCTGTCGGGCGATTGCGGCGCAAAGCCGGCCAGTTTGCCGTCCACATCGCGTCCGACCTGCCAGTAGTTATCCAGCGCCTTGCGCGCGTCTCCCGTCGGCGGAGCACCTACGTACAACAGGCGCAGGCGCTTGGCGTTCTGGTTGAGCGTGATGCGAGCCCAGGCAATACGCGTGAGGGTATCCAGGCAGTGTGTCGCGCAATCCGGGCCGGCGAGCACCAGCAGGGTCAGCTTCGGCTCGGCGCCGCGCCATACCCATTGACCGCCTTGATCCAGATCGATGCGCAGCTGTTCCTGTTCGAAATTGCGTTGGGGCGAGATCGGCAAACCGTTGCCCTTCGCCGACGGTTGCCAGCCGCTGAACGTAAGGAGGCTGGCGATCAGGATCGGCGCCATGAAGACGCCGACGATCAGCAGCAGCTTGAGGCGACTGGCACGCAGCCCGGGCGGTGCTTGGTTAATCATGCGTGATCCGTTTTCTTCGGTTTACGGCGCCGATGCAGCACGGCGAAGATCGCGACAGCCACGACGGCGAATGTGAACCATTGGAAGGCATAGGCGCGGTGCCGCGCCGGTGGCATCGAGGAGAAATCCAGCGTGTGCTCGCGCATGTAGATCGATGCGGGATCGGCATCGAGCGCCAGTACGCGCGGATAAAGCGCCTGGCCCAGGTCGCGCTGCACCTGCTTGAGGTCCAGATAGATCGTGGTCTTGGGCCAATGCGCCTGCGTTGCCAGCGCATCGCCGCCCATGGCGAAACCGACGCCCGGCGGCGGCAGATAAAGACCTTGCAAGCTCTGCTCGCCCGTGGGCAGCGACGGCAGCTGTGGCGCCTGCTCCGATCCATTACCGGGCAGGAAGCCGAGGTCGACCAATAGCAGCGTATTGCTGCTTCGCAACACGAACGGTACATAGACTTCCACGCCACCGCGCCTATCGTGCTTGGGGTTGTCGAGCAGATAGACACGATCGGCGCGATAACTACCTTGCACTCGCACACGCGGAAATGCCTGTGCGGGCGGCGTTTCGGCCACATCCGCGAAGTTGCTCAGGGGTGCTTGCGCCGATGCGGCATACCGCCGCAGAAGTTCGTCCTTTTCGTCTGCGCGATGCAATTGCCACACGCCAAGCCGCAGAAAAACAAGGCATCCGGCCACGGTCAGCAGCACAGCCCACCAACGCGGACGACGCCAGCCGCTCACGCGTTGCATCCCTGCGTGACCGCTATACTCGCGTTGTCAAATCCGCTCGGAACAATCACGTGGAAACCGTCTACAAGTGCGCGCTGGTGGTCATGTTGGTGGTGGTTCTGTTCAATCTCGGCCAGGCCCTGTTTTTCATGATGACCGACAAGGACGGCAGCAAACGGACCGTCTGGGCGCTGACGCGCCGTATCGGTCTGTCCATCGTGCTGATCCTGATGGTCGTCTTCGGCGTCTGGATGGGCTGGCTTCATCCGCATGACGTCGGCCAGTGATTGTAGCGGGAGCATGGGGAACGCGCCTCGAGCGCGACAATTGGTTCTCTGGGGTTAGTCGGGCTGCTATGCGGCTCAGTGAGGTCTGCGGCGGAGCCGCCTGCGAGGCCGGTCGCTTACGCTCCCTGTGAGGAGGAATGCTCGGCTCTTTCTCCTCACAGCGAACGTAGCGAGCGACCTCGCTGCCCAACAAAAAACCCGCCAGACGGCGGGTTTTTTGTTGGGCGGAGCGCGTAAGGCGCCCCTCAAAGAATATAGACGAACATGAACAGGCCGAGCCATACCACGTCCACGAAGTGCCAGTACCAGGCCACCGCTTCGAAACCGAACTGGTGTTCCTTGTTGAAATGACCGCGCGCCACGCGGAACCAGATCACCGCCAGCATGATCGTGCCCAGGGTCACATGCAGGCCGTGAAAACCGGTCAGCATGAAGAAGGTCGAACCGTAGACGCCGCTACCCAGGGTCAGGTTGAGCTCCTTGTAGGCCTCCATGTACTCGTGCGCCTGGAAGTTCAGGAACGTCGCGCCAAGCAGCACGGTCAAGCCCAGGAACAGCAGGATGCGACCGCGATGACCGGAATTGAGCGCGTGATGGGCAATGGTGATCGTCACGCTGGAGGTCAGCAGGATCAGCGTGTTGAGCAACGGCAGGCCCCACGGGCCGATGGTCGAGAAACGACCGCCGATCCCTTCCGGACCGCCACCGCCGCCCGCACCCCAGGCCGCCGTGTAATTGCTCCACAGGAACTGATGGGTCAGCACGCCGTGACCTTCGCCGCCCAGCCACGGCACCGAGATGGCACGGGCATAGAACAGCGCGCCGAAGAAGGCGGCAAAGAACATCACTTCGGAGAAGATGAACCACATCATGCCCATGCGGAACGAGCGATCGACCTGGGCGTTGTAACTGCCGGCCAGCGATTCCTTGATTACCGAGTGGAACCAGCCGAAGAACATCAACAAGATGCCCAGCACGCCCACACTCAGGAGCGAACGGCCGAAACCGGCTTCGCCAGGCGGCGCGTTCAGCCAGTGCGCGGCACCGAGCACGGTGACGAACATCACGACCGCGGCCACGATCGGCCAGTAGCTCTTGGTCGGTACGAAATAAGCGCCTTGCTGATGACCCATGGTGGGACCCCGTGGATGTCTCTTGTGTACGTAACCGCCCCGCGCCTTCGCGGGGAACTGCTTTTACTTGAACCGCACCATCTGCAGGATCGAGAGCAGGAAGATCGCGACCGCGATAACCGCCACGATCAAGGCGGTGCGCTTGGCGTTGCGGTTGCGTGTGGCTTCCATCGGATCCTCTTGCCTGCTCGGGTTGCTCAAGTTACCGGTACCTCATGTCTTGGCCTGCGACCGTGGCCGCAGGCCCAGCTCGAAAACGAATCAATCGTCGACGTGACCGTGCGCCAGCTCCGAATCGTGCACCACCGGCGGCACTTCGAAGGTGTGGTACGGCGCCGGCGACGGCACGGTCCACTCCAGGCCCTTGGCGCCTTCCCAGACGCGGTCGGTGGCCTTCTTCTTGGAGAACCACACCGCATGAACCAGCACGCCCAGGAAGATCAGCTGCGAGGCGCCGAACAGGAAGCCGCCGATCGAGCTGACCATGTTGAAGTTGGCAAAGGCGACGTTGTAATCCGGGATACGGCGCGGCATACCGGCGAGGCCCAGGAAGTGCTGCGGGAAGAACAGCACGTTCACCCACACTACCGAGTTCCAGAAGTGCACCTTGCCCCAGAACTCGCTGTACATGTGGCCGGTCCACTTCGGCAGCCAGTAGTACACCGAGGCAATGATCGCGAAAATCGCGCCGGTCACCAGCACGTAGTGGAAGTGCGCCACCACGAAGTAGGTGTCGTGATACTGGAAGTCCGCCGGTGCCAGCGCCAGCATCAGGCCGGAGAAGCCGCCGATGGTGAACAGGATCACGAAGGCCACCGCGAACAGCATCGGCGTCTCGAAGGTCATCGAGCCGCCCCACATGGTGCTGACCCAGTTGAAGACCTTCACGCCCGTCGGCACCGCGATCAGCATGGTGGCGTACATGAAGAAGATTTCGCCACCCAGGGGCAGGCCCACCGCGAACATGTGGTGCGCCCAGACGATGAACGACAGGAACGCGATCGAAGCGATCGCGAACACCATCGCCTTGTAGCCGAAGATCGGCTTGCGCGCGAAGGTGGGAATGATCTCCGAGACCAGGCCGAAGGCCGGCAGGATCATGATGTAGACCTCGGGATGACCGAAGAACCAGAAGATGTGCTGGAACAGTACCGGGTCACCGCCGCCGGCGGCATTGAAGAAGCTGGTGCCGAAGTACTTGTCGGTCAGCAGCATCGTCACCGCACCGGCCAGCACCGGCATCACCGCGATCAGCAGGAAGGCGGTGATCAGCCAGCTCCATACGAACACCGGCATCTTCAACAGATCCATGCCCGGCGCGCGCATGTTGAGGATGGTCGCGATGATGTTGATCGCACCCATGATCGAGCTGATACCCATCAAGTGCACCGCGAACACCACGTAGGCGGTCGAAGCGCCCTGCAACGACAGCGGCGGATACATGGTCCAGCCGCCGGCGGGGCCGCCGCCCGGCATGAACAAGGTGGACAGCAGCAGCGCGAAGGCGAACGGCAGGATCCAGAACGACAGGTTGTTCATGCGCGGCAGCGCCATATCCGGCGCACCGACCATCAGCGGGATCATCCAGTTGCCCAGGCCGACGAAGGCCGGCATCACCGCGCCGAAGATCATGACCAGCGCATGCATCGTGGTCATTTCGTTGAAGAAGTACGGCTGCACCAGCTGCATGCCGGGCTTGAACAGTTCCGCGCGGATCACCATCGCGAAACTGCCGCCGATGAAGAACATCAGCAGCGAGAACACCAGGTACAGCGTACCGATGTCCTTGTGATTGGTGGACATGCACCAGCGCACGAAGAAATTCTTCGGTGCGCCATGATGATCGTCGTGGTGGTCGTGGGCGGCTTCGTGGGCCATGGCCTTGCACCTCTACCTAATACGAATCGAATCTCGAGTGTGGAAGCGAGCGCTGTAAAGCGGCTCAGCCCTGCGGAACGGCGGCGGCCGGAGCGGCGACCTGCGCGGTCTTCGGCGCGGCGGCCGTCGACGCGCTGGCGGGTGCCGCAGGCGGAGCCGGCGGATTCGCCGCGGCCTGCTTGGCCGCCAGCCACTGCTCGAACTCGGCCTTCGGCACGGCCTTGACCACGATCGGCATGAAGCCGTGGTCCTGACCGCACAGCTCGGCGCACTGGCCGCGGTAGACACCCGGCTCCTTGATGTTGGTCCAGGCCGCGTTGACGATGCCTGGGATGGCATCCATCTTCCAGCCCAGCGCGGGCACCCACCAGGAGTGGATCACGTCGCCAGCGGTAATCACGAAGCGGATCTTGGTGTTCACCGGCACCACCAGCGGCTCATCGACATTGAGCAGGTAGGTGTTGTAACCGTCCACCTTGACCGCGTTCGGATCCATGCCCGAACCCAGCTGGCGGGTCTCGTCGCTTTCGCGGTCGAGCTTGGACATGAAGCCGACCTTGTCGATCGACTTGCCCATGTAATCGACATAGTCGTAACGCCACTTCCACTGGAAGCCGGTGACCTTGACGGTCATCTGCGAGCCGGTGGTATCGGCGAAGGTCTTCAGACCGTTGGTGGCCAGGTAGGCCAACACGATCAGGATAATCACCGGGATGGTGGTCCAGACGATTTCCAGATGGGTGTTGTGCGTCCACTTCTCCGCCACCGCGCCGCGCGATTTGCGGAAACGGAACATGGCGATGAACATCGCACCGAACACCAGGATACCGATAACGACGCACACCCCGAGCGCGACGTTATTGAGGAAATACGCCTCGGGAGACCATTCGGAGACGCCGCGAGTCATGTTGAGCTGACCGGGCTCCGGGTTGGCCTGGGCCATGCCGCAGAACATCGCCAGGGCGAGAGTCGCCCATGCCGTTACCGTTCGCTTGAAAACCCCAGGCCTGATGCCGCCAGATGTCATGCTTTACACCCTTTGTTGAACCTACCTGCGCGACTGGCTGTTGAGGTCGGCCAGCAGCACCATGAGTTTCTTCGACAGCTCGACGCGTTCCTCGTCAGCCAGGAAAGCCCCGATTTCCAACGCACGACCGTGCGACGTCAGCCATAGACGATGCCCTCCCCGGCCCGGCTTCAGCTGCACGCGAACCCAATACGGCTGGAATCGCATACTGCGCCGGCCTGGCAGCGCACGCACCTCCAGCGACGCTTCGTCGAGGGTGATGCGTTCGCTACGGTCACCGGCTCGCCAGGCTACGCCCAGCGCGAATGCCACCGCAGAAGACTCCAGCAGAGCGAATAACGGAGCAAAGACATTCCCCTGCCACGCACCCACCCCGGCCGTCGTCAACGCCAGCGCCGCCAATACCCCGATCAAGCGACGCAGGTCGCGGCGACTGAGTGCACGATTAGGCTTGAGCCACATCGTCACGCACGGCAGGCCGGCGGCAGCTGGTCGAAGCACGATCATGGGGATCCGGCGTGCCTGGAACATTCGGATGATAGGGCGCGCAGGGGGGCAGGGGCAAGAATGACGCACGCGCTTGACATGTTGCGCGCGGATCACCATGCGGAAGCGAAAGTATTTGCTGTCGTCTTTGCGTGGGGCTTTGCAGAGAGGAGGGGCGAGTAGCGAGGGCGCCAAAACCGACCGCATGGGCCAGCTTCATAGGTGCGACGCGTTCCTCGTGCCACTGGATGCGGCGGACTATCGCACTTGCGCCCTCGCTACTCGTCCCTAAGGCAGGCCCCTGACACCCCTTGTATAGGACCCATACGGATGCGTTCCCCCCGCCCCCACCTTACAAT
>NZ_DATCRY010000030.1:0-19209 GCF_036568765.1 Dyella sp. | reverse complement strand
GGCGAAGGTCTGTCGGCGACCGATATCGCTGCCCAGTTGAATCTTTCGCACGGCACGGTGCGAAATTATCTATCCGAAGCCATCGGTAAACTCGGCGTAACCAATCGCATCGAGGCTTATCGCATGGCGCGGCAAAAAGGCTGGTTATAAACATTCCATAAAAATAAATTAAAAAATACTTGCAGGACGACGCAAGTCGTCGTATTGTTCGCGCCCATGCCGCTAGCGGCACCATTTCATCGTCAGGAACTGTCATGCAACTGTTTATCGCTGACAACATGAAGCTGCACTGCCCGCGCCCATGCCGCGGCATGGTTGCGCTCGTGCTGCGCGATCGTCAGGTAAGCATGCACTGATCGACCTTTCATCCTTGCGGAGATCGGTCGGCCCGATCTCCCGAGGCAAAGCGAACGCCCTCGGGTTCCATACCGGGGGCGTTTTGTTTTGGGCGTTCGCAAAGGTGTATTGCGTTCAAAAGCATTGTGGATCGGTCCGGTATACCTGGCTCCGAAGCATCCGGCTGGACGGGAAGGCCGAGGAAAGAGCTTGGGTTTTTGCCACAGGCGCATAAGCGCTGCACCTGGATGCTTCGGTGCGGACGGCGCGGAACGATCGACGCAGGAGTTGTCGATGAATAATCGGCAATGCGGGTATGTGAGGGCAATTCGCTAGCGGTTCGGGTTCGAACGCCCGGCCGGTGCGCCCGGCTTTGCCGCAAGCGTATGCCGCGATTGCACAAATATACCCGGTAACGACGTTAGCTCAGAGGGTAGAGCAACGGGGAACCGTTGGTCGCCGGTTCAAGTCCGGCACGTCGACCATGGAAAGCTCAAATGGTCCGAGCATCGAATTAAACGTTCGAGTGTCGTGGGTTCGATTCCCACTCCATAACCAAATCAGGGCGAAAGCCCTACCGGGAAACGCCTCGTGCGTCGGGGAAGCGGCTACATCAAGGAAGGTGTGCCGGGTTCATGACGCAGCGAGGAGGTTGCCGGGCCGTCGTCCTTGCATCGGACCGGTCAAGGTGGCGCAGCCTTCGTCAGGGAGTGACGATGGCGGCTCTGCTTTGTGCTGCTGCGATAAAAGCACGGCGCGCTCTGCGGTCTCTTTGTGAAGAGGCGTTTCCGCCTAAAATTTTATATTCCCTGCGGCTCGTACGTTATATGCGCCGCATGGACGGTTATTGTCAAAAAAAGAGCGTATGCAATTGCCCGCGGCATCGCTTGGATAAAAGGCGGGTCTTATACCGGAATAAAAAAGGAGAATCCCCATGTTCTGGATCAAGCAGATCGTGATCGGCGACGGCGAGCGCGGCCTGCTGTACCGCAACCGTCGTGCCGAGCGCATTCTTGCCCCGGGCGTCTATCGTTACTTCGATCCGTTCGGCAGGATCGTCGTCGCGATGCACGATATGACCCGCCCCGAGTACGCTGGAGCGGACGCTGAGGCGTTGATGGCCGCCGGCTTGTTTGCCGGCTCGTTCCTGGTGGCAGATATCGACACCGACGAAGTCGGTCTCGTCTTCAAGAATGGCAAGCTCGAAGACATCCTGATGCCGGGAACGCGCAAGTTGTATTGGCAGGCGATGGTGCCGGTGCGGGTCGAGACCGTATCGCTGGCCGATAGCCTTTCGATTCGTGCCGACGTGGCCAACCGTCTGCGTCAGCTTGGCGTGATCGGCAAGGTGGCGATCGCCGTGGATGTTCCGGAGGAGTGGGCCGGCCTGGTATTCATCGACGGCAAGCTGCAGGGGGTGTTGGCGTCGGGCGCGTATGCGTACTGGAACTTCGGCAAGAACGTCACCGCCGAGGTGATCGACTTGCGCGTGCAGTCGCTGGAAGTGTCCGGTCAGGAGCTGTTGACGCGCGACAGGGTCAGCCTGCGCGTGAACCTGGCAGCGACTCTCCGGGTGGTCGATCCGATCGCTGCGCGTACGCGAGTGGCGAAGTATCTCGACTATGTCTATCGCGAGTTGCAATACGGCTTGCGAAAGGCGGTGTCAGCCAAGACCCTCGACGAGTTGCTTGGCGACAAGGCGTCGCTGGATGCGGACATCTTTGCTTATGTACGTGGACGTGTGGTCGAGCTCGGTCTGGAAGTGCAGGGCGTGGGTGTGAAGGACGTGATCCTGCCTGGCGAGATGAAGGACATCCTCAATAGCGTGGTGCAGGCAGAGAAAGCCGCCCAGGCTAACGTGATCCGTCGTCGCGAGGAAGCGAACGCGACCCGTTCGTTGCTGAACACCGCGAAGCTGATCGAGGGCAGTCCTGTGCTGATGCGCTTGAAGGAATTGGAGGCCTTGGAGAAGGTCACCGAAAAGATCGACAAGTTCACTGTGTTCGGTGGCCTCGACGGCGTGCTGAACGAGGTGATCGGGTTGAAGACGTAGCAAGCTTTGGTGCCGGACGGAATCGGCATCGAGGTCTTTTAGGGAAGAAATATTTATGAGCGAACAGAACTATCGACTCCTGCATGCCGCGGACAGCCGCATTCCGATCAAGGGCTGGGTCAACGGTGTGCCGGTAGACGCCAAGGCGCGCGAGCAACTGCAGCATCTGTGTGGGCTTCCATTCGTGGGGCCATGGGTGGCCGCTATGCCTGACGTGCATGTGGGCAAGGGCGCTACCGTAGGCTCGGTGTTGCCCACTCGCGGGGCGATCATTCCGGCCGCGGTAGGCGTCGACATTGGCTGCGGCATGGCTGCCGTGCGGACCACATTGAGGGCGAACGATCTCCCGGACAGCCTGGCGCGCCTGCGCGCGTCGATCGAGCGCTGCGTACCGGTGGGCAACGGCCGCGGCGGGGAGCATCGGCGCATGCCTGCGAGTGTCGATTCGGCGCTCGCGCGGTCCGGTCTGATCGAGCGCGTGGGAGCGATCAAAGCCAAGCATCGGCGCATCCGCACCGACAAAGTCGAGCAACAATTGGGCACGCTCGGCGGCGGCAATCATTTTATCGAACTGTGCCTCGACGAGAGCGGTGCCGTATGGGTGATGCTGCATTCGGGCTCGCGCGGTACCGGCAACCTGATCGGTACCTACTTTATCGAGCGTGCACGCGAGGAACTGTCGCGACGCGTGCTGGGCTTTCGCATACCCGACAAGGATCTGGCCTTCTTCATGGAAGGCGAGGCCTTGTTCGACGACTATGTCGAAGCGGTATCCTGGGCGCAGGACTATGCCCGCTACAACCGCCAGGTGATGCTCGAGCGCGTGCTGGCCGAGCTGCGTCGTCATCTGCCGAGGTTCCAGCTGGCGAAGATGGCGGTCAATTGCCACCACAACTATGTTCAGCGCGAAACGCACTATGGCGAATCGTTGCTGGTGACCCGCAAGGGCGCCGTGAGCGCGCGTGAAGGCGAGCTGGGCATTATTCCGGGCAGCATGGGGACGCGCAGCTATATCGTGCGTGGCAAGGGGCACCCGGAGAGCTTTCATAGCTGCAGCCATGGTGCAGGTCGTGTCATGAGCCGCAGCGCAGCGCGCGCGAATATCACGCTGGCGCAGCACCGTGAGGCGACGGCGCATGTCGAATGCCGCAAGGATGCCGCGGTGATCGACGAGTCGCCCGCCGCGTACAAATCCATCGACGCGGTCATGGCGGCGCAGCGCGACCTGGTTGAGGTCGTGCATACCCTTAGCCAGGTGTTGTGCGTCAAGGGCTGATGCCTCGCCGCTCCTTCGATCGGGGGCGGCGCTTTTTTGCTCTACCATGTAAGACGTTAGTAATGGAGGTCCGGCATGGAAGAACACTGGGCGGTGTCCTGGCGTAAGAACGGTATTGTGGCGCTAATTGCCGGCCTGCTGCTTTTGGCCGGCTGTGGCCGTCCTCCGCGTACGTTGGAAAGCGACGCCTATGTCTGGCAGCGCCATTGGACGCCCTCGCTCGTCGCATCGTTGCGACAATCCGCGGCCGATATACGTGCCTGGCGTGTGCTTGCCGCGCAAACCGACGCGGGTGGCCGTTTGCAGTTTTTCTCCCCCGATCGCATGGCACTGGCAGCGACCGCTCGCCCCGTGGTGCTGGTCGTGCGGATCGACGGTCAGCTGGCGCACTGGGACGAAGCGATGCTGTTGAACCAGGTGTTGGCATTGCGCGAGCGTTGGCGAGGAATGGCGGTGGCCGGCGTAGAAATCGACCATGATTGTGCCACCGCGCGCTTGCCCGCCTATACGCAGTTCCTGGTTCGACTCAAGAAGGAGCTCGGCGATCTTCCGCTGACGATCACCGCGTTGCCCACCTGGCTGGATTCGCCGGCGCTGGACGATCTGCTCGCCGTACCCGATGAAGCTGTATTGCAGGTTCACGCCGTGCAATCGCCGCATGCGGGCCTGTTCGATCCCGTGCTGGCAACGGAGTGGATCCGGCGCTTCTCGTTGCGTACGCGCCGACCATTCCGCCTGGCGCTCCCGACGTATGCAAGCCGGGTCAGCTTCGATGCCGATGGCCGCGTCCTGGGGGCGGAGAGCGAGGTGCCTAATCTTGCCGGCGGAGTGGCTTTCAGCGAACTGGCGGCATCGCCGGATGTCGTCGCCGCCTTCGTTCATGGTCTGCGCCAACGGCCGCCAGCGCACTTGGTGGGATTGGTCTGGTTTCGTCTGCCCACGGGCGAGGACGTGCGTGCGTGGAGCTTGCCGACCTGGCGCGCCGTCGTGGGCGGTTTACCGCTATCCTCGAGGCTGTCGGTGCGAGTACGCGCGGGCACGGTCGCCGGCACGCTCGATGTGATCCTGCGCAATGACGGCGATACCGATGCGGCTTTGCCGGCAACCGTGCGATTGCCCGCCGATTGCCGCCTGGCCGATGGTGTCAACGGCTACGTGCTGGCGACATCGACGGACGGTTCGGTCCTGCGCAAGCAGCAGGACGCGTGGTTGCCACCGCGACGCGAACGTGCCGTTGGCTGGGTCCGTTGTGCCAGCGAGCGGCCCGAATTGAGAATCGAATGACAGGATAGTTGTCCATGTTCAAGCACAAGGTGGTCGCGATAAGTGGTTCATTCGTTCTGATCGGTGCGCTCGCGTGGGCCTGCGGTCCGATGTTTCCCAATCAATTGCTCGACGATCGCGCCGCGACATTGAAGGCAGCACCGGTTAACAGCTTCGCCTTCGAGGCGGCGCGCTGGCTTCCGGCGACCGACTCGCTCAAGCCGGTTGAAGCCGATACTTCGGCTTATGCCGATAACCGCAAAGTCAAGCCCGATCTGGGCATCGACGATGCCCAGCAAGCTATAGTCGATGCTATGGGCAAAGCAGCAGACGACGATGCTGCTTACGCGGCTGGCGCCGGCTTGCCTGAAGACGTGCGTCTCTATGCGCTGGGCGCTTTGCAATTTCACCGCGCGCTGAATGCTTGCGGTCGGTCGGACGACAACGGCCCGGCCGACGCCGCGTCTTCGCCGGCACCCTATGGCGATGTCCCGGCCGATCCCGCCAGTGAGCCCCGTTGGTGCCTGAGGGCGGATCGCGGCGATCTGGACGAGGCTGCGGCAAGCTTCGCCAAGGTTGTCGCATTGCCGGCGGAACAGGCGCGGTTACGTTCGGTCTGGGCGGCTTACATGCTCGGTCGCATCCATGCTTTGCGTGCCTTGATCGCGGCGGGCGACGCTGCTGCCTTCAAGAGCGAGCGTGACGCCGCAGCCAAGGCATTCGAGCTCGCCCGCACACGTGCCGTTGCCGGCGCTTCCGACACGCAAGGCCTTGGCGTAGCCAGTTTCGGCGAGCAGGCGCAACTGTATCTGTACGCAGGCGACAAGCGCTGCAGCTGGGGCGACTTCTACAATGCGAGCGATTGCGCCCGCGGCGTGACACCGGCCGATCTGAAACATGCCATTGCGCTATATGCGGCGCAGGCCGGCCATGGCTCGAACAACGCGGTGCGCTCGTTGCAGCAGATCGCCTATACCGCGATGCAAAGCCCTGATCTGATCAAGGGCCTGGTGGATGGCCCCGTGTCGCAGCGCATGCTGGTGGCGTATGCATTGGCGCGCGGCCAGGAGGGTATCGATTCCGGCGATGCGGCACCTGCCGAATCCAGGCCGGACGCCGCGCTGGTGGGGCTGGTAGATGCCATTTCGGCGCTGCCGGCTACGCCGGTCGAAGGCACCGATCGCCTTGCCGTACTGTGCTATCGGGCCGGCCGTTACGATCTGGCCGCGAGGCTGATGGATAAAGCCAGTAGCCCACTCGCTAGTTGGCTGCGTGCCAAATTGGCCTTGCGTCGCGGCGACCTTGCCGCAGCGGCGAGCGCTTATGCCGAGGCTGCCAAGGCTTTTCCGGCAGCGAACGATCCCAAGGCAAGTATCCAGGCCTCCAATACACAGCTGATCCTGGGCGAGCAGGGCGTATTGGCGCTGGCGCGTGGCGAATATATCGAAGCGATGCGCCATCTTTACGATGCCTCGCTGCGGCAAGGCGGCGACGGCAACGAGTATGCATACGACGACTCGCTCGATCCGGAACCCTCCGGATATGGCTATGGCAACGACATGCGCTATGTCGCCGAGCGCGTGCTGACAGTCGACGAGCTGAAAGCCTTTGTCGATGCGCATGCGCCAGCATCGCCCGCACCCGCGGCCAGCAAGGATGCATCGTCGAACGGCTATGCGGAAGCGCCGCTGGCCGATCATCTGCGCTGGCTGCTCGCACGCAGGTTGATGCGCGCTGGTCGTTATGACGAGGCATTCGATTACTTTCCCGCCAGTGGCGATCCCCGCTTCGGTGACGTTGACCTGCGCGCGAAGGCGCGCGAGTACGCCGAGGACCTGCATCAGGCTCAGCGGCGCTGGACGGACATCGGCAAGGCCGAGGCTGGCTATGCTGCAGCCGTTATCGCACGCGAGCAAGGCATGGAGTTGCTCGGCTACGAACAACTGCCTGACTTCTTGGACAACGACGGTGCTTATCCCGGCGGGAGCGGTCAGGCGACTAAGAGCCTTGAGCAGTCCTTTGTCACCGATGGCGAGCGCCAACGTTACCGCGATAGCCAGGCCAAACCCGATCTGCGCTTCCACTATCGCTATGTTGCGGTGGACCGAGCGTCGGCGGCGGCCGATTTGCTGCCGCCGCGATCGCAGGCCTTCGCCGCCGTGCTGTGCAAGGCCACTGGCTGGATGCTGGAGGGGCCGGGCGACGGGTATAGCGATTATGCGGAGGAGCCACCGAAGGAGGCATCGGAAACCGAGCGTGAGCGGAGGGCAAAGGCGCTGTATCGGCGGTACGTTAAACAAGGCCCTTATGTGCCGTGGGCGACAGAATTTGGCCGTGCCTGCCCGGAACCGGATTTCGACAAAGCGCGCGAACTGAAGAGGACCCAGCAAGTCAGGGCGATCGAACACACCATACGCCGCCATCTGGTCTGGGAAATCGCAGGGCTTGCGCTGATCGCTTTGGCGGCAGGCGGATGGGTGGTGCGGCGGCGAAAGAAGGCGCCATCTGCCTGATGAGGGCTGGCGGCGGGCCAAGCGAGGGGCTTTGCGCGATAATGCGCGTTCGATGACACAGATATCACCGTGAAAAAGTCCGATTTCGATTTCGACCTGCCGCCGGAGTTGATTGCCCAATCCCCCTTGGGCGAGCGTTCGGCCAGCCGCATGCTTTGGCTCGATCCTAAGGCCGGCCTGCGCCAGGACCGTATGTTCCGTGAGCTGCCGCAGTTCCTTCGCCCAGGCGATCTGTTGGTATTCAACGATACGCGTGTGCTACCGGCGCGCCTCTATGGCCGTAAGGAAACAGGCGGCGCGGTGGAGATCCTGATCGAGCGTGTCACCGGCGCGCACGAGGCGACGGTGCAGTTAGGCGTAAGCAAAAAGCCGCGCGACGGTTCGACGATCGAACTGGCCGACGGCAGTCAGGCGACCGTGCTCGGGCGCGATGGCGCATTTTTTAAATTGCGTTTCGAGGCGTCCGAACCGTTGGAAAAGCTGCTGTTGCGGCTGGGCGAAATGCCGCTGCCACCGTATATCGAGCGGCACGCCGACGCCAGCGACATGGAGCGCTACCAGACCGTCTTCGCGCGCGAGCCCGGTGCGGTCGCCGCACCCACGGCGGGGCTGCATTTCGATGAGCCGATGCTGGAGCGATTGCGCGACATGGGCGTGGAGTTCGGCTACGTCACGTTGCACGTGGGTGCCGGTACCTTCCAGCCGGTACGCGCCGAGGAGATCAAGGATCACCAGATGCACCGCGAGTGGCTGAATGTCGGTGCGGGCCTGGTCGAGCAGATCCGGCGTACACGTGCCGCAGGTGGGCGGGTCATCGCGGTGGGCACCACGGTCGTGCGGGCGCTGGAAAGTGCGAGTCGGGACGGTCAGGTACAGCCCTTCGCCGGCGAAACGCAGATCTTCATCTTTCCGGGCTACCGGATCACCAGCATCGACGGCCTTTTGACCAATTTTCACCTGCCGCAATCGACCTTGCTGATGCTGGTCTCCGCCTTGGCGGGCCGGGAATTCGTGCTCGATGCCTATCGCCATGCCGTGGCGCAGCGGTACCGGTTTTTCTCCTACGGCGATGCGATGCTGATTCTCGGTTAAGCGGCCGCGCGCGGCCGGGTGTTAAACAGGCGATAATGGGCCAATGACTCCCTTGCAATTTTCCATTTCCGCCACCGATGGCGCGGCGCGTCGTGGCCGTGTCACGCTCAACCACGGCAGCGTGGAGACCCCGGCCTTCATGCCGGTAGGTACCTATGGCTCGGTCAAGGCGATGACGCCGCGCGATATCCACGATATCGGTGCGGAAATCATCCTGGGCAACACGTTTCATCTGTTCCTGCGCCCTGGCCTGGAAGTCGTGGAGCGGTTTGGCGGCCTTCACCGCTTTATTGGCTGGAACAAGCCGATCCTTACCGATTCGGGCGGGTTTCAGGTGTTCTCTCTGGCCCATAAGCGCAAGATCACCGAAGAGGGCGTGACCTTCGCGTCGCCGGTGGATGGCTCGAAGGTATTTCTGTCGCCTGAAGTGTCGATGCGTATCCAGACCGTGCTCAATTCGGATATCGCCATGATCTTCGATGAGTGCACTCCCTACCCGGCAACCGAAAAGGTCGCGCAAACCTCGATGGAGCTCAGTTTGCGCTGGGCGGAGCGCTCGCGTCGCGGCTTCGACGAGCTGCAGAACCCCAATGCACTGTTTGGCATCGTGCAAGGGAGCACCTATGAGTATCTGCGACGCCGCTCGGCCGAAGGCTTGGTGCAGATCGGGTTCGATGGCTATGCAGTGGGTGGTCTCGCGGTCGGCGAGCCGGAAGCCGAACGCAACCACACACTGGATTTCACTGTGCCGCTATTGCCGGCCGATCGTCCCCGCTATTTGATGGGTGTGGGCCGGCCGGAAGATATTGTCGAGGCGGTGCGGCGCGGCATCGACATGTTCGATTGTGTCATGCCGACACGCAATGCACGCAACGGCTTTCTATTCACTGCGGAAGGCACGCTGCGCATTCGCAATGCCAAGTTCATCGACGATACGCGAGTCATCGAGGAGGGCTGCGATTGCTACGCCTGTGCCAACGGTTTCTCTCGGGCTTATCTGCGCCATCTGGATCGCTGCAATGAAATTCTGGGCAGCCAGTTGGCGACGATGCACAATCTTCGTTATTACCAGCGTTTGATGGCTGGGCTGCGCGATGCTATTGCTGCCGGTTCCCTGGACGACTTCGTCGCTGCCTTCTACGCGGCGCGCGCCAAGGCTTAGCGACTTTTGCATGTTGTGCTAGCAGATAGCGCGTAACTCCCCGCAAGCGTTCACCCCTTCCCAGCCGCCCCTGCCAGCAGGGGCGGGGCAAAACGCAAGCTCAATAATTCACCTGCAACTGCATTCGAAGCAGATCGCCCTTCACCCGCGTATACGGCGCAGCGGTGAGGTTGGAGCGGCGCATATTGGCGTATGCCACGGCGATCTCCAGCGCCGATGAGGGTCGCCATTCCACGCCCACTTCGGTTTCGTCGAGCAGGAACCGCGGTGCATTGGTGTCGAACTTCGAAGCGCCGCGGAAGGTCTGCCATTTCACGTAGGGAATCAGCGAGCCGTAGCTGCCGTCTATCTTGTACATCGCCTGCACGTAGCCGCCGCGCAGCGAGCGGCTACGAATCCGGCGCTCGGCCAGGTCTAGCTCCGGACCGCGTCCGACGGTCCATTCGGCTTGCAAGCCGAACGGCTGCGGGTAATAGATGAAATGGGCCGCCACGCGTTGATCCAGCGAACCGTTGGCCGGAGCTGCGTCCACAGGCGTGAAGGTCTGGCCATCGACGGCGATGGAGGTCGGCGGGCCGACCTTGAAGCGGCCGGTATACGCACTGGCACCGACTTCCACGTATTGGCCGTTGGCGAGTTTGAATGGGTAGGTGAAGTGGGCAACCGTGTGCAGGCTGTTGTTCTGCTCGCTGCGATTGGCACCCTGGCCGTTATAGAAGCCGAGGCCGAACACGCCGTAATCGCCCGAACCCTTCAGACCCGACTGCACCAGGTACTTGAAGCGCTCGGCAACCGGTTTGGGCGTGTAGTAGAAAATCAGGCCGATATCGCGCTCGTCGCGTACACCGCTGTTAAGCGCGTCGGCACGGTCCGGTGCGATTCGGTTTTGGCTCGATTGCAGGTTTTCCCAGCCATAGGGGATCTTCGACTGGCCGGCGCGTACGCGCCACTCCTTGTCCCGGTCGAAATAGATGTCCGCATAGGCGTCCCGCAACTGGCCGAAATGCGTGGTACTCGAACCGCTCGGCGTGCTGGCAAAATCCGGCTGCAGATACAGCGACACGTAATCGTTGAGGTCGCCGCTGATGACCAGGCGGGCACGGCGAATGCCGAACCCCTGATTGTTGCCGATGAAGCGATCGCCGGGCGCGCGCAGGAGGCCGGCGTCGCCGGACAGTTCGTGGTTGTAGCGCAACTGGGTGTACCCGCGCAGGCTGATGCGGTCGTACCACTTCTTGGCGTTATCCGTCTTAGCCGTCGGGGTGGGCGATCCGGTTCGGGCGACGTCCGCGGTTGTCGCCGGCATCCTGCCGTCTGCTGGGGAAGGTGAGGCCGCCGGTTGGGGAACCGTCGCTGCCGCTTGCTTGTCTTCTATGCGGGCGAAGGTGCCGAGCCGTTCGCGGCCCGGGCCGGGCTGGGCGAAGATCTGCTGGGTCTTGCGGTCGACATACAGCTCCACAGTCGCGGTCGGTGCGGTTTCGGCCATGGCGTTGGCACCCATGGTCCAGAGGAACGTGGCGAGGGCTTTTTTCTTCACGCGGGCACCTTTCTGGGCCATGGCCTGACGTTGGGAGTGCGGGGTTCGAGGAGCGGCAGATATCTAATCGCAAGAAATTGCGATTCATGCGTTAACCTTAGCCAGCCCCTATGTCGGTTTTGTGACAGCGCCTGCGCGCCGTCACAGTGCCGATTAGCGGGAGGCGACGGTGCCGATGCCCGCCATGCACGTATTCAGGTCGCATGGCATAATCGGCGATCTTTTTCATGGCGCCGGCAAAAAATCACGCCGGTGCCGCTACTTGCGAGACGATCACGATGAGTTTGCCGATGTCCTTCCTGCTGGCCCAGGCCGCCGCTCCGGCTGCCGGTGCCCAGGCACAGAGCCCGACCGGCCTGCTGAGCTTCCCGGTCCTGATGATCCTGATGTTCGGCGTCATGTACTTCATCATGATCCGCCCCCAGATGAAGCGGCAGAAAGAGCATCGCGCCATGCTCACGGCCCTTTCCAAGGGCGATGAGGTGGTTACCAATGGCGGCATTGCCGGCCGTGTCGACGAAGTGGGGGAGACCTTCGTTACCGTCGAGATTGCCTCGAACGTGAAGGTCAAGGTGCAGAAGGGGGCCGTGTCGCAGGTGCTGCCGAAAGGGGCGCTGAAAGCCGACTAAGGTTTTCGAGGCGGCCTGGCGCCGCCGACTACGGTGCAATGACGCTTTTGCCGCAGCCTGATGCTGCGGCTTTTATGGATTCAAGGCATGAGTGATTTTCCACGCTGGAAATATGCGCTGGTCGCGGTCGTACTGATATTGGGCGTGGTCTACGCGTTGCCCAACGTCTTTTTGCCGGTTCAGGCCGTACAGATCACCGCGAACCACGAGGCCCCGGTCGACCAGGCGCTGCAGCAGAAAGTGGTCGCGGCGCTGACGCAGCAAAAGATCGCCTACAAAGACATCAATATCAGCGCGGATCACTTGACGGTGGGCTTCGCCAACGGCGACGTGCAGAAGGCCGGTGCCGATGCGCTGCGCCCGGTGCTTGGCGACGACTACACCATCGCCTTCAATCTGGAATCGAGCGCGCCCAAGTGGCTGCGTGCGATCGGCGCCAACGCCATGCCCCTGGGCCTGGACTTGCAAGGCGGCGTGCACTTCCTGATGGAAGTGGATCAGAACGACGTGCTGGACAAGAAAGAAAACAGCTACGCCGATGATATCCGCGCGTTGCTGCGGCAGAAGAACATCCGCTACGACTCGGTCAATCGCAGCAGCCAGCGCGGTCAGGGCATCAATATCGTGTTGCGCTCGGCCGATGACCGTACCGCGGCGTCCAATGCGATCGCGACCGAGTACCCCGATCTCAACGTCAAGGACGGCCCGAATACCGGCGATCGTTTTGTCGCTAATGCCAGCCTGAAGCCGGAAAAACTGCGCGAACTATCGCAGAACACCATCCGCCAGAACCTGGGCACGCTGCGCAACCGTATCAATGCGCTGGGTGTATCCGAGCCGATCATCCAGCAGCAGGGCGACAGCCGCATCGTGGTGGAGCTGGCTGGCGTGCAGGATACCGCCGAGGCGAAGAAGCTGATCGGTGCGGTGGCTACGCTGGAATACCGTGCAGGCATCGGCTTCCCGGGCAATCCGCGTGCGATCGAGGCTGCGCGTACCGGCAATATTCCGCCGGATGCGAACCTCTACTACATGCGCGACAGCAAGGCGCCGGTCCTGGTCAGCAAGCGCGCGATCGTTACGGGTGACGAACTGGTCGATGCATCGTCCACCTTCGATCAACAGAGTGGATCGCCGGCCGTGGCCGTGACGCTCAATTCCACGGGCGCGAAAAAGATGCAGGATTTCACCACCAACAACGTCGGTCAGCCGATGGCGGTGGTGTATATCGAGCGCGTGGTCGACACCAAGATCGTCGACGGCAAGGAAGTTCGCACGCCGACGGTGACCTACTCGGTGATCAACGATGCGCGCATCAACGGCGTGTTCGGCAAGAACTTCCAGACCACTGGCCTGGCCAGTGCCAAGGAAGCTTCGGGTCTGGCACTGCTGCTCAAGGGCGGCTCGCTGGCTGCGCCGGTCGATATCGTACAGGAGCGCGTGATCGGTCCCAGCCTGGGCGCCGACAACATCGACAAGGGCCTGAAGGCCGTGCTTATCGGTCTTGGCCTGGTTCTGTTGGCTGCCGCGATCTACTACAAGCTTTTCGGTCTTGTCGCCGATATCGCGCTGTTCTTCAATCTGGTGATCCTGCTGGCGGTGATGTCGATGATCGGCGTGACTCTGACCATGCCGGGCATCGCCGGTATCGTGCTGACGCTAGGTATGGCGATCGACGCCAACGTGCTGATCTGCGAACGCGTACGAGAGGAACTGCGCAACGGCTCGACACCGCTGGCTTCGATCCGTGCCGGTTATGACAAGGCCTGGGCAACGATTCTCGATGCCAACGTGACCCACTTGATTGCAGCGCTCGCGCTGACCACGATGGGCTCGGGTCCGATCAAGGGCTTCGGTGTGACACTGCTGATCGGTATTCTCACCTCGATGTTCACCTCGGTCACCGTGACGCACGCGATCACCGCGCTGATCCACGGCAACCGCAAGCTCAAGACCCTGTCGGTCTAAGGGGCATAGGGACTCATGGAAATTTTCAATCCCCATAGCAACATCAACTTCCTGGGCATGCGCAAGTTCTCCATCGGGCTTGCCATCCTGCTGATCGTTGCCTCGGTCGCTTTGATCGGTGTGCGCGGTCTGAACTACGGCCTGGACTTTACGGGCGGTATTTCGGTAGTTGCCGATTATCAGCAGCCCATAGCGATCGGCGATGTGCGTCAGGCACTGAACAAGATCGGTATCGAAAACCCGACCGTTACCAGCTTGGGCGGTACGCGCGAAGTCTCGATCCGCATCCAGCCGACAGCCGCCATGCTGGACGAGAAGGGCCACGTGAACCTGGATAAAGTCGTGGCGGTGCTGCAGCCGGCATTGAAGGCACAGCGCCAGGATGCGGCAATTACCAGCCGCGACTACGTCGGTTCGCAGGTCGGTGACGAGCTGCGCAGCGATGGCATCATCGCGGTCATCATGGTGATCGCCGGCATCATGATCTATTTGTGGATCCGCTTCGAATGGCGCTTCGCCGTAGCTGCGCTGATCACCGAAGTACACGACGCCCTGGTGACCGTGGGTATCTTTGCGCTGACCCAGCGCGAATTCGACCTGACCGTGCTTGCCTCGGTGCTCGCAGTGGTGGGCTATTCGATCAACGATAAAGTGGTGGTATTCGATCGTATCCGCGAACTGTTTCGCCTGGCGCGCAAGGCTGAGCCGGAAGAAGTGCTCAATCGCTCGATCAACAGCACGCTGTCGCGAACCATCATCACCTCGCTGTTCACCGGCATCACCATGGCGGCGCTGTACTTCTTCGGTGGTCCGGTGGTGCATGGCTTCGCCATCACCATGCTGATCGGTATCGTGGTCGGTACGCTTTCGTCGATCTTCGTGGCCAGCCCGATCCTGCTTTGGCTGGGCGTGTCGAAGAAGGACCTGATGCCCAAAACTCGCGAGAACCCGGAGCTGGCGCGCCGCCCTTGAGCGGTACGCCATACTCAGATCAGGAAGCCCGGTTCGCGCCGGGCTTTTTTTTTAGCCAGGCGTTTTGGAGTAGAGGGGATGACTGAAGCGTCATGGCACTTTCAGGACGGAGATAAGTCCGCTGGTCCGGTAAGTGCGGCAGTCATACGGCAGAAAATTCAGGCGGGACAGATCCGACGTGGCAGTTTGTTGTGGCGGGAAGGTACCCCCGACTGGTTGCCGGCGGAACGGACCGAATTCCTGCGCGATCGGGATTCGCCGTTGAACAACCCCTATGCACCGAGCGTGTCTTGCGATGCTTCCGGGTCGCCGGGCATGTTTCCGGTGCCGGCGAGTGCGGCCTGGATCATGGCCTTGGCGCCGCTGGCGCTCATACCGTTGAGCTATGTGCCTTATACGGGTTTTGTCGGTGTTGTCCTGTACGTCGCGTTGTCGTTATGGGATCGCCGGTTGATCAAGGCTGGAGGGCACGAGTCCTCGCTGGCACTCCTTTGGCCAGTGTTGCTTGGCGGGCTCGGCGCGCCGGTGTATTTGTTCTTGCGTGCTTCTCGTATCGATCGTCAGTGGGCCTATGCCGTGGTTGGCCTGCTGACGGCCGTGGTGTTTCTGATCGACACGTTAGGGCGGATAGCGCTTTGATCGTGAGCCGATGGAGACGGCCTTGGCTGCGGGCGACTTTGAGGAGCGAAAAACACTTATCCAGTAGGAACGGCCTCAGGCAAGGCTATGCAGGGCGCGGCCCGACCGGTCGCGGCTGAAGCCGCTCCTACAAGGTGGTCAGGTTTTTTAGCAGCTCACTTTCGCAGACACGTCAGGTCGACTGTGTCGCCTCGCTTGCCATAAGCGGAGCCTCTTCAGCTCGATCTTCACGTTGCGGGTGGTGTCCCACCCCATGCGCTTCCCACTCGGTGACGGGGATGGGTCGATAACCCTCGCCGAACGCCACTTCGCCAAGCTTCCAGCCTGCAGGACGGCGCACTGCACCCCAGAAGCGCTTGAGTGCGTTCCAGTGCAGGCCTAGCAGACCGTGATTGTTGTCATCGTCTACCAGCGGGTCACCTACGCCGGTAGGCCGTACGGGCTCGCCATAGAGCGCCGTACCGAACAGCACGTCCCAGATCGACAACACCTGCCCGAAATTGCAGTTGTGCAAACCCGGCCGATCCGGATCGACCAGCATGTGGTGCAAGCGATGAAATTTCGGATCGACGAAAATCCGGCCAAACACACGGCCAAAGCCGAGGCGCACATTCGTGTGCGAAAAATTCTGCACCAGCTCGCCAAGGAGCATCAGCCAGGCGAACTCATCCGGTTCGACGCCCATCACGATGCCAACGACCGCCAGGATGATCGACTGGATGAAGCCGTCCACCGGACTGCCGCGATCGTTAGTCCAGCAACTCATCTGACGCGTGCTGTGATGCATGCTGTGCAGCGCCCACCACCAGGGCAGGGCGTGCTGCAAGCGGTGCATCCAGTAGTACACGAGGTCGTAAACGATGTAATAGACGAAAAACAGCAGATAGGGGTGCTGGGTGAGCACCGGGAACCAGTGCGTGATCGCTAACGGAGAGGCGCTGGCATCGCTGGGGCCTGTGTCCTGGCCGGCGAAATAATTAACCAGCGGCGTCAGAATCAGAAAGCTGAAGAGCGGAAAGATGCCCACCAGCATCATCACCGTGTACTGGAAATCCACCTTGGTCAGCTTGCGATCCTGCCACCGTTCCGCCGGTGCCAACGTTTCCAGCGGACGGAAGACGAAGCCGATAATGCATAGCTGCAACGTAGCGATCAACAGTGCCGCAGCGATGTCGTGCGGATCGCCCGCAAGGCCTTCCAGATGCAGGATATGCAGCACTGGCACCACGCCATGGGTGCTGAACCAGGCTACCAGTTGGGACCACAACTCGGACATTGCCGTACCGTCAAAGAAATCCAATCACATACAAGCCGAAGGATACCGCGTCGCCATCGGCAAGGCTTCAGCCGCGAGATGTTGCGTTCAGGGCAGCGTCCAGCGCGGCCAGGCGTTCGGGAGTGCCCACATCGGTCCAACTGCCCGTGTGGTGGCTGCCTGACACGGCGCCATGGCCCATGGCTGCGCACAACACCGGCGCAAGCTTGAACCGCGGCGGTTTCATGGTGCTTTCGGGGGTGTCGCCAATGGCATCGCGCCAGCCGGCGAATAGCTCGGGCCGATAGATCCCCACGCCGCTGAAGGTCAGCTTGCGGCTGCCGCCTTTGTCCTGCACCTGATTGGCGGGTCCAAGTATGAAATCGCCGGCGGGATGATGGGCGGGATTGTCGACCAGCATCAGATGCGCCAGGCCCGCGGGCGCGGAGGGCAGGGTGGCGAAATCGGCATCGGTCCAGATATCGCCATTGACCGCAATGAAGGGTTCGGGCCCCAGCAGGGGCAGCGCATTGAGCATGCCGCCCCCGGTTTCCAGTGGTGTGGGACCTTCGTAGGCATAGCGGATGCGCAGGCCCCAGCGTGAGCCATCGCCCAGTGCTTCGGGAAATTGTTCGGCCAAGTGCGAGGTGTTGATTACGACATAACGAACGTCCGCCGCCGCCAGCTTTTCCAGATGCCAGACAATCAACGGCTTGCCGCCGACACTCAGTAATGGTTTGGGTGTACGGTCGGTCAACGGACGCATGCGTTCGCCAAGGCCTGCGGCGAGAATCAGTGCATGTCTCATACGGCGAGCGGCTCGCGCAGGTCGCGCGCGCTAGCATGGCGCTCGAGCAGTGCGACGAATTCGGCCAGCTCGTGATAACGACCGGCCACGGTGACGATGTATTGGTAGACACGTGGCAGATCGTTCAGATAACCGCGCTTGCCATCGCGATACCAGAGCCGGCAGAACAGGCCGAGCACCTTGATATGCCGTTGCAGGCCGATCAGGTCGAACCAGCGCTGGAAGGTATCCGAGTCGATGTCGTCGCCAATCAGGCGGGCTTCGCGCAGGCGCATGCGGTAATTTTCCACCCAGCCTTCTACGCGTTCGCGATCCCACACGATATAGCAGTCGCGCAGCAGCGAAGCGAGATCGTAGGCAATCGGGCCGACCAGGGCTCCCTGGAAATCGATGATGCCCGGCTGGCCGCCTTGCTCGGCAATAAGCAGATTGCGGCTATGGAAATCGCGATGCACGAAAGTACGCGGTTGTTCCAGCGCGTTGCGTAGCAATACTGCGAATGCCTGTTCCAGCACATCCCAGTCGTCGCACGTCGGTGCGTGGCCCAGGTGCTTGCCCAGGAACCATTCCGGCATGATCTCCAATTCGCGGCTCAGGAACGCATAGTCGTACGGCTGCATGCCGGCAACGTCGACATGCAATTGCATGCGCAGCAGCGCATCCATGGCATCGCCGTACAACGTTTCAACTGTTTGTTCGTTCAGCGCGGGCAGATACAGCTGCGAGCCCAGATCCTCGATCAACAGCAGTCCCAGCTGCAGATCCGTCGCGTATACCGCTGGCACGTGCACGCCGGCGGCTGCAAGGCGCGCGCCCATTTCCAGCCATGGGCCAGGATCTTCCTGGGCTGGCGGCGAATCCATGACGATCCAGCTGCGATCCGCATGTTCGGTGCGCCAATAGCTACGAAAACTGGCATCGGCAGACGCCGGAACCAGTTCCAGCGTCGGGTCGCTCAGGGCGGTGCGCGTCCAGGCAAGGCGTGTTGCGGCGCGGTCGGAAGTGTCATTCATAAGGATTCAGCTTACCGCCGAACCGGCCCGGCGCAAGCCGTGCAATTGTCTAACATCGGGATCGGCAACTAGGATACGGATCATGATCGGTCTGCCCACGCCACTGCTGAGCCGCCTCCGCCGCCATCGCGGTCTGTGGGCGCTGGCGATGGCAGTGCTGCTGATCAAACTGATCGGCGGCAGCATCTGCCTGGCCGATGCACCGAGTCCGGCAATTGCGGCGACTTCGCAGACAGCGGCCATGGTCGCGATTGTCGATGCCGTCTCTTCGAGCGACGACGGCTGCCTTCTCGGCGAGGGTGCAGGCTGCCATTGCACCTGCCTGCATTCGGTAGCCATGCCGGTCAGCGCCACGCTGGCCATCCTGCCATTTGCGCCGCGGCTGGACTTACCTGCGGTTTACTTCGGCATCGTTCCTGCCGCACCGGGTTCCTTGCTGCGACCGCCTATCGCCTGATCGACGCACGCCTCACGCGCCCGTAAACCACGTGCGCTTGTTCGATCGTCTTTCAGGAGATGCACCATGCGACCTTATCGTGCGGCCCTTATGGGGGCCGCTCTAATGCTTTACGCCGTGGCCGCCGCCGCCGCGGCACCGGTGTCCGATACCGCGTTACGCGAAGCCGTGCGTGCGGTGTGGGCCGCCAATCCCGACGTGGAAATGGCTCGCGCCGAGCGAGATGCGGCGCGTGC
>NZ_DATCRY010000029.1:0-42283 GCF_036568765.1 Dyella sp. | reverse complement strand
CCGCCTGCAGCGATGATCGGCACGAGATTGGCCCCTTGGAGCGGAGCGGCGGGATGCGTCTTGGACAGGTTACGGCGCGCGCGTTCGATCTGGGCGGTATCCGCTCCGGCGATACCCAACAGGGTCGGCAGGATATCGATGTGACTGGTGAGCGCATCGATCGGTACGGGCGCTTCCCGGTTGGCGTTGTAGTTCTTCGAACTTACCAGGAACGGTACATGCAGCGCCTCTTGATACGCACCGTGCCACTTCTCGATCAGCATGCCGTGCGATGCGCCATATTCGCCGTGGTCTGAGGCGAACACAACGACGGTGTCGTCGCGCAGTCCCACTTCTTCCAGTGTCTGCAACACTCGCAGAATATGCCGGTCGACCATGGCGATCATATAGGCGTAGTACTGCAGGAAACCGGTTGCCGCTCCATCGGCATCCTCCTGCAATTGGAAGGGGATGGGAATGGCAAGTGTCGCCTTGATGGCGTTTTCCAACTGGGTCGCGGCATCCCCGCCCTGGGATTGGGCGACGCTCAGACCCGTCTTCGCCGCCAAGCCCAGGGCTACTTTGTAGGAATAGTCGTATTGGGCGCGCGGTTTGTTGTTGGTCAGCAGGTTTTCATTCTGCGTGGGCGAAGCAGTGGCGCACTCTTGCGGCAGGCCGTGCGGGTTCATCGGAATGCGAAACGTACCATCCTTGGGTGCCGCGCTGAAGGTGCCGGGCAATGGAATCGGCACCGACATGCCGGGACCGAACATCGGTTGTTCCAGATTTTCCTCGGGCGGAAACTGTGGATCCAGGGCGCGCGGCAAGGTTGGGTAAGTAGCAATGTCATGCGGGTTGGTGAACGAGCACACCGCAAAGAAGGGCTTGGGTGTGGGCACAGTCGGGCTATCGGGCGCCTTTGCGTTCACCGTGCCGCTGTTGCGCGCATACGGCACGCCGAGCGCACGATTGCGCAGAAAGGCGCAGGCCAGATCGGCGAACTGATAGTCGCGATAAGCCCCCATGTTATTGGTCAGTGAGCCATGCGGCTCGGGCCAGGACAGTTCCCAGTCTCCGAAGCCGAACCCCTCGAGCGTGTGCTCCGGCGGATCGCTCACATGCCACTTGCCGAAATAGTGCGTGCTGTAGCCGATTTCCCGGAAATAATCGCCTACCGTTGGAGCGCCATGGGCCTTGAGCCAGGGGAAGTTTTGCGCGTCGCCGCTTTTGAATAAGCCATCGGTCTGCGTTACGCCAGTGCGCGGGCCGTACTGGCCGGTCATGATGCTGGCGCGACTCGGAATACAGGCCGATTCGGCGATGGTGTGATCGGTAAAGACCGTCGCGTATTCACGCAGTTTACAAAAGCCAGGGTAGTACTTGGCCCATTCATTGGCCGTCGGATCGATATTGCCGATAAAGTTTAGCACTTGCTTGATCCCATCTGCAAAACCCGCCGAGCCATAACCGGCGCTCGGGTAGTAAAGCTGATCGACCATGATCATCAGGATATTCGGACGCGATTTCCGCTCGCTTGAAATCTGCTGCCATGGTCCCTGGCTTGTGCTTGTCTCGCCTTGCATGTCCCTTCCTTTATCGTTGATCTGGAAATCCAGGGTGGCTGGTCTTTAGAGAACCTCAGATCTTTATGTGCAGCCGTCCCGGCGCACGCGCGGACTCAGTGCCTTGGCTCGCGTAAAGGCACTGGGTCCCGGCTTTCGCTGGGACGATGGAAAGGAGGGCTATTGGAGGTTCCTTCCCATGGTTACTCCTGCTTGCGAACGCACTTTGGCTGCCTATGTGAAAAGTGAACCCAAGTTAGGCAGGCATGCCGGTATTTGGCGCCGTTTGGGCTTGGGGCATGTCGACGCCCGCCGTTGGATCGGTGGCCACTACGGTGTGCTCAATATCCTTGCAATCGACGCCATGTCCCGCTGCCCAGCGGACGAGATTCTTCGGGCGATACGACGGCATCTTGCGCCATCGCTCGAAGACCGACGCGTCGATCGTTTCATTGATCGTGGTTGTCACTTTGCCTTCCTTTTCGGAAGGCGCGGCGCCGATCGTGCGGTAGTAAGGAATGAAGAAGTGGAAGAGCCGGTACAGGCCGAAGGCCATTTCCTTGAACGAGTTGTGGATCGGCGATTGGATTTCTTCGCTGTCGAGCAGAATGCTGCCCTTGAAGGTCAGTCCGTGCTTCGCGGCCTTCTGCATCAGCCAGTTCAATGGAAGCTGGGCCAACATGCCGTTCTCGTAGCCGCCGCCGACGTCGGCATGCGCGCCGACAAACCAGCGCTGCTCCACTTGATCCAGCGGTCGGGGCGGCGGTGTATCGTCGGCGTGATTTTTTTCGACGGTTTTCGTCCATAAAGTGGGCGCGAAGGCCTTGCGGTGCTCGTCGATCGCGATGGCATGGAAGGCGCGTGTATTGTTGATGCGCAGGTCCGTTTCCAGGAAGCCATAGTTGGAGCGGCTGATGATGGGGATATTGCCGAAAGGCACACCCAACGCACCGACGGTATCCCAGACACCCTGGAACCAGATCGGAATGGCCATGGAATACTTTTTAACCAGCTTGTCTTCCTGGCTGAGCGAGGCATCGGGCAGGTTGGCGAGTTTCCGAATGGTGTGCGCCCGATCGCCGCGCTTGTAGCGCGCGTACAGTTGTGTGATGGAAACGGGCGAGCCGGGTTTCAGCAGGCCGCATTTGGAGATCAGGCCGGCAAGGCTACGGGCCGTAAATGCGCCGCGGCTGAAACCGAAGATGAAGATGCGATCGCCCTGGTCGTAGTGTTCCATGAGCCACATGTAGGCGCGAATGACTTCGTCGTCCAGGCCGTACCCGAACATGCCGCCCCTGATACGTTCACCGAACTTGGTGCCTACGCCTTGGCTGTAGTACGAGATTTGCTCGTCACTGGTATCGCAGAGCGATTTCATGCGCCAGACATTGGTATTGCTTCTTACTGTATTCCAGGTGCCATCCAGGAACAACGCAATGCGCTTCATAGATCCTCCCCCCGAGGATGTTTGCCAGGCGTGCCGAAGCAACGGCGGTCGGTGTGCGGCGCGCCGGATAAGGTGGCAATAATGCCCGAGGGTGTCAATATTAATTTGACTGAAATGTGCTATTAAATGGAAATGCCATTTAATTCAATGAATTAATCATATTTTGTTAGTGACTGCGATTTTCTGGTGATTTTCACTCAACCAAGTTGTTCGAATGCGCCGATACTTATCTCGGCGCTCGCCAAGCCCTCGAGCTGCCGATCCAGGGCATCGTATTCGGTGGCAAAATTCCGCTTGAATGCCTGAAATGCGGCCAGGGATGTCCAGTGGTCGACGGTCAGATAGCGGCCGTCCTGGTCATGGCAGCGCATCAGTTCGATGCCAAGAAAGTCGACTGAAGCATGCTCGAATAGCTGTGCCCAGGGCCCCGTAGGGCTATACGCGGCTTCGAATTCACGTTGGCGTGTTGTGGCAACGTGGAACTCCCAGATAATACTGCAACTCACGGGAAGTACCTCCTCAGTAACTAAGAGAAGTCATGCGCACGGTGTTATTACCCTTACAGTGCGTCCAGGGGCAGCTTCAGATACCGCGTGCCGTTGTCCTCCGGCTCGGGCAGGCGCCCGCCACGCATATTGACCTGCACCGAGGGAAACAGCAGGCGCGGTGCTGGTAGTGTGGCGTCGCGTGCCTGGCGCATGGCGACAAAGTCGGCTTCGGCGATACCTTCGCGCACGTGAATATTGCCATATCGTTCGGCACCGATGGTGGTTTCCCAGGCATAGCTCTCACGGCTGGGGGTCTTGTAGTCGTGGCAAAGGAAGACCCGGGTCGCGTCGGGGAGGGCAAACAGGCGTTGGATGGAGCGGTAAAGTGCTGCAGCGTCGCCACCGGGGAAGTCGCAGCGCGCGGTGCCATAGTCGGGCATAAACAGCGTATCGCCGACGAATACGGCATCGCCGATCACGTAAGCCATACAGGCCGGCGTGTGCCCGGGGACATACAGCGCTATCGCGGGCAAGGCACCGATGCGGAAGCCATCTCCATCGCCGAACAAGCGGTCGAACTGGCTGCCGTCACGGGCGAAGTGCGTATCGGCATTGAAGATGCGACCGAAACTTTCTTGAACGCGTGTCACCTCCCGCCCAATGGCGGTCTATCCGCCAAGTTGCCGTTGCAACCATGGCGCGGCAGTGAGGTGATCGGCATGAACATGTGTTTCAAGCACCCACATTACTTGCAGCCCATGCGCATTCACATAGTGGGCAAGCCGCTCCGCCGAAGCGTGGCCGATGCGGCCGCTGGGCATGTCGAAATCCAGCACGCTATCGATGATGGCGCATGCGTTGCCGCCAGGTGCACGGACGATATGGCTGACCGTGGAGGTTGCGTCATCGAAGAAGCTGACGATGTCGGGCCGAAGGGCATGGTCGCGCAGGCCGCTTTCCACCTGGGAGATGGCAGAGGCCAGGGCCGTGTCGGCGCTCGTATCGATGGTCATGACAGGCCTCGGCAGGTAATTTTCCTCATTTATGTACCAGAAGCGGAGGTAAGAGGGGGCGCTTTTCCTGAGCGGCAGGGCTCGCGACTTTTTCCCCGCTGCGGCAAACTGTCTGGTGGGGCTCGTGTGCCTGCTCAGCCTGGTGGCGTTGGTGCCGATGGTGGTGCGTTTCGCCCTGACCAACCCGTCCAGGCACGAGGCCTTCCTGGTCTACTCGCTGGCGTTTGCCGTGCTTTATGTCGGCATGGCCGTGCTGTGGGCTTACGTTGCCTTTGTCGCCAAGCTGGTGCATGACGTATCGACTGTCGAAGCCAGGAAGTTCCTGTTCGAGCTCTGCTTCGTTGTGGCGGTGTTTGCGGCGGCGGTGTTGTGGCAGTCGGGCTCGATGGTGGCCGCGATCGCCTGTGTCGTGTTGGCTTTGCCGTTGCGTTGGATTGCATGGCGTTAGTGGCGGTACGGCGCAACAAGCAAGAGCCCTCTCACCGCAGCCTCTCTCCCCCAGGCGAAGGCAGGCCCCCGATCCTCCCCCTGTAAACAAGGGAGAGGGAAGGTTGCGCAAGTGCGAAACACTGAAGCTCGCCGCAATCGGCTCCCTCTCTCCTGGCTTCGCCGGGGCCGGGGTGAGGGGGGGCTTGCTCTACCGCGCGGTATGCGCAAGCGGCAAGGCAACTTGCGTTTCAATATCCAGCGCGACAAACAACCGATGCGCTTCTTCGGCCGAACAATGCTCGTCCGCCGGCCAATGCATCAATAGTTCGGGCATCGCCTCGTTGCCGAGCAGCGGGATATCCGTCGCATCGAAACCTATCTTGGCCAAGCCTCGTTGCGACGATGCATTGCTTACATAGACCTTGGCGTAGCAAGCGCGCACGCCCCAATGCTCGCGCGCGAAATTCAGCAGCACCCGACCTGCACGCGGGCCAAAGCCATAGCCGCGAAACTCGTTGCCCAACCAATAGTGAAAAAAGCCAAGATCCTCGTAGACGCCCAGGCCCACACAGCCAATAAATCCCCATTGCCGATGCCAGATACCCAGCAGTGCCTGGTCGCCGCCGCCCCATGTTTCGTCGAGCCAGGCATGCCATTGTTCGGTATCGGCGAATGACGGCAGATTGCACAACATAGCGATGTCGGGATCGACGTATTGCCAGCGGAAGTCGTCGACGTGATGATGGCCCAACGGCTGCAGGCGGAGCTCTTCGTCGCAAGGCATCGCGCCGCCTAGCGGAGGGGCATGGCACCACTGGGACCAATCTTGATGAAGGTGCCGGGCTTCGGGCTGCTCCGGGGCACTAAGCAATATGTGCCGCAGGAGGTCGCCGGCAAATTCGTGTTCGCCCATACGCCATAAGGCGCGTGCGGTATCGAGGCGCACGGTGGTATCGGCTTCGCCGAGCGCATGCATGGCCCAGCCTAGTTGTGCGACGACGGGCAAGTCGGCATACGCGCATGCGTGTTCGAACAACTGGTGACGCCACGACTTGCGATCGGGCAAATCCAAAAGTGCGTCGCCACCGTCGGCCAGTGTTTCGCGCAGCCATACCATGGCGTCGATGCGCAGATAGGGAGCGCCATCGGTACCTTCGGAAACTGCGTCCTGCGCGGTCATGTCCCTTTTCCCCCTGTGTGTCCAGGGACAGTGTGCCTCCGGCACCTTGTGAACGCGAGAGGTTCTTACCGGGAGGGTTGGTAGCATGAGGTGAGGCCTGGACGCGCCGGGCAGGCCACCGCTGCGAAGCCTCCGTTCTCACGGACGTCGAGGCTCAGACTGTCGCCTGCGGCCAGCTCCCGCGTGCTGTGCACCACGTCCGTCCGGTTCTCGCCAGGACCGTCCTGCAGAATATCCACCAGCCAGCGTTGGCCGCCGAGCGCAGCTAGCGGCACGGTAAACCGATGTGCCGGGCCGGCGGCGATGGCGCCGATAAACCAGAGGTTGCCACTGCGGCGAGCGATGGCGATGTCCTGACCCGGTGTGCCGGCCAGCCAGCGCGTATCGTCCCAGACGGTGGGAATGCGATCCAGCAGAGCCAGGGCTTGCGGCCGCTTTTCGTAGGCTTGCGGCGAGTCGGCAAAACTGGTCCAGGCCGATTCGAAGACGATCGGCAGCGCTGTCTCGTGTGCGATGCTCGCTTGCTTCGGGCCGTCGTCGAAGGCGACCGGGGTGAAATCCATGGAACCGACGACATTGCGTGTATATGGCTGGATGGTATTGCCGGCAACAGGCGGATCGTTTTCGGTGCCGCGAACGCCTTCCATGCTCATGATGTGTGGCCAAGTGCGCGCCAGTCCATGCGGAATCGTCGAGCCATGCAGGTCGATCATCAGGTGCAGGCGCGCGGTATCGGCCAGGATCGCGTCGTACCAGCGGTAACGCGCCTGACTGTCGGAGTTCATGAAGTCGACCTTGATGCCCTTGACGCCCCAGGCCTTGACTTGGGCGAGCTTCTCGTCGCGCTTGGCCTGGGTATCGAGATCTTGCCATTTGAACCATAGCAGCAGGTCCACACGATGCTGTCGTGCATACGCGGCGACGGCGGGCAGCCATTCGGCCTTCCAGCCTTCGTCGATAAGCACGTAGGGCCAACCGTGCCGTGAGGCGAAATCGATGAAGGCTTTCTGCCGGTCCGGGTCGCCCGGGCTGTCGCGGTCGCTCAGCCATGACCATGCCACTTTGCCGGGACGTATCCAGGAGGTGTCGGTGAAACGCGCCGGGTCAGCCAGATCGTCGACCAGGGTCGATCCGGTGACAGTGGCGAGATTGCCGATGAAGAGCGTACGCCATGGCGTAGTCCCGTCGGTTTCCACGCGTGGATCGGCGAGGCGCAAGTCGTAAGTGGACGAGCCGGATTTGTGCTGGAGATGGCTGCCATCGTAGCGGCCATCGGCATTAGCTTCGGTGATCAGCACATACGTTTCGCCGATACGGAACAGCGACGGATAACCATAGTCGCCGTCGGCGGCCTGCGTAGAGGTGGTCTGTTCGCGTGGCTTTTCGTACCAGGGGTTATAAGGCAGCAGCCAGGCCGGCGCATCTGCGGGCAGCGCAAAGGCGGAAGCTTCGCCAGTCATTATCGGGTGCGCGCTGCCAGGCACTTCGTAGCGAAAAGCGATGCCGTCGGAGGCGACGCGCACCACGACAGCCAGTTGCCGCCCGTCACGGGTGGCAAGCAAATAACGGGTCTCATGCTGGCGGTAGTGACGATCGAGTCGCTTGCCCGTGGTCATGCGATAGCGCTCGTCGATGGTGCGCTGTGTGCGGGAAAGCATGTGCAGGTCCTGCACAAAGTCGCCCTCGGTCGTGCGAAGGCCGAGCGTGACATCCAGCAGGTGCTGTCCTTGTTTGTCTTGTATCGATAGTTTTGGCGTTCCTGTCGCCGGGTCGACCTGCAGCGTCGCTTGCGGAGTCGGTGCGTTGCTTGCCGTGGCGTGAGATGCCGCGGCAAAAGCTATCGCGCACAACAGCGAGCGCAATGTCGTACGGGGATTGGGCACGGACATGACATTCCCAAGGGCGGCCGGCGAATCGGTCCATCCTTTAGGATCGATCTAAATTAGTCAATTCCTACCTTTGGCACATCGTGTTCACGACGAGCCGGGTCGAGCGAAGGCTCAAAATCTGCTACGTTCCCGAATGGACACCATGGAAAGGAGGTCCTATGTCTGCCAACTTGTTTGAGAATTACCTGCCGGCAGTCGGCAATGCGCAGGGCGAAACCTTCGAAGACCTTTTAGGCCGCCCGGATGTGCGCATCGAGCGCATTGTTTCGACCGGTCAGGCCAGCCCCCCCGACTTCTGGTATTGCCAGCCGCAGGGAGAGTGGGTGGTGGTGTTGAGAGGTTCCGCGGGCCTCTGGATCGAGGGTGAAGAGGCTCCGCGCGTATTGCACCCGGGAGATTTTGTCGATCTTCCGCCGCAATGTCGCCATCGTGTCGAATGGACCGATCCTGACATGCCTACCGTATGGCTTGCTGTGCACTATGGGATGCTGGATCCCGCTCGATGAATACGTGCATGGCGCGCTCTCCGTAGACGGTCTTGCTGCACGTATAGCCGAGCGCTTGCATGTCGATACCGCTGAATAGATGTTCGCCCTCGCCCAGGAGCACGGGGCGAACAGCCAGATGCATATCGTCGATCAGGCCCGCGCGTAGATATTGCCGGACCGTATCGACGCCGCCGCCGATGCGGATGTTGCGTCCGC
Source organism: Dyella sp. (assembly GCF_036568765.1). Classification (GTDB taxonomy): domain Bacteria; phylum Pseudomonadota; class Gammaproteobacteria; order Xanthomonadales; family Rhodanobacteraceae; genus GSA-30. Next base: position 33,592 of record NZ_DATCRY010000029.1, on the reverse strand, counting down.
CAGCGGCTTCTTTGGCCTGCGCCAAGGCAGATTCGATGCCATCGGTAATGAAGTGGAAGACGGTGCCCCCGGCCATGTGCAGCGGTGCGCGTGGATGATGGGTCAGCACGAACACATCGGCGCGATACGGCGGCTCCTCGCCCCACCAGCCTTTCCAGTTGTCGTCCGGCCAGGGGCCGCGTACGGGGCCGAACATGTTGCGGCCAAGGATCCATGGGCCGATGTTGTCGAAGCCGAGCTTGGCAATATCGTTGTCGATCCCGGTTTCGCCGCCTTCCTGACCATGCATGCTGCGCCAGCTTTGGGTGTGAAAAAACCATTCCATCAGGGGCAAGGCGCGCATGCCGAGCGGGTTTTCCAGGCTCTGGTGAAGGCCGGCGCTGAAGCCGTCGAGGGAAAGAGCGAAGCTTCGGACGACGACTTTCGACATGGGAAATTCCTTGAGTTGGCGAGGACAATAGGGGGGAGTATCGCAGGTGTTCGCTGCCTCCTGGTCTCCTTTGCAAGCGGGGGAGAAGAAAGCATCGGCTGATCGACCACTCCCGCAGCTTGAAGGGAAGGTTGGGAAAAGAGAGCGTTGCCTCAGGCCACCTGTTCAAAACTTATGCATATGCATCTACAACTAACGTCAGTCACCCCTGAGTCCCCTGGCTTCGATGCCCTCCTCCAGGAGGCTGGCGACCAAGGCTTCCCATTTCTCGACCGTCTCCATACCGAGTGGCTGGATGGCACAAATCGCTTCGATCGTCCTGGGGAAGCGCTGCTTGGTGTTTACGAGGACGGTGTGCTTGTCGGTGTGGGCGGTATCAACCGCGACCCTTATGCTCAAACGGATGACATCGGTCGCCTGCGGCATGTCTACATATTGCGGCGAGCTCGCCGCCGTGGCGCAGCCACCGTCCTGGTCGAGCGCCTGCTTGCCGATGCGCGCGGTCGTTTTCTTGTCGTCCGCTTGCGGACCGACACCCTGGAAGCGGCACGCTTCTACAGCACGATCGGTTTCGTGCCGGTAACAGAGGAAAGCGCGACGCATGTCCGCCGCCTTGCTTGAATGTGGCTGTCACGCCCGATGCATATAGATGGACTTGTTTTTTTCATAGCCCGGTCATCGCTGCGGCAGTACAACAGCGCACGTGATCCGACTCGGACAGCGTCGAAAGGTACTTCGGCCGGGGTAGGGAGGCGGTAAGGAGGAAGATAAGGAAGCCTTCCTCCTGTCCGTGGCGTCATCAATGCAGATGGGTTTGACCGACTTTTGTCCGCTGCCGATGCGCGGCCTGTTTGGCGCGGTTGCCGCATTGGGCCATGCTGCACCAGCGGCGCACGTGGCCACGCGTATGGTCGGCGAATAGCAACGTGCAAGCCGGTCCCTCGCAGGCCTTCACGTGCGAGAAATCTTCCTCGCAAACCAATCGTGCCATCGCATCCACCACAGGAAGCAACAAAGCCTCCGGTGTGCTCCAGCGCCGCGATCGTTGCAGGATGAACTGTGGAGACGAGCCTTGCTCGTCGGCGACGATGCGATCGAACCCCTCGTCGCGTTCCAGCCATTGATTCAGCGGCTCCAACGCCGCCAGGTCGGCTTGTTGCAGTGGCCGTCCCTTGTGCTCGCGCACGAATCCCCGGAACCACTCGCGCAGATTGCGCGCCTTGGCGGCGACGAGGTCGACCTCATCAGGCATGGCACGCGCGCGCATCGCAGCGAGTACGTCCGAGGGCACTAGCCGCGCCTGCTCCAGCCAGCCCAGGAAGCCTTCGCCATCTTCGAGCCAGTCGACGGGTGTGTCGATCGGTGTGGCAACGGAATTGAGGAAATCCAGACCGAGCGAGTCGGCAAGAAAAAAAGCGGGCGCGGATTGGGACATGTGTGACCTCCTATAGGTGGACAGTAACCGTCTAAATGCCTATTGACAAGTTACTTTCCGTTGAATAACCTCTCCATGCATATCGGGGCGGTTACGTTGTATCTCAAGCCGAGGCCGCCGGGATCCTACGAGCAGACACAGCTAAAGAGAGGCTTTTATGGCAAGTCAGACGACGAATGTAGTGCTGGTCCATGGCGCGTGGGCGGATGAGTCCGGTTGGGAGAAGGTGGCTCGTCAGCTCCGGAGTAATGGGCTTAATGTGGTTACGGCGTCCCTGCCGCTTTCCTCCTTGGCCGATGACACAGCGGCGCTGGACAGGCAATTGGAAGATTTGAGCGGCCCTGTCGTGTTGGCAGGGCATGCCTATGCCGGCGCGGTGATCGGCACGATCCGCCATCCGCGCGTGCGTGCGCTGGTCTATATCGCCGGCTTGGCGCCTGCCGAGGGTGAAACGGTGGCCGACGTGTTTTATCGATATGAGCAGGACCCGCGTGCGCCGAGGCTGGCACCGGGTGCCGACGGCCTGATTCGCCTGCCTCCGGAAGCGATCGCCACCGCATTCACGCAGGACGCCACACCGGAGGAGCAGGCTGTGCTCGCGGCTGGCCAGGCACCTATTTCGCCGCTGTGCATCACCGTGCCGGTCGGTCGCCCGCGGTGGCTCGACGTGCCGGCGTGGTACCTGCTGGCCGAGCAAGACCGGATGATTCCGGCGAAGACGCAGCGCTTTATGGCCGAACGGATGCAGGCGCATATCCGCGCATTGCCTGTCGATCACTTGCCCAACGTTACCGCCCCCGCGGCGGTCACGGCACTGATTCTCGATGCCGTAGCGCAGACCGGCGGTTGACGCAGCGGCTTGCCATTCATGAATCCGGGCGGGAGAAGTGTCATGCGTGAGCGAAAGGTGACGGCAGACAGGTTGGCGGCGTTCTCGGATGCAGTGATCGCGGTGATCATCACGATCATGGTGCTGGAACTCAAGGCGCCGGAGTCGGCCAGTTTTGCGGCGTTACTGCCGTTGTGGCCCACGGCGATCGGTTATGCGGTGAGCTATTTGTTCATCGCCATTGTCTGGGTCAATCACCATCATCTGTTCGGATTCATAGATCGCGTAACCGCTCGGCTGATCTGGATCAATTTCGCGCACCTGTTCTTCGTGGCGTTAGTGCCGTTTGCTACTTCCTGGATGGCGCGCACACAACTGGCATCTGCGCCGGTAACGGTTTATGCCGCGATTTTCGTATGCGTGAACCTGGCTTACCGGTTCTTCGAGGGCGAGGTCATCGCTCAAGCGGACGATGCGGTGCTCTGCCTTCGGATGCGCCGCATGGCGCGCCGTCGTTCCTTGACGACCCTGCTCATGTTTATCGGCGCGATGATCGTTGCCTTGGTCGCCCCCTGGGTGGGATTCGCGACGATCTGCGCGGCTCTATTTCTTTACCTGCGCCCTGAAGTACCGGGTGCGCGCGCCTGACGCACCTTCTTTGCGGCATTCCTGCCGCCACCTGACCGATCTCAATAGGAGTACATATCATGTCCCATGTTCATTACCATGCTGTCGATGTCGATGGTTTCAAGGTGTTTTATCGCGAAGCGGGGCGTGTCGACGCGCCAGTGCTGCTGCTGTTGCACGGCTTCCCGACCTCGAGCCACATGTTCCGCGATCTGATTCCGCTGCTGAGCGGCCGTTTTCGCCTGATTGCGCCCGATCTGCCGGGCTTCGGCCAATCCGATATGCCGCCACGCGAGAAGTTCGAGTACAGCTTCGAGCGGATGACGGATGTGATCGATCGCTTTACCGAGGTGCTTGGGCTGGATCGTTTCGCACTGTATGTATTCGATTATGGCGCACCGACAGGCTTCCGCATCGCTACGCGGCATCCGGAACGCATTACGGCGATCGTTTCGCAAAATGGCAACGCTTATGAGGAAGGCTTGAGCGACGGTTGGAATCCGATTCGGGCGTACTGGAAGGATCCGTCGAAGGCCAATCGCGAAGCATTGCGTAGCATGCTGGCGCCTGAGACGACTTACTTCCAGTACACGCATGGCGTCGTCGACCCATCGAGCGTTTCTCCTGACGGTTACACGCTGGACGATCACTATCTGGCGCGCCCGGGTGCTGACGAGATCCAGTTGGATCTGTTTGGCGACTACAAGAGCAATATCGCGCTCTATCCGGAATTCCAGGCGTACTTCCGTACGCATCGCCCGCGCTTCCTGGCGATCTGGGGCAAGAACGATCCGTTCTTCCTGCCGCCGGGCGCTGAGGCGTTCAAGCGCGATATGCCGGATGCGCAGGTGCGTTTCGTCGACAGTGGCCACTTCGCGTTGGAAACACATGCGAAGGAAATTGCCGAAGCTATTGCCGCGTTTCTAGCCGACTGATCGGGAGAGCGATATGACTAAGTCGGTTGCGATAGTGACGGGTGCGAGCCAGGGAATCGGTCGTGCTGCCGCGGTGCGTTTGGCCAAGGACTTTTCATCGATCGTTCTCGTCGCGCGCAATCGCGACAAGCTCATGGAGACAGCTGCCAAGGTCAAGGAGCTCGGGGCCGAGCCGTTGATCGTAGATCTGGACTTGGCTGAGGCAGCATCGGCCCGGATCGTGGTGGAACGGACGCTGGCGGCGTTCGGCCGGGTCGATGCGTTGCTTAATATCGCCGGTGCCGTGCCGCAGATCGATTTGTTCGAGATGACGGACAAGCAGTGGGACGACGGCATGGCGCTCAAGCTACATGGTGCGCGTCGCCTGACCATCGAAGCATGGCAGGCATTGAAGGCGGCAGGCGGTGCGGTGGTGCTGACCTCGGGCAACTCGGCGATTTTCCCCAAGGCGCCGTATGCGGCAGTCGGTACGATCAATGCCGCGATCGTCGCATTGGCCAAGGCGTTCGCGGATCGGGGCATTGCCGACGGTGTGCAGGTCAATAGCGTCTTGCCGGGGCCGGTGATGACCGGCCGGCGGCGTTCGTACCTGGAACATTGGGCGCCGTTGCACCAGACAACGGTGGAGGAGGCGATGGAGCAATTTCCAAAGGACGTAGGAATTGCACGATATGGCGAGCCCGAAGAGATCGCGGAGTTGCTGGCATTCCTCGTGTCGCCGGCGGCGAGATGGATGACCGGCTCGATGTTGCGGATGGATGGCGGTGAGGTAAAGTCGATTTGACGACGGCTGGCGGATTTCGTGGCGAAGCCCCTCAACCCGGTCCTCTCCTCTGGCAGAGCCAGGGGAGAGGGCGCGTTGAAGCGAGTTTCAATCTCTTGCACTTATGCATGCCGCTGAAATCGCTCCCGCAGAATCATTTTGGCGTCCGTGCTTTGGCATCGCGTATCTGGTTGTAGACCTTGCGCGCTCCCTGAATCATGTCGAATGACGGCGATGTCAATGGTGCTCCGCTTGTACGGCTGCCAAAGACCAGGCCGCCATAGGTTGGCTTTCCCGGGCCGAAAACAATCGTGCCGCTCTGATTGCTGCGCTCGGACAGTGTGATGTTGTCCAGGTCTCCCAGATCCAGGCTGGTGACCTGTCGATTGAACAGGCCGGAGACGATCACGACTCGCTTGGTCGTCACGCCATAGTAAGTCTTGCTGCGTTGCAGACTCTCCACGAAGAATCGCCCGAAGAGCAGATGAATCGCCACCAGAAGGAACGGTGCGAACCAAAGCAGTTCGTGGAGCGAATCGCCGCGGGCATACGATCGATATCCGATGACGGCGATTATGCTGGTCCATACCAGACCGAAGGGGATGGCCGCGGCATCGGATGCGTGCAAGACAGGTCCTTGTCGTGGTGTGCCAGACCAGATCAATTGTTCGTTAGGGTCAAGTTCCATGCGGATGACTTGCGATGCTTCCATGTGCTGCTTGTCTCCTCTGACAGCGAATTATTTACCGGTTGGTACGAAAACGACTTTTTTCCCCGCATAGAGCGTGGTGACCAGGGTTTGACTCCGCGGCAGGAAGATCAATTCGCGCGGAAAGCCATCGAGCGGTATGGAAAAGCGTTTGGCGGAAGCGCTACTGCCGATCTCCCATCCAGCCAATCCAGCCTGCTCGCCGGCTTTCTGGAAACGATTCGAATCGGTTACCCAGACTTGTTGCCCGTCGCCACGGATAGCTAGGCCTACCGGGCTGGGACCTGCCGCATAACGATTCCAGTGACGATCCGTGCGACCGGGCTGCATATCCGCGGTGCTCAGACGCAACAAGGCGTTTTCGCCTCGCGCGGTGACCCAGACATCGCTGCCGTCGGGCGATACCGCCACCCGCACGGGATTGCAGCCTGCGCTGGCGAAGGCGATGGCGGCTTTGGCGGGATCGGTGGCAGCCTTGGCGGTGTCGATGCGGATGAGTAACCCGGGCGAGTGCTGACGTTGTTGTGCGCTTTCCGCGTCGCAACTGGCCGGTAGTTTCAATGCGGGTGGCGTGACTTCGCTCACCGAATAAAGCGCGTTGCCGTCCGGCGAAAACGCAAGGCCGACAGGCCCAAGGCCGGTAGGGACATGACCGATCAATGCATCGCCCTTGAAGTCATGTTCGCGGGCCTTGGCGAGATCGAACACGCCAAGGCGACGATTGCTCTCTTCGCTGACGAACAGAAGATGGCCATCGGCGGTGACTGCCGTTTCGATATAACCGGCGTCCCCGCCGTCGCTGAGCGTGCCGAGCAATGCGGTGCCGTCGCCACTTTCCAAACGCGCGGCATCCAGCACGCTCACGCCTGCCTCCGTGGCTACGGCAAGCAGTTTGCCATCGCTGCTGAGGCTTTCGCCGAAGGCTGCCGCATCGAGCGCCTGGACACGGACAAGTTTGAATGCACCGTTCTCGTTATGCAGCACGGCGATGCCGCCATGGCCTTTGTCGTAAGCGAGCGAAACGAATATCCAACAGGCATCGGCGGTGCTGGCCATGCCGAATGGCGCTGCGGGCATATCGACGGTGGCGGTGGTCGCTGGCTCTTTGCAGGGCGTCGCTTGAGCAAAAGCGGCGGGAGCCGACAACGGCAGCGCGATCAAGCAAAGCAAGGCGACCAGACGTGACATAGTGAAGCTTGAGATTGGCATCGTGTCTTCATCCTTGTAAATCAAGCGCAAGATCTTGCCGCCGTGCTCGCTATGCTCGGCGCACGAGAGTCTGTCAACGATAGCGGGGCATGCGGTTGACAGCTATAGGGTGGTTTGGTCTGTTTGGTGCTTGAAGGGGGCGGTACGGCATGCATACTTGGACAGGGGCATCGCGGTGAGCGATGGCGAGTGCCGGGCAAACCGGTGTCGGGTTATAGGTCATGGCATGGCGGCAACAGCTGACGATGCGACAAGTGGCAGTTATGTATTGCGCTATCGCTCATCGAGGGCGGAAGTCTGGCGCTGGTATTGGCGTAGCTGGAAAAGAAAATTCTGGAAACTGCATGCGTTATGGGCAGTCGTTATGGTATGGCCGCTGAGCCGTATGCTGTTTCCCATCGCTTCGCCAGCGCCCATGCTGCTGAGTCTTTTGATATCGATGACGCTGGTCGTATGCGTGATGGCTTGTGTGCCACAGGTGCTGTTCAAGCGCGGGGAGCGATTGCTGAAAGTCGACGCCCATGGCTGGTATTCGGAGATCGGCAATGCATCGGGCTCACGCTCATGGAGGGAGGTCGCGTCGATTCAAGGAAGCGGCGGTACAGTAGCCATTGTCGGTACAAATGGCCATGCGATGATCGTACCCCGTCGTGCCTTTAGCGATGCGGTGCATCAGGAACGATTTTTGAGCCATGTCCTTGCCTGGCATGCAGCAGCGGGAGTGAAGGTATTACCCGACGGCTTGATTTCTGCCAATAAGGTCGACTGAATATTCGTTTGTGGGTATGGGCAGCAACGCCATCGCCGAGTCTGACATCCCTGGACGCTACTCGGCGTCGTGGATCGTGCTCGACGCGAGTGGCTTCAGAGTTTCCCGAAGAACGAGGAAATATCGTAATAAATCGTCTTCTTCTCGCCGGAGGGCAGTTGATAGTCGATGGAGTCGTACCAGCGGCCATGGCCTTTGAGCAAGGCTTGCGATTTCTTCAGCGCGCCAGGCAAATGTGCCTTGGCCCAAGTCCCCTCGGCATTGACGCCCTCGGGTTCATTGACTGCCGTTATTACGACAGCGCGGTCCATGCTCGAACCATCGTCGCTGCTCCACGATGGGGCCGGTATGGCGCGTTCGGGCGTTGTCTGGCAGGCGGCAAGCAGCAGGGAGGCAAAGGCTGTAAGCGCAAGGCGACGAATCATGGCTTCCCCTTAAGCGTGAGGTTCGTTCGAGGCTTATCGCGGCAGCCTATCACGGCCGGGCAGCAAATCCCTTGAATTTACGCGATCCGTGCAGGCCTCGGGGTTTCGGTGCGGTGGTCGATCGCCAATAATAGGATCTTTGCCGCTCCCCCGATCTCCATGACATCTACCCGAGTACGCCTGTTCGCGGTTTTCGCGGCGGGCTATTTTGTTTCCTTCCTGTTTCGCGGGGTGAACCTGGGGTTTGCGCCGTTCCTGACGCGTGAACTCGGGTTTTCAGCCAGCGATCTGGGCACATTGACCAGCATGTATTTCCTGGGGTTTGCCGGCGCGCAGATTCCAGCGGGTGTACTGCTGGACCACTATGGCCCCCGCCGTGTCACGGCTTGCGTCATGCTGCTTGCAGCCGTCGGGATCTTCGTATTCGGCAGCGCCAGCACCTTGCCGATGATGATGGCTGGCCGACTATTGATCGGCGTCGGCGTTTCAGTGTGCCTTGGCGGTGCGTTCAAGGCTACGGCACAGTATTTCCCGGTGACCCAGCTGACCTTGGTCAATGGCTTGGTGATGGCTGTCGGAGGCCTGGGCGGCGTGGCAGTGGGTACGCCATTGACGTGGCTTCTATCGATGACGGACTGGCGCTCGATCTGCACGGCGCTGGCGATCTTGACTGCGATAGTGGCCGCGTCGATCTGGCTGTTCGCGCCGGTGGCGCGCGATGCACACAAGCAGCCGAGTGTACTGGAGCAGTTCAAAGGCACCTGGCATATCCTGAGCAGCCGTGGCTTCTGGAAGCTGGCGGCCTTTTCAGGTTTAAATCAAGGCGTGTTTTACGCGATGCAGTCGCTCTGGGTGGGCGCGTTCCTGCACGATGTATTGCCTCAAACGCCAGATACTTCGGCACGCGTTGCCACATTGGTGTCGGTGCTGGGGGCGGCGTTTATCGTGGGTAATATCGCCTTCGGTGCCTTGGCGCGCAGCCTGGAAAAGCGCGGCATTTCGGTTTACCTGTTTTCCGGCATCACCATGATGTTGTTCGTGGCGGTGCAAGCGGCCATTGCATGGGGCGTCCCATTACCGGAAGCGTTGCTGTGGTCGGCCTATGGTGCTCTGGGAGGTACGGGTATCCTCACGTATGCCGTGCTGGCGCATTACTTCCCGGTACACTTGATTGGCCGGGTCAATACGACGTTTACCCTGGTGATCTTCCTGGCTATCTTCCTGCTGCAGATCGGCATCGGGCGTGCCTTGGGGCATTGGCCAGCCGTCGATGGGCACTATCCGCTGGTGGCGCACCGTAGCGTCTGGCTCGTCTTGGTCGTGGCGCAGTTGGTAGCTGCGGTTTGGTATTTCATGCCGGGACTGCGCCATGCCCGGAAAGCGGTGGATTGATGGAACTTGCGATGACTGCCGAACTTTCTCTGGATTATTTTCCTGGTCGCGACGGCGCCCGGTTGGCTTACCGGGCGTTGGGGCAGGGGCGGCCGCTGGTGTTGATCCACGGCTATTTTTCCAACGCGATGGTCAATTGGGTGCGCTACGGCCACGCCGCGAAGCTGGCAGCGATAGGTTATCGCGTGATCATGCCTGACCTGCGCGCGCACGGCGACAGTGCCAAGCCGCACGACGTGGCGGCCTATCCGCCGGACGTGCTGGCCGACGATGGCTTTGCGTTGTTGGAGCATTTGCAATTGGACGACTATGACCTGGGCGGCTATTCGCTCGGTGCTCGTACGACCATGCGCATGCTCGCCCGTGGCGCGAGGCCGGCACGGGCGGTCTTGTCGGGCATGGGCCTCGAAGGGTTGGTGGCTACAGCCGGCCGCAGCGGCTTTTTCCAGCGTGTTCTGACCGAGCCGGGAACTTTCGAACGTGGCTCGCCGGAGTTCATGGCCGAGGCTTTTCTGAAGACGACAGGCGGCGATCCTGTGGCTTTATTGCGTGTGCTCGATACGTTTGTGGATACGCCGCTGGAGGCGATTCGCCGGATCGCGACGCCGACCCTGGTGCTGATCGGCAGCGAAGATCGCGATAACGGCTCGGCACGTGCCCTTGCCGATGCCATGCCACAGGCGCGCTATACCGAGATGCCGGGTACGCATATGAGCGCTGTCACGTTGCCGGCGCTTGGGGCTGCGATGGCAGAGTATCTGGGGTCAGCCAACGAGGCCTGATGTCTTCCAGACCTCTCACGCAGAGGCAGCGAGTGGAGAGGGATGAGCAGATGGAGAAAGCCGGTACAGATACCGGCTTTGCTCTTACTTCTCAACGGTTCACCCGCTTTTTAGTCCAGCTGAGACGCGGTACTAATGTAAGGGATCGGGAGCCACGCCTTCGTTGGTGATCTTCACCGGCACAATATGCCCTTGCGTATCGAAGCTCATCCGGTCGATGGCGACGACGCGATGGTTCGCCGCCGTTTCGCCCAGTGGGCGGCGGTGATAGACGATGTACCAGCGGTCGCCCTTTTCGACGTGAAAAACCGAATGATGGCCGGCACCGGTCGCTACGGCCGGATCCTGCTGCAGAATCTTGCCAATGCGCTTGAACGGACCCAGCGGCGAATCGGCGATGGCATACGCCACAGAGTAGTCCGGCCCGGTCCAGCCGCCTTCGGACCACATCAGGTAATACTTGCCGTCGCGCTTGAACATGCACGGCCCTTCGACATAGTTCTGCGGCGTGATTTCCTTGTATTGGCTTCCATCGGGCAGGGTGGCTACGCCGCTGAAGTCGTCCTTTAACCGGGCAATGTTTGCATGGCCCCAGCCGCCATAGATGATGTAGTAGGCGCCGTCGCTATCCTTGAACACGAACTGGTCGATCGGCTGGGCGCCATTGTGGAAAGCTCCGATCAGTGGCTTGCCCAGGAGATCGCGATACGGACCCTGTGGCTTGTCGGCCACGGCTACGCCGATGCCGCCCACTTCCTTGTCGTTCTGGATGTCGTTAGCCGCGAAGAAAAAGTAGTACTTGCCGTCTTTGGCCACGAGCGCTGGCGCCCACATGGCCTTTTTCGCCCACTGCACGTCCTTGGCGTCGAGCACATCGCGATGACGCGTCCAATGCACCAGGTCGGGCGAGGAGAACGCGTCGAAGTAGGTCTGCTCGGCATAGGCGGCCGATGTGGTGGGAAATATCCAGTACTGCCCTTCGAAAATGGCCGCTTCCGGATCGGCATACCAGCCGGAAAATACGGGATTGCCTGCCTGGGCCACGGTTGAGCCAGCCATCAAACCCGCCGCCAGAAGCCATTTGCCTATGTTACGCATGCCGTGCTCCGCCTTGCCCATAAACGTGGCACTGTGCCACGTTGCGGCGCTGCCGTCAGCGCATGGCGGTACCTGACGGATGGCGCTGCCCCAGACCGGGCGGCTTCCACCCGCTGCGCTTGAGCTGCTCTTCGTAGTTAGCCAGACGACAAGCGGGAAGCTGCTCGAACCCATTCACCTGCGTGGCCGTACCTTGATGACAGGCTGCGATCACGTGCTTGCGCAGGCTATCGTCGTAATAGAGATTCAGCGGATCGTAGCGTGCCGTGCGCAGGGCATCGGATTTGGACGAACAGCCCAGGATGCCAAGCGTGATGGCCACCGCCAGCATGCCCATTTCTATGGCAGACGGCGCGCGCAGGCGCAATCTTTGCCCGTCTTGGGCCATGGAGCGTTTCCCCCTGTAAGCTGGACGAACCATTCGGTACATTGATGCTACGCAATATCGCACGATGCCGGCGTATCCGCATGGCAGTCACCTTGCAGGGTTGAGAACTGGCTGGCAATCGACCTTGTGGCCGAGTCGCCGCGGGCATCAATGAAGTGGCAAACGCTCGATGCTATCGATACGGTCAGGATAGAACGCCAGATGATCCTTGATGGCGGCAACCGCCGGGTAGGGCGATTCATAGGTCCATACCGCGTCGATACCGCGCTCGCCGGCAGCCTGGATGCTGTAGTACGAGCAGTCACCTTTATAGGGGCAGTAGGTGGCGTGCTTGCTGCGACTCAATTGGGCCATGTCGACGTCTTTGCGGGGGATGTAAAGCACGGCCGGGTAGTGCGCTTCCTTGAGCGAAAGGGCCTCGCGAGTATCGGCAATGGCCTTGCCGCCGGCGCGCACCACTATGCGTTCGCCACTCGGGACGATGCCGATGGGATGATCGGGGCCGGGTGTAAGGATCGGGCGGGCTGCCATGGGAGGTCTCCGGACGAGGATATGCTTAAGGTGTGTGGTCGCGATCCGGTGTCATCAATGCCCGGATTTGCTCTCAAGCATTATGAGACGCTATAGCTTCGGAATATGGATGCGGCTGATCATCAATGAACCGGAGAGCACAAACATCAGTACCAGCGGGTGCAGGGTGAAACTGTTCACATAGAACGTGCCCAGCCAGAGATTGTCGCCGATTGCACCGCTTCTGGCCGCGATGAACAGTACTGCGACCAGAAGCAACGACGTGGGGATCGGAGTCCCTTCGAAATATTTCACCTTGTCGCCGCCGTCGGACAACGCTTCGGCGGTGACGTTGTAGCGCGCCAGGCGCGACACGCCACAGGCGACGAAGAACACCAGAGCGGCCTTGTCCGGGCCGCTTTGCATGCCGCAGCCATAGGCGATAGCCGCCGGCAACACGCCGAAGGAGATCACATCGGCGAGCGAGTCGAGCTCACGGCCCATCGCCGAGGATTTCTGGCGCCAGCGCGCGATGCGACCGTCGAGCACATCGAATACCAGGGCGACCACGGCCAAGGCGCAGGCCTGGTACATCCAATAAAGATTGCCGTCATCCAGATAAGACATGACGGAAAACAAGGCGCTCACGCCGCAAACGGCGTTGCCCAAGGTGAACCAGTCGGCGAGGTGAAACTCGCGGATCATCGAGAAGGGGGTTTTGGTCGCCATAGACTGGAGAGTAGCGCAAGGGTGGCGAGCGGCCCAAGAGTCGCTCGCCACGGAGGATCCCTGGCTCAGGGGCGTTGCCTTGAACCCGGTGGAAAGAGGAAAACGACGTTGTCCGCCTCGATGGTCTGTTCTTCCATCGGTGCGAACTCATCGCTTTCATAGCGCGGTGTCGTGGGCGCGAGTTGATCCTCGGCCTCAAGCTTGCCGATCAATTCGGTCAGGTAGACATCGGCTTCCTGCTCGGTGGCGAAGCTCTCGGCCGGTTCGACCGAGGTCCAGAACGGCAGGCGCCACTTGCGGTAGTGGGTCTTGCGCCAGATCGAAGCGACATACATGCCGTCGCTGCGGCGAAACAAGTAGGCAATGAGATCGGCCGCCGGCAGGTGACGTGCAAAGATGAGCGTGTCGCCGTAGTCGACATCCACCGACCAGATACCGCCGTGTTTCTCTTCCCAAAGCATCAAGCACTCGCCTTGTCGTGATGGGACGCGAATAGTAGGGGATTGGGCCTGCTCGATCCTAAACCGCCCGGCAATTCTAATCCGCGCCGCCTCTTGCAGTTTGCTCCATCGGAGGCAGGCATGGACCTTGCTTCCTCGGTTGGGAGCGGGGCTCCACCTCGCCGCCACAGGGGAAAATATGCTGTTGCCACAAGCGTTACGGGACGCTGGCGCGGTCCTGGCCGAGATTTGGCTCGAGCCGGCTCGGAACGGGCCGCGCCGGGTGCCCATTTTGGGCAAGAATGCCTGCCGAGTGTCATCTGGCTGTCTTGTGCCGTCCACCGACATCGATCGGCCGGCACACCCGTACGGTTCCGAGGTTCGCGATGTCCTTGCTTGAGACCAACCTGGCCGAAGACCCGGCCGTGTACAAGACATTGCTGGAATCGACCCGGGCGATCCCCTGGAAGATCGATTGGGCCACCATGCGCTTCGCCTACATTGGCCCCCAGATCGGCGAGTTGTTGGGCTGGGAACCCTCCAGTTGGGTGACCGTGGAGGACTGGGCCTCGCGTATCCACGAGGAGGATCGCCAGCGCGTGGTGGATTTCTGCGTTTCGCAATCGATCGCCGGTATCGACCATGAGGCCGATTATCGCGCATTGTCGCGTAGCGGCGAGTATGTCTGGATACGCGATGTGGTTCACGTGGTGCGCAACGAGGATGGCACTGTCGATTCGTTGATCGGCTTCATGTTCGACATCAGCGAGCGCAAGAAGACTGAAGAAGAGCTGGTGTTGTTGCAGAAGGAACTGGAGGAAATGTCCTTCAAGGACGGCCTGACTGGCGTAGCCAATCGGCGCCGCTTCGATTTCGTCATGGAGCTGGAATGGACCAACGCACGGCGTAACCGGCAACCCCTGTCGCTGATCATGCTCGATATCGATTATTTCAAGCAGTACAACGATCATTATGGTCACCTTCGCGGCGACCAGTGCCTGAAGGAAGTAGCTGCGATCCTGCTGCAGTCGGCCAGGCGTGCGCGCGATTTCCTGGCGCGATTCGGCGGCGAGGAGTTTGTGCTGATCCTGCCCGAGACCGATGGCAAGGCCGCGACCAAGGTCGCCGAGCGTTGTCGCGAGATGCTGGCGAACGCGCAGATTCCGCATGAGGAGTCGCTCATAGACCAGGTGCTGACGGCGAGCATTGGAGTCAGCACCGTCGTGCCGTGCCTCGGCGATGACATGCGGGCGTTCATTGAGACGGTCGATCGGCGTTTGTACAAAGCCAAGCAGAAAGGACGGGATCGGATCGTTGCCGGCGATTAAAGCAGCGTGCGAAAAAACCGGCTCTTCTACGAGTGACGTCGCGCAACTGGGTATTGGGCTAAACTTCGAGCTCGTTTCTCAGATGGATTGGATCATGCCGCAGCGCCCTTTCAAGCAGGTCGATGTCTTTACCCGCACGCCGTTCAAAGGCAATCCGCTGGCGGTAGTGCTGGATGGCGAGGGCTTGAGTGCGGAAGCCATGCAGGGCATCGCGCGCTGGACCAATCTTTCCGAGACCGCTTTTGTGTTTCCGTCGGCTGTGCCGGAGGCAGATTATTCGGTACGCATTTTTGCGACTGACAAAGAGTTCATGTTCGCCGGCCATCCGACCTTGGGCACCGCTCATGCTTTGCTTGAGGCGGGGTTGCAACCACGCACACCGGGGCGCCTGGTACAGCATTGCGGAGTGGGCCTTGTGACCATCGAGATCGGCGAAGACGGTTCGCTGGCTTTTCAGGCGCCCCCGGTGAATATCGATGCCTTTGACGAGTCCCTGCGACCGTTGCTGGCCAAGGCACTGCGCAGCGAGGCCTGGCATGTGCAGCTATTGCCGGCACAGGTGGAGATGGGCAATCGCTGGCTGGTCGTCGGCTTGACCGATGCGCAGGCATGCCTGGATGTGGTGCCTGATGCGGGTGCCATGCAGGAACTGCTCGAGCGAAGCTCGCTGCATGGCGTGGCGGTGTTTGGCTTCTATCGAGAGACTGGACCTGCGGATATCGAAGTGCGTACGTTTCTGGTCGAGCAGGGCGCCTTGGTGGAGGATCCTGTCACTGGCAGCGCGAACGGCTGCATCGCGTGGTTGCTGGAAGCACAAGGCATGATGGGCGAGGCTGTCGGTCGTGCGCGTTACATAGCGAGGCAAGGGACCCGGCTGCAGCGTCATGGTTTGTTGATGGTGACTTATCGCGGCCAGACTCCGTGGGTCGGTGGGCATAGCACGACGCTGATTCAGGGAGTGATTGCTGCGGATCGGCATTGAAGAGCCCCTCATCCGTGCCCTCTCCCCGGCGAAGCCAGGGTAGGGGAGAGGAAGCTTTCAGCGCGAAGTGCTCCGCTTCCGCGCCGCTTTCTTGCCCGGCGCCCGTTTGTTGCGAGCCCTTTGCCTGGTCGCAGCCTTTTTCGCGGGCGTACGCCGCTTGGATTTCAAGCTCTGCTGCAGCAACGCCATGAAGTCGACCACGTTGGTCGCGGCATTCTCATCGGCGGTGGACTCTTCCTCGACAGCCGGCGTCACCGCACCCTTGGCCTTGAGTCGCTTCTCGATGACTTTCTGCAGCTTAGAACGAAACTCATCCTTGTAGTCGTCCGCATTCCATTCGGCAGACATCGATTCGATCAGCGTTTCGGCCATGTCCATCTCCTTGGCCGAAATACGAAACTTTGACAGTTGCCCGGCGGGTAGGCGGTATTCGTCGATATCGACCAGCTCCTGCGGGTAACGCATCAACAACAAAAGCAGCGCATCGTCTTTGGGTTGCACCGCGCACAAGTATTGGCGCGTTCGAATAACGACCTTGGCAATGCCGATCTTGCCCGTGCGCTTGAGTATCTCGCGCAACAGCACATAGCCTTTTTCGGCCTTCTTGCCTGGCACGAGTATGTAAGGCTTTTCGAAGTATTCAGGTCCGATGGCCGTGGCATCGACGAAGGCTTCCACCTCGACCGACTCATGGCTTTCCGGTGCCGCCGAAGCGATGTCTTCCGGCTTCAGGACGACGTAACTGCCTTTTTTGTACTCGAAGGCTTTGACCACGTCTTTCCATGGCACCTCCTCGCCGGTCTCGGCATTGATGCGCTCATAACGCACCGGTGACTTGTTGCGGCTGTCGAGCATGCGGAAATGAAGATCTACCGCGCGCTGCCCGGGCATCAAGGCAACCGGTACGTTGAGCAAGCCGAACGACAGCGTGCCGGACCAGATGGGACGGGCCATGACAATACTCCATGCAGGAGACAGCGCGGGTAGCAAGCAAATCCTCCCGGCGGTGAAACATGCGTGACTGTGGCGAGAAAATGCCGCTAGTTGCACGCGGATGTCACAGGGGCATGCTTAGGCTTTTCGACAACACCGCAACGAATCGGCACGACTCATGAGCCTTCGAGACTATCGGCGGAAGCGCGATTTTGCGCAGACGCGCGAGCCGCGCGGGCAGCGGGCGCGGGCCAGCGAACAGGCCATGTTCGTCGTACAGCTGCATCACGCGCGGCGGCGCCATTTTGATTTTCGTCTACAAGTCGGCGGGGTACTCAAGAGCTGGGCCGTGCCGAAAGGGCCCAGCTTCGATCCCAAGGTCAAGCGCCTCGCGGTAGAGGTCGAGGACCATCCATTGGACTATGCGGGATTCGAGGGCGATATTCCTGAGGGGCATTATGGGGCAGGTCATGTCGATCGCTTCGATCATGGCCGATGGCAGCCGGATGGCAATCCCTCTGCACAGCTGAAAAAGGGCCACCTGAGCTTTCAGTTGTTCGGCCGCCGTCTCAAGGGGCACTGGCATTTGGTGCGTAGCCATCGGCAGGAACGCCAGCCCGCATGGTTTCTGATCAAGGGCGACGATGAGTTCGCCGGAAAGCTTGAAGCCGATGATTTGCTCAACGAACGTATGAAGGCATCGACGGCCAAAGCGGCAAAAAAGAGTACGAGCAAAAAGGCCGCGGCGCCGAAACGCGCTGTAGTCGATAAAGGACTGAAACCTTCGTCGAAGCGGCCGGTCAGGCCGAAGAGGCTCGATGCCGCCGCTTGGAACAAACGTGCGGCCGATTTAGACGGGGCGCGGAAGCAGTCTATCGATGGAAAGTTCTTCGCGCCACAGTTGACGCGGCTAGCGGAAAAGCCGCCGCAAGGCGATCAATGGCTTCATGAGATCAAGTGGGACGGCTATCGGCTGCTGACGGCAGTGGCATCGGGCAAGGTGAATCTGTGGTCGAGGAACGCTATCGAATGGAACGACCGTGTGCCTGAACTTCACGCGGCGCTCGCCGCTCTGGGGCTGCATTCGGTGCGTTTCGACGGCGAGTTGATCGCCCTGGACGAGCAGGGTCGCAGCGACTTTGGGTTGCTGCAGAAGACTTTGGCGGGCGAAGAGAGCGCCGATCTTCGCTATGTTTTATTCGATCTTCTTCACTTGGAAGGCTACGATCTCAGCCGAGTTCCTCTGGTCAAACGCAAGGAAGTGCTAGAAGCCCTGATCAAGGCGGCACACAGCGATCGCCTCTTGTATAGCACGCATGCGGCGGGCGATGGCGATGCGGTCTTCGCTATGGCTGTGCAGCGGAATCTGGAAGGCATCATTTCCAAACGCGCAGACGGCATGCATCATGCCGGTCGCAGCGATGATTGGAAAAAGATCAAGCGCCTATCCAGCGATGAGTTTGCCGTGGTCGGTTATACGGCAGCCCGTGGCAGCCGTGTCGGATTCGGCTCTTTGCTGCTGGCACGGCCGGCTGCCGATGGCGGTTGGAATTTCGCCGGGCGAGTCGGTACTGGTTTCAGCGATAGCCAGTTGCAGTCCCTGACGGAGTCTTTGAAAAAGCATCCTGCAAAGACCCCACCGGTGCACAAACAGACGATCGACCCCTTGTTGCGCGGCGCACATTGGGTGAGACCGCGAGCGGTCGCAGAAGTGTATTTCCGCGGCATTGGCAACCAAGGGTTGCTCAGGCAACCATCGTTGAAAGCTTTGCGGTTGGACAAGTTGCCCGAAGATCTGCGCAACGGCGACAACACGCTGCGTCGCCGAGGAGATAAAGCTATGGCAAAGACATCGGCGACGCCGCGAAAACGGGGCGTGCGTGGCACGGCGTCCGAGGCGGTCGAAGTGGCGGGAATCGCCATCACGCATCCGGATCGCGAGGTATATCCGGGCGAAGGTATCACCAAGCAGGACGTGGCCGATTACTACTATGCCGTGATGGCGCATTTCCTGCCAAACGTGAAGGGGCGT
Source organism: Dyella sp. (assembly GCF_036568765.1). Taxonomy (GTDB): domain Bacteria; phylum Pseudomonadota; class Gammaproteobacteria; order Xanthomonadales; family Rhodanobacteraceae; genus GSA-30. The sequence goes on along the minus strand of NZ_DATCRY010000029.1, from coordinate 14,847 downwards.
CCCGTGTCGGTCATTCGCTGCCCGGGCGGAATCGCCAAGCAATGTTTTTTCCAGAAGCATGCCATCGATGGCCTCAAACACACCCCGAGCGCGCGACTGAAAGAAGAGTCGGGCGGCACAGGCGATTATCTTTATCCGGATGCGGCCGAAGCGGTGATCGAGCTGGTGCAATTCGGGGCGATCGAATTCCATCCCTGGGGATCGACTGTAGACGACCCGGATCGTGCGACATCGATGATTTTCGACCTGGACCCTGGCCCTGAAGTGAGCTGGCCGGATGTGGTTCGAGGTGCGCGTTGCGTGCGCGATCTGCTAAGCAAAGTCGGTCTGACATCTTTTGTTCGTGTTACAGGAGGAAAAGGCCTGCATGTCGTCGTACCGTTGAAGCCGGCTTGCGACTGGGAAACAGTCAGACATGTTGCACGCAGTTTTGCCCAGACCGTGGCCCGAACTTATCCGGATCGCTTTATCGCCGTAGCAAGCAAAAACAAACGGCAGGGACTGATTTTCATCGATTACCTGCGCAACGGTCGCGGTGCGACTGCCGTAGCGTCCTATTCGCTGCGCGCTCGTCCCGGTGCACCCGTCGCAGTGCCTCTGCGTTGGGACGAACTCGGTAAGCTCAAGGGCGCGGCATCTTTCGATATACGCACAGTGCCCAAGCGATTGACGCGGCAGCGCAGCGACCCATGGGATGGTTTTACCAAGCTTCGGCAGGATCTGTCGAAACTTTCCTTGCCGGAGGACGACGAATGAAAACGCGCCACGTTTACAGCACGCCGAATATCGCGATCGCGCATGCAGCCATGGCGGCTGCTCGCAGGGTCGGCATCGAAGACAATGATATTTCCCTGATCGCACGTTCGGACATCGAGCTTGAGGCTGTGCCCGACGATCGCCGTGTAGTCGATGGTGACTTTTACCCCGCCGCAGTGCGCGGCGTCACACTCGGTGGTGCAGCCGGACTGCTTGCAGGGCTGCTTGCCGTAGTAGTGACCCCCATCGGACTGACGCTCGCTGGCGTTGCCGCGACAACGATTGCGGGTGCCGCCGTCGGCACCTGGGCCAGTGCACTGGCCGGATCGGCTGTACCCGATCCCGTGCGGCGTAAATTCGAAGGTGAGATCGAACAAGGACACATCCTGGTTGTGCTCGATGGTGAAAAGGACGTGTTGAATTTAGCCGACGGTCCGGTACGTGAATCGGGCGCAACAGCTCTGCCGTTTGACACCCCCACCGTGATGAGCTGAACGCACAACTTGGACACACCATTGACGACAGAAGCTGCAAGGTGAGGCTGCATCGAAGCAGTCCTTAACTCATCCCCAAAAGGAGACGCTGATGTCGCTCATTCTTCTGATCGTGCTGGTGGTCTTGCTCATCGGTGCCGTACCTGCCTGGCCGTACAGCCGTGGCTGGGGCTATTACCCGAGCGGTGGCCTTGGCTTGATTCTCATCATCGTTATTGTATTGCTGCTGCTGGGCATCATTTGATGATGGGTGTGTCCGGGTCGCCCGAGCGTTTGCAGACCGTCGCGATACTGGCTGCATCGGTTAACGATGCGGACATCATCGAAATGAGCCTGCGGACTGCCGGCATGCGTAACCCCATCGTCAGGCATGCAACGGTCGACGGCTTGATCGATGCACTCGCCCGAGTGGATGGGGCGGATACCATAGCAGTGGCGATCGTCGAAAGTGGCGCATGGACGCGCCTGCAAGCTTGGCGGGAGAGTCAACAGCAGACGTCGCTGGTGCCCGTGGCGATTGTTTTCGATGAGGCGAGCGATCTGGCTGCGTTTGCCGGCGATGGTCCAAAAGAAGCGGTGGGAATTTTGCGGCCATTCGCAGCCAAGTCGTTCATCCGCGTATTGGAACGGTTGAGTTGTCGTTGGCTGCTGACCGGTTCGATGGGCGAGTCTGCGGTGTAAGGCCCTTGGTTCATCAGGGCAGTTCGGTTTGCGCGTGTTCCACCGTCAACCGATTTTCGACCCCGGTGATGAGGCCATGGACACTCGCGCGCACAATGGCCTCGATGTCGTCCTTGCATTGCTGGTTATCGACAGTTCCAGTGAGCAGGACGACGCCATGGTCGACCACGATGTCGATGTCGCGTCCGCGCGATGCGGACGCGACATCGAGGCGTTCGCGAATCGTCTGTAACCAACGAGCAAGATCGCTATCGGTCGGCATGGTGCAAAGCTCGTGGCACCGGATCGCCGATGGGTGGCGGCTCGCCTTGACCAGGTAATGGCGGCACGGACGGCGGCGGTGCTTCCGGCGGAAGATCTGGCGGAATCTCCGGAGGAAGCTCAGGCTGCGGCGGTGCAGGAGCCGGACCCGGCTCGGGCGGCTGCGGCATAGGCGGTGCCGGTGGGTTCGGAGGCGGTATTTCGTTCGGGAGATGAGCAATCATGGCCCATCCTTGCTCACAATCTGTTGTGCCACTGTGCAGAAGGTGTGGAGTCGCAGCAATGATTATTTTCCCTTCACTCGCATGCGCGCAACCTCGGTCGGGAACGATGAGGACAAAACGATGAGCGACCACGACCGCAAAGATTCGCATCATGATCATGACAAGCATCCTCCTGGTAAGGAAACACCCGAAGAGCGCGAAGCGCGCAAACGCCGGGAAAGCAGCAATCAGGATCAGTCGCTGGAAGAGACCTTTCCGGCTAGCGATCCGGTGTCGCCGTTCATCCCGGCCAAACCGCGCGAGTAGTCAAAGCTCGTTTCAGCGGCTGCCAGCGATTGCCTTGGCGAGCATTAGCTGGTGCTGCAGCATCGGTAATCGGTTCTGTGCGAACTGCTTCACATCGGGGTCGAGACTGTCGCGTGCGGCCGCGCCGAATGCTGCCAATGCACGCTGGCGCGAATCGATGACATCGTCCACGTAGCCGCGGTCGAATGCCGGCCCATGCAAGCCTTGCAGTTGCGTGCGTTTCTGATTTGCTGCAGGCGGCGGCATGGCCGGTTGTGCATCCTGCTTGAGATTGGTGAGCCGGACCAGTTCGCGATCGATCTGCATGTGGTCGTCCAGAAGTTGCTGTGCCAGCTGGCGTACCGACGGCGAGCTGGCCTGTTTGAGTGCAACTTGCGCCAATAGCACTTCGGCAGCCCCCTCGTTGGCCGCCTGCTGGAGGAACGCGCGGTCACGGGCATGAACGCCGTGGGCCGGCATGTCAGAAGCGTGGTTCAATTGGGGGTGGGCCACCAGGGCCATGGGCCATGCGGTGGCCAGCGCGATCGCTAGCAAGGTCTTGGACAACGCAGCGCCTTGGCGCATGGCCACCTCCGTTGGAAGATGTTATTCGGGTCTTGAATGCGGCTCTTCCGGTGTGCGCTTGCGCCGGCCCCTACCGCCCTTGCGGCCGATTTCTGCCATATGTTCACGATTGGCGCTGACGGCCTCGCCGCCCTTATGCCCTGCAATACGTGCTTCGTGCGTGTCGAATTCGTGGGCGTGACCGCTCGCATGGGCCGCCAGACCGCCCCGGCGGGCGATCTGGGCGCGTTGCTCGGCGTTCAGCCGGGCGAAACCGCGTAAGGGCTTGCTGGAGATTTCTTCACGTTCATTCATTAGTTCGACTCCGTCGTTTTGGCTTTTTGAGACGTTTTGCGACAACGTTGCACGGCAACGTTAGACTGCGTCGATGACTACATCTGCCATCGTCTGGTTTCGCCGTGACCTTCGCCTGACCGATCATCCGGCCTTGCACGCGGCTGCGGCGTCGTACGCATCGGTGTTGCCGTTGTTTATCCACGCGCCGGATGAAGATGGGGACTGGGCGGCGGGAGCAGCCGGCCGCTGGTGGCTGCATCAATCGCTTGCATCGTTGCAGGCGGCCTTGCGGCGGCAACACGTTGACCTGCATATCGGTCGCGGCGAATCGCTTTCGGTCTTGCGTGAAATAATTCGCCGCACGGGCGCAACCGCGGTTTACTGGAACCGTTTATATGAACCGGCGTCGATTGCACGTGACTCGTACATCAAGAAAGCCTTGCGCGCCGATGGCATCGAGGTGCACAGCTTCAATGCGGCGTTGTGGTGGGAGCCTTGGGAGATTGCGACGCGCCAGGAACAGCCGTATCGCGTGTTTACGCCGTTCTGGCGCCAGGCAAGGACGTTGCTGCATCCGGAGAAGCCGCTAGAGGCGCCCGCATCGCTGCATACGGTACGGCTCGAAGGCAGCCTGGGGCTGCAGCAATTGGAGCTGTTGCCGCGCGTGGCTTGGGATTCAGGATTGCGTGAGGCTTGGACGCCGGGAGAGGCCGGTGCGCAGGCGATGCTGGAGCTGTTTTCCGACGATGCGCTGAATGGCTACGCCGAGGGCCGCGATCTGCCGGCACGCCACGGCACGTCGCGCTTGTCGCCGCATCTGCATTTCGGCGAAATTTCGCCGCGCCAGATCTATGCCAGCTTGCATGCGCAGGCGCAGCGTCGCGATACCCGGCGCCGTCCCGATCTGGAGCCTTTCTTGCGTGAGCTGGGCTGGCGCGAATTCGCCCACCATTTGCTGTATCACTTTCCGCGCACGCCGAAGGTCAATTTCAACCCGGCCTTCGACCGCTTCACTTGGGCCCGGCGCAGCCCGACGCAGTTGCGCCGCTGGCAGCAAGGACGTACCGGGATTCCACTGGTCGACGCGGGTATGCGCGAGCTATGGCATACGGGCTGGATGCACAACCGCGTGCGCATGATCGTAGCCAGCTTCCTGACCAAAAATCTTCGCCAGCACTGGCACCACGGCGCGCGCTGGTTCTGGGACACACTGGTGGACGCCGATCTGGCCAACAACACCCTGGGATGGCAATGGGTGGCCGGCTGCGGCGCGGATGCCGCGCCGTATTTCCGTGTGTTCAATCCAGTCAGCCAGGCCCGCAAATTCGACCCCGAAGGGCGCTATCTGCGCCGCTGGTTGCCGGAATTGGCCGCTGTTTCGGACGAAGCCTTGTTCGAGCCGTGGAAGGAGCCGGGATTGCTCAAGCGCACTGGCTATCCCGCGCCTATGGTGGACCTGGGCGCTTCGCGAGAGGCGGCATTGGGGGCATATCGGGCGATGCGGTGAAGCGGCGCCCGGTGCGCCGTTGATTCAGCCTTCCGGCAAGCCCGCTTTTTCCTGGCGCTTCAGCAACACCGCCAACACTGGCGGCGTGACCATCGCCGTCAACAGCGACATCGCCACGATGATGGCGTAGGTGCGGTCGTTGAACACCCCGGCGGCCAAGCCCAGGCTGGCGATGACCACGCCCACCTCGCCGCGCGGCACCATGCCGAAACCGACGATGGCCGCGCCGCGCTGCCCTAGCGACAACGCGCCGAGGTAGCCGCCCAGTAGTTTGGAGACGATCGCGATCGCGGTAACCACGGCAAGCATCCACAGTGCTTCGCCGCTGGCGAGCTGTTGCAGGTCGATCTTGCTGCCGGTGATGACGAAGAAGAACGGCGTAAGCAGGGCGAGCAGGGGCTGGGTCTGTTTTTCCAGGGTGTGTTGCTGGCGGGTTTCCGAGGCGATCATGCCGGCCAGGAACGCACCGATGATGGCGGCCAGGCCGAATAGCGTCGACACATAGGCCAGCCCCAGGCAGAGCGCCAGCACGATGAGCAGCGGCGATTGGGGGTTGCTCGGTCGGTCGAGCCAGGACGAGTTCCAGCGCATGATGCGCGCGCCACCGAAGCCGATGACCGCGATAAAACCGATCGCACCGGCCAGCACCATCAGCAGGTGCATGGGGTTGAAGCCGTCGCCGCCTTGCAGCGAGGTCACCACGCCAAGCAGCAGCATGGCCAGGATATCGTCGATAACCGCGGCGCCCAGGATCACTTTGCTCTCCGTGCGCTGGAGGACACCGAGCTCCTGCAGGACGCGCGCGGTAATGCCAGCGGAAGTGGCAACGAAGGCGGCGGCGACGAACAGCGACTTGCTCCAGTCGAAACCCGAGCCATGCGCCCACAGGCTGCCCATGCCGAACGGGACGATCACGCCGAGCAGGCCCACCAGAAAGGCCGACTTGCCCACGCGTTTCAAGTCTTCCAGCCGGGTTTCCAGGCCGACCGAGAACAGCAGAAGGACGACACCGATCTCGGCAAGTACGTCCAATGGGGTGCCGGGAAGGATTTCTTCGGGCTTGAGCCAGCCAAGTACGGATGGCCCGATGATGGCACCGGCGGCGATTTCGCCGACTACGCCGGGCAGTTTCAGCCGTTGAGCGATCTCGCCGCCGATCTGCGCGGCCAGAAAGACAATAAAGAGAGTCAGAAGGATGTCGGCTGCGTGCATCGCTTGTTCTTCGGTTCAGTCCATGAACCCACATCCTACCCGTTCTTGCTATGCCCTGCCTGCCGCGGCCGTGCCCCGGTCCTTCTTCAGGCGGGCGAAGATCAGGCTGCCGACGGCTGTCACTAACGCCATCAGGATCACCGTCCAGCGGAAGGCCGCGATGTAGGCCTCATGCGCGTGGCCGCCCAGGAAAGCGGCCATCAACAGCGATGCAAGCGCGATACCGAAGCTCATCGACAGGTATTGTGCGGTGGAGGCCATGGAGGAAGCCATCGAGGCGAATTTTACGTCCAGGTCCTGGTACACAAGAGTGTTCATGGCGGTGTACTGCAGGCCCATGAAGCCGCCGTAGAGGAACATCATCAGCGCGATCAGCCACATCGGCGATTCGCGGCCGAGCAGGGCGAAGGACGCCAGCAGCACCGCAACGATAAGGGTGTTCGATAGCAGCAGGCGGCGGTAGCCCAGGGCCATCAACAGCCGGTTGACAGCCCACTTGGCGCTGATCGAGCCCAGCGCTTGCGGGACCATCATCAGGCCGGCCAGCACCGGCGGCCAGCCGCAGCCCACCTGCAGGAACAGCACGACCAGCAGGAACATGCCAGACACACCCAGCCGGGTGAACAAATTACCGGCCAGCGCTACCCAGACGTTACGGATGCGCAGCAGTTTCAGGTCCTGTACCGGATACTCGGTACGCCGGCTGTGCCACACATAGGCATAGCCAAACAGCGCCGCCAGCACCGCGCTGAGGGCAATCAGCCGCCACTCTCCGGGTGTGCCGGTCAGTTCCGATGCGGTCAGGAGCATGGCCGAGGCGAGCGCGAACAGGAAGAAACCGAGCAGGTCGAAGCGGTGCGCATGGTCCAGGCGGTAATCGGGCATGAACTGGCGATTCATCCACCAGCCGATTGCGCCGACCGGCACGTTGATCAGGAAAATCATGCGCCAGGAGGCATATTGCGCCAATGCCCCGCCGAGTAAAGGGCCAAGCACGGAACCCAGCAGGCCTACTGTGGCGACCGTGCTCATGGCGCGCACGAAATCGCGTTTGTCGATGCTGCGCACGAGCACATAGCGACCGACCGGCATCAATGCCGCACCGCCGAGCCCTTGCAGCACGCGTGCGGCGACTAGTTGGGGCAAGCTCTGCGCGATGCCGCAAAGCAGGGAGCCGAATGTGAAGATCGCAATAGCCGAGGCGAAAACCTTGCGCGTGCCAAAGCGGTCGCATAACCAGGGACTGGCGGGAATGAAGATTGCCAGGGTCAGTACATAGCTGGTCAGGGCGGTGCGCATACCCAGCGGCGTGACATTCAGCGCCTCCGCCATCGCTGGCACCGCCGTGTTGACGATGGTCGAATCCAGCGCCTGCATGAAAAACGCGGCAGCAACCAGACCGATCAGGCCTTGCTGGCTGGCACTGGATGCTCGGCCCGGTGGAGTGGGAGACAGATGGGGCGGGGTACTGGCAGCAACCGCGGCGGGCGCGGACGCGGGGAGTTCCGCTGGGGCGGCGGTAGGCTCTGGCATGATTTGTCTATAATACCTGCTATGGCAGTTTGATTTTTTGCGAAAGCGCGCCCAAAGTCAGGCGTTTTTCATCTATCGCCAGCTTCCACCAAGGACGTGGAAGCGGATTGCCTCTGTGCTCTCTTCTTTAAAGGATTAAGAAACCATGACCACGTCCAAGCCGCCGATTGTGCTCTCCAGTCTCGATGTGAAGCGACTGGAAGCCATGCTCGACCATATGTCACCGGCCGAAGCCGAGCGCTACGAGGCGCTGGCGGCCGAACTGGCTCGCGCCGACGTGGTAGAACCGGCCGATATGCCGCCCGGCATCGTGACAATGAATTCGACGGTGCGTTTTGAAGATGAAAGCACCGGCGAATCGAGCACGGTCACGCTGGTTTACCCCGCGCATGCCGGAGCGCCTGGCACGGTATCGATCCTCGCGCCGGTCGGCAGCGCATTGCTTGGCCTGTCCAGGGGACAGCAGATCGACTGGCCGACGCCGGACGGCCGCAAACGCCGACTGCGCGTGCTGGATATTGAATACCAGCCCGAAGCGTCGGGGCACCTGCATCGCTGAGCTATCGGGCTGACTCTCAAAGACGTGAGCGAATAGGAGTGAGCTAGAGCAGAAGGACCACTTCTCTCCGCTCATTCCTTGGGCGGTCGTGCTGAAGCTCCCCAGGCTGCGCCAGGTTGCATTTTTCCGTCCCCCGCATGTGCCGAAGAACGCCAAGTCGCTACACTTTGGCGATATGAGGACGATTGCATGAGCCCCACCCAGCCCAAGACCCGCGCCGCCGAGCTGCGCACCCAGATCGAGCACGCCAATTATCGCTACCACGTGTTGGACGATCCGGAGATTCCGGATGCCGAATACGACGCATTGATGCGCGAACTGGAGGCGCTGGAAGAAGCCCATCCCGAACTGGCCACCCCCGATTCGCCCAGCCGGCGCGTCGGCGCCAGGGCGCAGGGCGGTTTCGCCGAAGTGCGCCACGCTATCCCCATGCTTTCCTTGAGCAACGCGTTCGAGCAGGAAGGCGGTACGCCACGCGAGCGTTTTCATGAAGTGGCGGAGTTCGAGCGGCGCATCGAGCAGGCGCTGGACCGGCGCCTGCCGGTGTTTTCAGTAGAGCCCAAGCTCGACGGTCTGGCCATCAGTCTGCGCTATGAAGATGGCATCTTTGTCCAGGGTGCGACCCGTGGCGATGGCGAAACTGGCGAGGACGTGACCGCCAACCTGCGCACCGTGCGCGCGATCCCCTTGCGCCTACGTGGCAAGGATTGGCCGCGTGTGCTCGAAGTGCGCGGCGAAGTGATCATGCTGCGCAGGGATTTCGAAGCGTTTAACGAGCGCGCTCGCAAGACGGGAGAAAAGCCGCTGGCCAATCCGCGCAATGGCGCCGCCGGTTCGCTGCGCCAGCACGATCCGGCCATCACGGCGCGGCGCAAACTGAGCTTCTTTGCCTATGCGGTGGGGCAAGTAGAGGGGTTCGACTTGCCCGAGACACATTCGCAAACGCTCAAGATGTTGCGTGACTGGGGTTTCCCGGTCTCGCCCGAAGTTGGCACCGCCAAAGGCTTCGAGGGGCTGATTGCATATTTCGAACGCATCGGTGCGAAGCGCGAAGCGTTGCCTTACGACATCGATGGTGTGGTTTACAAGCTGGACGACTACGCTGGCCAACGCGCGATGGGCTTTGTTTCGCGCGCACCGCGTTGGGCGATCGCGCACAAGTTCCCCGCGCAGGAGCAGAGCACCGAAGTCGTTTCGATCGATATCAATATCGGTCGCACTGGCGCGGCGACACCCACTGCGCATCTGGCGCCGGTGTATGTCGGTGGCGTGACCGTCACCAATGCCACCTTGCACAACGCCGACCAGGTGGCGCGGCTGGATGTGCGCGTCGGTGACACTGTGATCGTCCGTCGCGCCGGCGACGTGATTCCGGAAGTGGTGCGGGTGATTCTCGATCGACGTCCGGCGCACACCGTGCCGTGGCAGATGCCTTCGCATTGTCCGATTTGCGGGTCGGCGCTGGTACGCGAGGAGGGCGCCGCAGTGTGGCGTTGCTCCGGCGGTCTGGTGTGTCCGGCACAGCGCAAGGAGGCGATCATCCATTTTGCCGGGCGACGTGCGATGGATGTCGAAGGCCTGGGCGAGCGCTTTGCCGAGGCGCTAGTCGATTTCGACTATGTGCGCACGCCGGCGGATCTGTACAAACTCACGCTCGACGATTTCCTGGAGATGAAGCGTCGCGCGGATGAGCGCGATGGCACTACCCCAGAGACCGTCAAGGCCGGCAAGGTGGCCACCAAGTGGGCCGAAAACCTGATCGAAGGAATCGAGGCGAGCAAGCACACCACCTTGCCGCGGTTCCTCTTCGCGCTCGGCATCATGCATATCGGGGAGAGCACAGCCAAGACGTTGGCTGCCTGGCTGGGGCGGCTGGAGATTATCCGGGCCATGCCCGAGCCCATCCTTCGCGTGTTGCCGGATGTCGGCGGCGAAGTGGCCAAGTCGATCGCGGCGTTTTTCGCGCAGGAAGGCAACCAGGAAGTGGTCGACGCGCTACTGGCTGCGGGTATCGTCTTCAGCGACGAAAGCACGCCCTCGCCCAAACTGCGTCAGCAACTGAGCTTGTCGGTACTATTGGATAACGCCAAGATTGCCAAGCTCGGCCCCAAGAGCACTCGCCTCCTGGCAGAGCATTACTCCACGCTGGACAAGTTGATTGCCGCCGGTCCACCGCAATGGATCGTGGCCGGCTTGCCGCAGGCGGCGTCATTGGGGCTGGAAGCCTATCTGGCCAGTGCCGAGGCATTAGCCGAGCTTCGTGGCGCCGAAGCGGCCATGCACCGCCTGCTCGAGGCGATCCCGAAGCAGGCCGCAACTGCCAGTGCGCCGCTGGATGGTCAGACCGTGGTGTTGACCGGCACCTTATCCTCGCTCGGTCGTGACGAAGCCAAGGAGCGGCTGGAAGCGCTGGGTGCCAAGGTGGCCGGTTCGGTTTCCAAGAAAACCAGTTTCGTCGTGGCAGGAGAGTCGGCAGGCTCCAAGCTGGATAAAGCGCAGGAACTTGGCGTGCCCGTGTGGGACGAAGCTGCGCTCCTGGCATTGTTGAAGCAGCACGAGTAGGGACACGGTCTGTGCGCGGCGGCTCTTAAAAACCGCTGCGCATCCGGCGATACTTTCAACCATGCCCGCCCCCATCCCACACCCCTCGACGACTACTTATGCCTTGCGCCTGCGCGCCAAGGTGTATGCCTTGATCCGCCAGTTCTTCGCCGAGCGCGGCGTCCTCGAAGTAGAAACGCCGATCCTCTCGGCGGCGGGCAATACCGATCCGAACATCGAAAGCTTTCACACAACCTTCCATGGTCACGTGGATGCCGGTGCGCGCGAGCGTTGGCTGCGCACGTCGCCGGAATACCCGCTCAAGCGTCTGCTTGCCGCCGGTGTCGGCGATTGCTACGAACTGGGCCGGGTATTCCGCAACGCCGAGGCAGGCGGACGCCACAATCCCGAATTTACGATGCTGGAGTGGTATCGCGTCGGTTGGGATCATCGCCGTTTGATGGAAGAAACCGTCGCCTTGGTCGAGGCCGCACTGGCGATGGTCGGGCGCCGTTGCGAAGTGGTCGTCGAGAGCTACCGGCAATGGTTTATCGACGAATTGCTGCTCGATCCGGTGCATGCGCCCATAGACGCCTTGCGCGAACCGCTGGCGGCGTTTGGCATCGAACCGGCGGGGCTGACGCGCGACGATTGGCTGGACCTGTTGATCACACATATCCTGCAGCCGGCGTTCCCTGACGATCGCATCACCTTGATCCACGATTACCCGGCCAGCCAGTGCGCGTTGGCGAAAATTCGCCCGGGCGATCCACCGATGGCCGAACGCTTCGAGCTTTATCTGGGACGCTACGAACTGGCCAATGGCTATCATGAACTCAACGATGCGGCCGAGCAGCGCATACGTTTCGAGCGCGATAATGCCGTGCGGCGCCAGCGCGAGCAACGTGAAGTACCTATCGACGAGAATCTGCTTGCCGTGCTCGATCGCATGCCGGACTGTGCCGGAGTCGCGCTCGGCGTGGAGCGATTGCTGATGTGTCTGAGCGGCAGCGATGCTATTGCCGATGTATTGGCGTTTCCGTTCAGCGAGGCATGACTGCCGTGCTCAAAGCCATCCATCATGTTGCGTTGATCTGTTCCGACTACGCGCGTTCGCGTGCCTTCTACCACGAGGTGCTGGGGCTAGCGATCGTTCGCGAGGTATATCGCGAGGCGCGGGAGTCGTGGAAATGCGATCTGGAAGTAAGTCCCGGCGTAAGCCTGGAGCTGTTTTCGTTTCCCTCGTCGCCACCGCGTCCATCCTATCCCGAGGCACAAGGACTTCGGCATCTGGCTTTTGCCGTCGACGATATCGATGCGGCCATCCGGCGATTGTCGTCGCATGGTGTGACGTGTGAACCGGTGCGTGTGGATGAATACACGGGAAAGCGTTTTACGTTCTTTGCCGATCCGGACAAGCTGCCGATCGAGCTTTACGAACGTTGAAGCTCGAAGTATTCCAGGCAATCTCCAATAACCCTTCCTATTGTCGTCCCAGCGGACGCCGGGACCCAGAGCCTTTCACGTATCGGAGCTTAAGACGCTGGGTCCCAGCTTTCGCTGGGACGACGAGCAGGGATGCCGCGTGAAGAACAAAGTTGCCTTAAGGCTTCTTATCCTCAAGCAACCCGCGATAGATCAACCCGCCGACCGCGCCGCCGATCAGTGGCACCACCCAGAACAGCCACAACTGTCCGAGCGCCCATCCGCCCTGAAACACCGCCACACCCGTACTGCGTGCAGGATTGACCGAGGTATTGGTGACGGGGATGCTGATCAGGTGGATCAGAGTGAGAGCCAGACCGATGGCCAGCGGTGCGAAGCCGGTCGGCGCCAGACGGTGCGTGCTGCCGCAGATGACGATCAGGAAAAACGCGGTCAGCACAAATTCGGCCACAATGGCCGCGCCCATCGAGTAACCGCCCGGGGAGTGTTCGCCGTAACCGTTGGAAGCGAAACCGCTGGCTGCCGCATCGAAACCCGGTTTGCCGCTGGCGATGGCGTAGAGCACGGCGCCTGCGGCGATGCCACCGATGACCTGAGCGATGATGTATGGAATGACATCCTTGGCCGGCAGGCGTCCACAGGCAGCCACACCCACGGTTACGGCGGGATTGAAGTGCGCACCGGAAATATGGCCCACCGCATAGGCCATGGTGACGACAGTCAGACCGAAGGCCAGTGCGACACCGGCGAAACCGATACCCAGTTCCGGAAAGGCCGCAGCTAATACTGCGCTACCGCATCCGCCGAATACCAGCCAGAACGTGCCGAAGAATTCGGCGGTCAAGCGTTTACCCAGGCTCATTATTCCTCTCCTCGCCATAACACAGTGGAAAATCCAGCTTGCGTATGCCCCCAGGAAGTCCCCCAGTCCCGGGTGACGGGCGCTAGGCTAGCAAAAGCAGGGCGAATGTGAAGACGTTTGTGCGCGCTGGTGGTATATGTGGCGCCCCTGTCATTCGCGCTGGACGTTTCATGCAAGCTGCAAGTCCCTTGTCGCCGGTACCTTCTCAAGCTTTGAGCCGCGGCGATATCAAAACGCTTTTCCTGGCCGCGCTCGGTGGTGCGCTGGAGTTCTACGATTTCGTCGTATTTCTTTTCGTGGCCGCGCCGCTAAGCCATTTGTTCTTTCCACCGGGCACGGCACCCTGGCTGGCCAAGCTGCAGGTATACGGCATTTTCGCCGCGGGTTATCTGGCCCGCCCGTTGGGCGGCATCGTGATGGCCCATTTTGGCGATCGTTCCGGTCGCAAGAAAATGTTCACCTTGAGCGTGTTCCTGATGGCGCTACCGACACTCGTGATCGGCTTGCTGCCCGTGCACGCGCAGATCGGCCTGGCCGCCCCGCTTTTGCTGTTATTGCTGCGTATTACTCAGGGCGTGGCGATCGGCGGCGAAGTGCCCGGTGCCTGGGTATTCGTGGCCGAACATGCTCCTCCTGGCCGTGTGGGCTTTGCTGTGGGTAGCCTGACCTCGGGTCTGACGGTCGGCATCCTGTTGGGTTCTTTGCTGGCGGCCTGGTTGCATCACGAACTGACACCTGCACAGATGCTCGACTGGGGGTGGCGCGTGCCGTTCCTTATCGGCGGGGTGTTCGGTTTCGTCGCCGTCTGGTTGCGGCGCTGGTTAAGCGAAACACCCGTGTTCGCCGCCATGCGCGAGCGCAAGGAATTGAGCCGCGAATTGCCGCTGCGTAGCGTGCTGCGCGGTCATCTTGGCGGTGTGGCGCTTTCGATGCTGACCACATGGATGCTGACAGCAGCGATCCTGGTGCTGATCCTGATGTTGCCCAGCCTGGTGCAGAAACCATTCAACCTGGCACAGGACGATGTCTCGCTGGGCAACAGCCTGTCCGCGCTTTGCCTTGCGATCGGTTGTGTGTTCTTCGGCTGGCTGGTCGATCGTATCGGCGCTGCCTGGGCGCTGATCGTCGGTTCGTTGGGACTGATTCTTGGCACTTACGGCCTTTACGACGATCTGGCCGCCGGTGGCGCGCATTTCCTCGTACTGTATCCGGCGGTGGGCTTCCTGGTCGGTTCGGTTGCCGTGGTGCCATGCCTGATGGTTGCGGCATTTCCGCCGGCGATCCGCTATTCGGGTTTGTCGTTCGCCTACAACGTGGCGTATGCGGTGTTCGGTGCGAGCACCGCTGCGTTGATTGGATTGATGGCCGAGCGGGTAGGGCAAACGGCACCGGCGCACTACGTCGTCATCACCGCGGCAGTGTCATTGCTGGTGGGCGTCTATGTGTTGGTACGACGTAAGAAGGTTTCGTACTGAAGAGCGTTACCCCCTCACCCCAGCCCCTGAGGTATCCCCACGTTTTTCACGTAGAGATGCCGGTGTACACCCAAGTCAGAGGACCGCTGGAGATGGCTCGGATGAATTGCCGTAGTTGGTTTTTGGGAGGCCACCAGAGGTGGCGTTTGA